>NZ_CP107939.1:4800000-5101930 GCF_036046055.1 Nocardia sp. NBC_00403
ACGCGACGCCGCGTGCGATTCGCGCGCCGGTGCTGACTTGGGCGGCGACCGCGGCGACACCGGCCCAGGCCAGACCCGATGCGGCCAGCGCCGACCCGAAGGCTAGCGAACCGGCGGCGGGCAGGTCGTTGGCGGTCAGCAGTAGCGTGCACAGGATTCCGGCGACCAGACAACCTGCCGCGGTCATCAGGATGGCTGCAGTGAGTCCGGCATAGCGGCCGATGCTGGTCGCGCCGACCAGCTCGGCGCGTCCGGTTTCCTCTTCGACCCTGGTGTGCCGAATGACGGTGAGGATCGTCGCGATCGCGATGATCGCGAAGTAGGGCCCGGCCTTCCACAGGGCGATCGAGCCGAGTTCGGTGCTGAACACCGGCCCGTACATGGCGACAAGTGCGGGGCTTTCGGTGATGGACTTGGCGTAGTTGTCGAGCTCGGCTTGGGTGTCGTAGACACTCTTGGTGCTCGCGACGTAGAAGGCGGGCAGCATGCCGAAGGCGAGTACCCACAGTGGCAAGACGATTCGGTCGCGGCGCAGATAGAGGCGAAGCAACTCGGCGGTACCGGCGAAGTCGGCCGAGCCGCGCACGGCCGGGGCCGCGTGGTGCCTGCCGGCGGTGATGGTGGTCATGCTCGCACCTTCTCTCCGGAATGCGTGGCGGCGGTCCGCGAGTCGTTGCCGTCGACGTGGTAGTGCCGCATGAACAGTTCTTCCAGCGTCGGCGGCGCGCTGACGAGGCTGCGTACGCCGGTGTCGCCGAGCACTCGGATCAACTCGCCGAGGTGCTCACCCTCCACCTGGCAGCGCAGTGTCGAACCGTCGAGTTCGACATCCTCGACGCCGGGGATGCGGGTGAGATCGCCTGGGTTGCCGAGCAATTCGGCGGTGATGGAGGTGCGCGAGAGGTGTCGCATAGCCGCCAGCGAGCCGCTCTCCACGGTGCGGCCGGCCCGGATGATGGTCACCCGATCGCACAGCACCTCGACCTCGGACAGGATGTGGCTCGACAACAGGACTGTGGTGCCGCGCTGGTTGGCTTCCGCGACGCATTCACGAAATACCTGCTCCATCAACGGGTCCAGACCCGAGGTCGGCTCGTCGAGCAGCAGCAGGCGCACGTCGGAGGCGAGCGCCGAGATCAACGCGACCTTCTGCCGGTTGCCCTTCGAATAGGTCCGCGCCTTCTTGCGCGGATCCAGGTCGAACCGTCCGATCAGCTCGGTGCGCCGCTGTTCGTTGATGCCGCCGCGCATTCTGGCGAGCAGGTCGATGGTTTCGCCGCCGGAGAGCGACGGCCATAGTGTGACATCACCTGGTACATAAGCGATTTCGCTATGTAGGGCGACCGCATCGGCCCACGGGTCGCGGCCGAGCAGCGCGACTTTCCCTGAGCTGGCACGCAGGATGCCGAGCAGGATGCGGATCGTGGTCGACTTGCCGGCCCCGTTGGGGCCGAGGAAGCCGTGGATTTCACCTTCGCTGACCGTGAGATCGAGTCCGTCGAGCGCGGTGAAGTGGCCGAAGTTCTTGTGCAGATCATGAACTTCGATGATGTCGGACATCAGGTCTCCTTGGTGAGTGTGTCCAAAATCGAGGGGTCGGTGAGTAGGCCCTGGGTGTAGAACTCCAGGGCAGGTGGTGTGAGCTCTTCGGTGAGCTCACGGGTGATCTTGCGGAAGTCGAGCTTCTCGCCTCGTTGTTGACGCATCTGCACGTAGAGCAGGGTCGCGCCGAGGTTGAGCATCATCAGATATCTGGCGCGCGCAGCCGGGTCTCGGCTCGGCTTGATGCTGCCGGCGTCGACTCCGGCCTGGATGTACACCTCAGCATCGGAAACCATGTGCTCGAAAAGGGATTCGGCCAGTGGGCCGCCCGATTGCAGGCTGCGCACCATGTAGGCGACCAGCGGTCCGTATTCCTCGATGTCGGCCAGCGCGGTGAGCATGCCTTTCGCGATGCTCGGTGCAGTGGTCGCCTTGGCCTTCTCATTCCTGGTCAGCTCCAGCACTCGCTCGTCACAGGCGGCCCGCAGGCCGTCCTTGGAGCCGAAGTGATGGTTCACCAATCCGGGGGAAACGCCGGCGGCGGCGGCGATGACACGAACTCCGACCTGGAATCCGTGCTCACCGAACACCTCGATCGCGGCATCGCGAATTCGGGCGGCGGTCGTGAGATCTGAGGTCTGTGTCACGGCGAATTCTATCTCGGCGGGTCTTTGCGGTAGGGCTCCTCGATTAAACGCATGTTCAACATCTTAAACACTCGTTCAACGAGAGGCAAGAGTTCGCGCGGGATGTCGTGTCAACTGTCACGGTTTGCCCGGACCGGGGCGGGCTAATGTCGAGTGATGACTACCGGCACCGCCTCGACGGCAGATCACCTTCGCGCAGCACTCGACGGACCATGGGGCGCGGTCCGGGAAGAGGCCCGCGGCCGGCTCGCGGACGAGAAATTCGCCGGAGACCCCTACCTCGACTACAAGGCAGCGCGGGCGCGGGTCCTCGACCAGATGCGGGCCATCGCGACCATGGGGATCGCCGAGCGTGGCTTCCGGCTGGAGAACGGCGGTACCGGAGAACCCGGCGCGGCCGTCGTCGCCTTGGAGATGCTGGCATACGCGGACCTGTCACTGTGGGTGAAATCGGGTGTGCAGTGGGGCCTGTTCGGCGGTGCCGTGGAGAACCTCGGCACCGAACGCCACCGCGATGTGGTCAAGGCGCTGCTGTCGCTGGATCTGCTCGGTTGTTTCGCGATGACCGAATCCGGGCACGGTAGCGACGTCGCCAACCTCGAGACGACCGCAACCTACGATCCGGACACCCAGGAATTCGTCGTGCACTCGCCGACGCCGTCGGCGCGCAAGGACTACATCGGCGGTGCGGCCGAACATGCAAGGATGGCAGCGGTTTTCGCGCAGCTGATCACCCAGGGCGAGAGCCGTGGCGTGCACTGTCTGCTTGTCCCCATCCGGGACGAGCACGGCAATGATCTGCCCGGCGTCACCACCTACGACGACGGGCTCAAGGGCGGGCTGCCCGGTGTCGACAACGGGCGCATCGTGTTCGACCAGGTACGGGTGCCACGGGAGAACCTGCTCAACCGATTCGCCGATGTAGCTCCGGACGGCGCCTACGACACCGAGATCGAGAATCCGAGCCGACGCTTCTTCACTACCCTCGGCACCTTGGTGCGCGGTCGAGTGAGCGTCGGCGGCGCCGCGGCCGCCGGTGCGCGGGTCGCGCTGAGCATCGCGACGAGGTACGCGCTCGAGCGGCGTCAGTTCTCCGACCCGGACACCGGCCAGGAGACGCTGCTGCTCGACTACCGCAGTCACCAGCGTCGGTTGCTGCCGTTGATCGCCCGGTCCTACGCGCTGGCCTTCGCGCAGAACGATCTGGTGCGCCGTATGCATCTCGTGCAGACCGGTCAGGACCTGGACCCCGGCTCGCAGCGGGCGCTGGAGACGCGGGCCGCGGGCCTGAAGGTCGCGCAGACCAGGCATGCGACCCGCGCCATCCAGGAGTGCCGCGAAGCCTGCGGCGGCGCAGGCTATCTCACCGAGAACCGGCTGGTCACGCTCAAAGCCGACACCGATGTGTTCACCACCTTCGAGGGCGACAATGTCGTGCTGACCCAGCTGGTGGCCAAGGAACTGCTCACCGCCTATTCGGACGAGATTCGTGAGCTCGATGCGCTCGGCTGGGTGCGCTTCGCCGCGACCATGGCCGGTGACGTGGTGCGCAAGCGTTCGGGTGTGCGCCAACTGATCCAGACACTGCGCGACCGCGGTGACGACACCGTCGACGAGGCCGATGTGTCACGCCGCTCGGTGCAGTTGCAGCTGTTCGCCGACCGTGAGGACTATTTGGTGCGCACCGCAGGCCACCGGCTGCGCGCACGCGCGAAGGACACGACTCCGTTCGAAGCGTTCAACAACGCGCAGGACCACATCCTCGCCGCGGGCGCCGCGCACATCGATCGGTTGATTCTCGAGGAATTCATCGAAGGTATTGCGGGCATCGAGGATCCGGCGGCACGCGACCTCGCCGAGACGGTCTGCGATCTGTTCGCGTACTCGATGCTCGAGGAGAATTCGGCCTGGTTCATCATGCACCGGTTCATGTCGGTCGAACGCGCCAAGGCCGTGCGCAGGGGAGTCAACGAGCTGGTCGACCGGCTGCGCCCGGACGCACTCACGCTCGTCGAAGGCATGGGTGTGCCGGAAGGGATGTTGCGTGCGGCGCTGCTGTCGGACGCGAGCGTCTTCGATCGGGCGGGCCGCAGCGAGGCGCCGGTATAGAGGACGGTCGCGGCTTGGGGCTGGGTCGCTAGGCGTGCAGCCGCGCCGCCGGGTGTACGCGTTCGGTCCGCAGGAGAAACCGATCGGCCGGCGAGCACAGCGCGGTGACCATGGCGATCGCGGCGGCCGCACCGCCGAGGATGTCGGTCGGTAGGTGATAGCCGAGACCGATCATGCCGACAGCCGCGCAGAGCATGGCGAGCACACTTGACCCGAGTGTTGTCGCCCGCGCCCTCGGCGCATCGGTCAGCAGCACGAAGGCAGTGGCCACCGCGACCAAGTGCACCGTGTGTCCGCTCGGATACGCGAGGTAATCGTGCAGCGGCCGCTCCCACAGCGGTTTGAGCAACCAACTGTTGACCGCGACGGCGAGCTCGGGAACCACGACCATCGTTGCCGCACGCCACCACCGGCCGCGGTAGGCGAACCAGCAGGCGGCCACGAGCAGCAGTGGTATCACGATGTAGCCGTTGCTCGGGATCAGGAGGGTTTGGTACACGCCGGGATGGCTGTCGAGCGCCGAGTGGATCGGCGCGGCAAGGTCGCGATCGAGGTCGGTCGGCCCGTCGTCGTGCGGAAAACTCAGCGGCAGACTCACCGTGACCACAGCACACAGCAACACCAGGCCCAGCCGGAATGTGGTAGGCCAACCGAGTGCCTGTCGTGTAGTGCTCACGCCGACGACGATAACCAGCGGTCGTAGTTGATCAGCCGGGCCCGTAGGTCAGGATCGCGGTGACGACGAACCAGAGAACCCACGCGAGGCCGATGACCATACCGATCGCCAGCGTGATCCGCATGAACGCCCTACCGAGGTCCATATCGCCCGACTCTCGCGGATACAGCTTCCACGGGCTGTACCACGGCGCTTCGATCACCAGGGCGGGCGAGTGCGCTTCCCGCTCGGCCATCGCCAGTTCCTCGGCATAGGCCTCGGCCTGGGCCTGCTGGGGGCCGCCGTGCCAGAGGGTGATGTCGATCGGGCCGATGAACCCCTCGTTCAGCAATTCCTGCGGCGCGGGCAGATACGGCAGGATGCCCAGGCTGCGGAAGGCCACCGCGACATCATTGGCCGTCCACAGCTGCTTCTCGCTCTCGGCCAGGGCGTCGAAATAGTGGCGCAACCTGCCGGGGTCGGTACCGAGGATCACATCGAAGCTCGGGTCGCTCCACGCCTGCTGTACCTTCAGCGCGGCACCGCGCAACGGGACGATCAGCGCGACGCCGTGCACCGCGCGCTGGCCGAGGCCGCGCGCGGCCAGCCAGGTCTGCAGGGCGAAGGTGTGCTCGCGCGACTTCTCCAGTGGAGTGCGCCGATCCCGGCCCTCCATGGCGACCGGCTCACCCGAGATCGTCCATGCGCCGTTGAGCGGGATTTCCAGCACGCCGTCTTGGCGGGCGACCAGCGCCTCGGCCTCGATCACCACGCAACTGGTCGGTGTCCAGACCACAGCGTCGAACTGGTGCAGCCGATCCTTGTGGAACAGACTGCAGTTGATCGTCGCGACACCGTGCGGGCTTGCCGGGTCCTTCCAGGTGCGCAGCCAGTCGATCAACGCCCGTTCGGCGTTGGTGCCTGCCGGATTCTGCACTCGCACGAGCATTCACGACCGCCCTTCACGTCGACACTCGATAGTGGAAAGGATACGAGCACCCGGGCCCGGTTCGCTGCGCCTGCGGCCAGACACGGCGTGTTGGGCACGAGATCTACTGCGGCTGTTCGGCGACGACCTTTCCGGCGTGCACCGCGGCGACCAACGCGCTGTGGTCTTCCTCGGTGCGGTCGGCGTAGCGGACCGCGAAGCGGGCGACCGCGTCGTCGAAACGATCGTCACCGTCCAGATAGCCCGCCACCAGCCGCGGATCGAGCGACCGCGAATGTGCGCGAGCGAGCAGGGCGCCTGCGAGCCTGCCGTAGTCGTCGAGATCGCTCGACGGCAGGCCCGCGGGATCGATATCGCCTTTGAGGTTACGGAATTGGCGCACGACGAACGGTAGCGCACCCGTGGGCAACTCGAGTGTGGTCCAACCGAGCAGGATGTCACTCTCGGACTGAACAAGCCTGGCGCCCTGCACAATTCGTTCCCCCTCATGTCGCGGCGACGGCGCGTCCAGGAACGGGGCGAGCGCGGACGGGTTCGCCTGTTTCACCTGGAGCACCAGTGCCTCTCCGTCATTGCCGTGCAGCAGCGCGACATAGCTGTGCAACCCGACACTACCGGTGCCGACGATCCGAAAGGCAATGTCGGACACGGCAAATCGGGCGATCAGATTCCGGCGGGACTCGCGCAACGTGTCGGTGTACCGTTCCAGGCCTTCGGTGACAGCTGCGGCGACCGCAGCCTCGACGTGGGTGAGAATCGGTGGGTCGCTGACGAATCGGTGCTTGCTGATGCCGGTTTCGTGATCCTCCAAGTGCTCGGTCCACTTCGCCACCACCTTGGCGCTGGTGTTCTTGCGCGCCTTCTTCGCAGCCTTCTTGAAGTCGTCGAGCAGATCGTCGGCTCTGGCCTTGCTGATCACCGATTCGTCGGGCAGCGCGGTCCACGATTCCATGAACGGCAGCTGCGCCAACTGGGTGACCGCGAGCCGGTAAGAGGTCGCCGCGTCGCGTGCCGCCTGGTAGCAGTTGTCCTCGTCGGCGCCACCCTCGCGGCCCGCGAGCACCAGACTCGCCGCGAGTCGTTCCAGGTCCCACTCCCACGGCCCGACGATGGTTTCATCGAAATCGTTGATGTCCATGATGATTTCGCCGCGCGGCGTGCCGTACAGGCCGAAGTTCGCGGCATGCGCGTCGCCGCAGATCTGCGCGGCCAGCCCGCTGTCCGGGCTGCCTGCCAGATCGGCGGCCATCAGCCCGGCCGCGCCACGGTAGAAGGTGAACGGGGTGGCGAGCATGCGGCCGATGCGCAACGGCGTCAGATGCGACAGCCGACCCGCATTGCTCGCCTCGATGAATTCGAGCACGCTCGGACGCGTGGCCCAGGTGGCCGCGCGGTCACGAGCGGTGACCGGAACCCGCTGGCGCTGCATACGGCCGCGGGCCAGCACCTCGTCGGCGGACACGTAGGTGCGAAGGTCGATACCACTGTTGGACACAACATCCCACGCTAGCCGGTATGGAACCGCCTGGTCTTGTCGGATTCGCCACGTCGGCCACGTCCCGTCGCCCGCCCTGTGCCGGGGGAGCGCAGCGTCGGGACGGCTGTTCAGTTGGCCGGAACTCCCGGGTCGACCGGAGTGATCGGCAGACGCAGCGCGCCGGGCGCCGCGCCGGGGACGGCCGGATGGTTCGGCGCTACTGGGGTGATTCGCTGGTAGGTGGTGCCGAGCGCCGGGCGGGGGTCCGCCTCGTCCTTGTTGGGCCAGAACGCCATTGCCCGCTCGGCCTGTGCGGTGATGGTCAGCGACGGGTTGACGCCGAGATTGGCCGTCACTGCCGAGCCGTCCGCGATATGCAGCCCGGGATGCCCGTACACCCGCTGATACGGGTCGACCACCCCGGTATCGGCGCTCTCGCCGATGACGCAACCGCCGATGTAGTGCGCGGTTGCCGGGATGTTGAGCACGTCCATGATCAGGCCGTGGGTGTCACCGTTGACCTTCGCGCCGAAACGGCGGCCGACATCGTGGGCCAAGGGAATCCAGGTCGGGTTCGGTTCGCCGGTACCCGCCTTGGTCTTGAGCTGCCCGCGCTTGCGGAAGGAGGTCAGCGAGTTGTCCAGCGACTGCATCACCAGCAGGATTACCGACTTCTCCGACGCGTGCCTGGCATTGAGACTGCGCAGGAACACCAAGGGATGCAACACGATCGCCAGCAGGAAGCGCAGGAACCGGAACGCGCCGCCGTCGACGATCGGCACCGACATCGGGAACAGGGCGTTCTGCCCCTTGCCGTAGTGGCACACCTCGATATGGGTGTCGGCCTCCGGATGGATCGAGGAGGTGATCGCGATGCCCTCGGCGAAATCGTGGCGTGCGCGACTGACCACATTGAGGATGGCCTCGGAGTTACTGCGCGTCAGTTCGCCGAGGCGCGGCGAGAGGTTGGGCAGCACGTGCTCGTCGCGCATCTTGTGCAGCAGCTTCTGGGTGCCGAGCGCGGCGCCGGCGAAGACGACCTGTTCGGCGGTGAAGGTTGTGCGCTCCTTGCGGATCCAGCGATCCGAACGCACGGTATCGATCGCGTAGCCGCCCTCCGGGAGCGGCCGCACCGCGGTAGCTGTGGTGAGTGGGCGGACCTCGGCGCCGGCCTTTTCGGCCAGGTAGAGGTAGTTCGTAGGTGTGGTGTTCTTCGCGTTGTTGGGGCAGCCGGTGAAACATTGCGCGCAGTGCACACAGCCGCGCCGTCGTGGGCCCGCGCCGCCGAAATAGGGATCGTCGACTTCGGTACCCGGGTCGTCCTCATTGAAGAACACCCCCACATCGGTCGGATGGAAGGTGTGGCCGACACCGAGGTCCTCGGCGATCTCCTTGATCACTTCGTCGGCCGGGGTCATCCGTGGATTGGGCGCTACGCCGAGCATGCGCTGTGCCTGGTCGTAGTACGGCGCGAGCTCGGATTTCCAGTCGGTGATGTGTGACCACTGCTTATCGGTATAAAAGTTCGGCAGCGGCTCGTAGAGGGTGTTGCCGTAAATCAGCGAGCCGCCACCGACCCCGGCGCCGGAGAACACCGCGCACTTGCCGAGGATGCTGATCCGCTGCGGACCGGTCAGGCCGAGTCGCGGCGCCCAGATCGAGTTGCGCACATCCCAATTCGTTTTCGGGATGTCCTCGGCATTCCACCGTCTCCCCGCCTCGAGCACACCGACCCGATACCCCTTCTCGGTCAGCCGCAGCGCGCTCACACTGCCGCCGAACCCGGAACCGATCACCACCACGTCGTAGTCGAATGCGGGCATGACTTCCTCTCACTGACCGAATAACGGATGAGATGTTTGCACAGTCATTCTGTCACCGGGTCGGATGCGACGGAATCCATAGCATGCCGCCGTGCCGATGTGGTCGCAACCGGCGTGCCCGGATGGCGCCGGCGGGGGTCGGTGCGGTATGCACGGGCGGTGACAACGGAATCGGGGACCACGGAGCCGGGCGAGCGCGCCGGCTCCGGCAATGACGGCGCGGCGGGCGGCATCTTCGCCGACCGCATCCTCACCGTCCCCAATGCACTGAGCGTGCTGCGCCTCCTGGGGGTGCCGCTGTTCCTGTGGCTTCTGCTGGTCGAGCGGGCCGACGGCTGGGCGTTCGCGCTGCTGGTCGCCAGTGGCGTCACCGACTTCCTGGACGGCAAGCTGGCCAGGCTGCTAGACCAGTCCTCGCGCCTCGGTGCGCTGCTCGACCCGTTCGTGGACCGGCTCTACCTGGTGACGACACTGGCCGCTTTCGTGATCCGCGGGCTCATCCCATGGTGGGTCGCGGTGATCCTGGTCGGTCGTGATCTGTTGCTCACGCTGACGCTTTCGGTGTACAAACGCCGCGCACTCGACCCGCCGGAGGTGATCTACCTGGGCAAAGCGGCTACCTTCGCGTTGATGTCCGCATTGCCCTGGTTGCTTGCAGGTCAGATGGATTGGGCGCTGGCAGGTTTCGGTCGGGCCTTCGGCGGGGCATTCCTGGTCTGGGGTACGGCGGTGTATGTGTGGACCGGTGTCCTCTACACCGGGAAGGCCGTCGCGGTCGCGCGAGCGATACCGTCTGTGCCGCACCGGTCCACATAGCGATTAGAGTTTGCGTGAAGGTTCCCGACGGAAAGGACGGCCTGTGACCCAGACCCCCGAGGATCTGCGCTACACCGAAGAGCACGAGTGGGTGCAACGGATCAGCCCGACACGGGTTCGGGTGGGCATCACCGATTACGCCCAGTCTCAACTCGGTGACGTCGTGTTCGTGCAGCTGCCGGAGGCAGATCGGGATGCGGCCGCGGGCGAGAGCATCGCCGAGGTCGAGTCGACCAAGAGCGTGTCCGATATCTACGCTCCGTTGGCCGCGAAAGTTGTTGCGGTGAACGAGGATCTGGTGCAGAAGCCGGAGACGCTGAACACCGATCCGTTCGGCGAAGGGTGGCTGTTCGAGCTCGAACTGGCCGACCCGGCAACCCTGGATGCTGCACTTGGCGAGCTGCTGGATGCCGCAGGTTATCAAGGAGTTATCGGGGGCTGAATCAGCCTTCCCGGTTCTACCTGCACGGGTACGCCCTGGCAGGGTACGGTCAATGCCAACAGATGTGCCGGTGAGCTGATCCGGTGTTCTAGCGTCAACGATCCCAGGTCGTGGCGGTGAAGGCAGCACCTGCTTGCACGGATAATCAGGTTCGAGGAGGAGAGAAACGGTGAGCGAGAACAAAGACCCGGGTTACGGGGAGACCGCGGCCGAGACGACGTCGGTCTTCCGCGCGGATTTCCTGAACGAGGTCGACGCGTCGCGCTCCGGGGAGCCGACCGGTGAGCAGCCGGTCCAAGGGGTCGAGGGTCTGCCGGTTGGTGCGGCTCTCCTGGTCGTCAAGCGCGGACCGAATGCCGGCTCGCGGTTCCTGCTGGATCAGCCGACCACGTCGGCGGGTCGCCATCCCGACAGTGACATCTTTCTCGACGACGTCACCGTCAGCCGTCGGCACGCCGAGTTCCGGCAGGACGACGATTCCTTCCAGGTGGTCGACGTGGGCAGCCTCAACGGCACCTACGTCAATCGGGAGCCGGTGGACTCCTCGGAGCTGCAGAACGGTGACGAGGTGCAGATCGGAAAGTTCCGTCTCGTCTTCCTCACCGGCCCGCGCGCCCAGGTGAACGAGTCGTCTGCGGGTGCTGGCAGTCTATGACGCATACGGCACGGGTCCTCGTGACGGCCGTGTTGGCAGGGAAGAACGCGGCTTCATGAAAGACTCGATGCTATGACGGGCGCGGCGCAGTGGGCGCGCGGAGGCATGTCGATCGGCTCCGTGCTGGACCTGCTGCGGCCGGACTTCCCGGACATCACCATCTCGAAGATCCGTTTCCTCGAGGCCGAGGGTCTGATCCGGCCGGAGCGCACTCCGTCTGGATACCGCAGATTCTCGATTGCCGACTGTGAACGGCTCAGGTTCGTACTGACCGCGCAACGCGACCAGTACCTGCCGTTGAAGGTGATCAAGGAGCAGCTCGAAGCGATCGACAGCGGTGCGGCGACGCTCGGTGTGCGGGAAGCCCGCGCCCGGGCGCACGCCGTCCGTGACAACGAGCTCGCCACACCGTCCGAGAATGGTCGGGCCGCGCGCGGCGCGACTGTCAGCGCGCCGCGCAGGCTGGGTGTCGTGCCCGGTGAGGTCTCGCCGGACGAGCTGCGATTCGATCACGAAATCCGGCTCACCCGTGCCGATCTGCTGACGCAGGCCAACATCGACGAGAAGTTCTTGAACGACCTGATTCGGGCGAATCTGATCACCCCCGGCGCCGCGGGCTTCTTCGACGCCGAGGCGGTGACGCTCGCACGGACCGCCAAGGCGATGGCGGAATTCGGTCTGGAGGCGCGGCACTTGCGCGCCTTCAAGCTCGCCGCGGACCGGGAAGCGGCGCTGGTTGCCCAGATCGCCGCCCCGATCGCCAAGAGTCGCGACGCGGGCGCCCGCGCCCGCGCAGAGGAGACCGTGCGCGAGCTTGCCGCGCTGTCGCTGACCCTGCACACCTGCCTGGTGAAAGCGTCGGTGCGGAACTCGCTCGGCGGCTGAGTCTTCGGTGCGTCGTCGCTTGTCACGGCCGTAGCGGGTTCCACTCCGACAACACGGAGATTTCGGCTGTGCACACGGATCGCTCGACCCCTTCCCGTTCGCTTAGACTCGGTGGTACGGCGAGCTCTGCGGTAGTCATGCCGGGTGGCCGGCGGAGGTATTGGGAGGCAGTGCGATGAGTGAGCGCAGCGAGCGAATCATGTCACAGGGTGCTTCGCGCATGCCGGAGCTGAGCGTTAGCGAGGCGCAGGCATGAGTGAAATGCGCGTGATCGGCATTCGTGTCGAGCAGCCACAGAACCAGCCCGTGCTGTTGCTCCGTGAGGCGTCCGGCGATCGGTATCTACCGATCTGGATCGGACAGGCCGAGGCGACTGCGATCGTGCTCGAACAGGAGGGGGTGACCCCGATTCGTCCATTGACCCACGATCTGATCAAGATCCTGATCACCGACCTCGGGCACACCCTGAAGGAAGTGCGGATCGTGGATCTGCAAGAGGGCACTTTCTACGCGGATCTGGTCTTCGAGAACGATCTACGGGTTTCGGCGCGGCCGTCGGATTCGGTAGCGATCGCGTTGCGGGTCGGTTGCCCGATCTATGCCGAGGAACCGGTCCTCGAGGAAGCCGGATTGGTCATGCCGGACGAGCGCGAGGACGAGGTCGAGAAGTTCAAGGAGTTCCTCGAGTCGGTTTCGCCCGATGACTTCAAAGCCACTGACAGCTGAGGGATTTCGAACTTTCTTCTAGACCTCAACTACAGGTCGAGACTCTTACCGCGCGTCGCGTTTGGTCGGACGATGCCGCTCCCGGGACAATCAGAGGGAGTAACCTCGATAGTTGGGCCACGTCCGTTATGACTGGGTGTATGTGGTCAACGGAGCCGGGACATTGATGAGGCCAAGGCATCGGCGAAGCAAGGGAGTGGTCAGTGGCAGAGCAATCGCAGGGAGTGGTACAGCCAGGCCTGTTCCCGGACGATTCGGTACCTGACGATCTTGTCGGCTACCGCGTTCCCAGCGCATGCCAGGTAGCCGGGATCACCTATCGGCAGCTCGATTACTGGGCGCGCACCGGTCTGGTCGTGCCGTCCATCCGGAGCGCCGCGGGTTCGGGCAGTCAGCGGCTGTACTCGTTCAAGGACATTCTGGTCCTGAAGATCGTGAAGCGACTATTGGACGCGGGGATCTCGCTGCAGAACATCCGCATCGCGGTCGATCACTTACGCAGTCGCGGCGTGCAGGACTTGGCGGGCATCACACTGTTCTCCGACGGCACCTCGGTGTACGAATGCACCTCGGCCGAGGAGGTAGTTGATTTACTGCAGGGTGGGCAGGGCGTTTTCGGCATCGCGGTGAGCGGTGCAATGCGCGAGTTGACCGGCGCAATCGCCAACTTCCCAGCCGAGCGGGCCGTCAGCGGCAGCGCGAGCGAGCGCCCCGAGGACGAACTGTCGTTCCGGCGCAAGGCGCGGATGAACCAGAAGACCGGCTAGAGATTCTGTGGGAGTGCCCGTCGCCTGCGGCGGGCACTTTGCTTTCTGCGGAAAGTGACGAGGGCGACACCGCCATCCGGGGTCCGGTGGCGCGGTTCGTTGTGCGCGCGGCATAAACTAGCGGTGCGTCGCCGCCGTGCGGGAGAGTCCCGGTCTTCAGAAGAGTCCGGGCGCCGAAGGAGCAGCACCTCCCCGTCAACCTCTCAGGCAACAGGGACCGTACGGGCTTCGACGCCTCTGGAAAGTGGTGACCGCTGCAGACAGCGCACGGTCGCCCGCCCATGGGGAAAGGGGTCGCACCCCGAATCTCTCAGGCTCCACGACAGAGGGGGAGGGCTGGTATCCGTCGACCGCGTTGGTCGACCCGCCCGACCTTGGGAGCTGCTGCCGTGACTCGATCATTCGCCGACCGCCATATCGGACCCGACCGGGACGAACTCGCCCGGATCCTGGACCTCGTCGGCGTCGGTTCGCTCGACGAGCTCGCCACCGCCGCCTTGCCCGCGAGCATCCTCGACGGCTCCGGTCTCGATGTGCTGCCGCCCGCGGCCACCGAGCACGAGGTGCTCACCGAGCTGGCCGAGCTCGCCCATTCGAACACCGTCGCCACCTCGATGATCGGCCTCGGCTACTACGACACGTTGACCCCGCCGGTACTGGTGCGCAGCCTGCTGGAGAATCCGGCTTGGTACACCGCCTACACCCCCTACCAGCCCGAGATCAGCCAGGGCCGTCTCGAAGCGCTGCTCAACTTCCAGACCATGGTGTCGGATCTGACCGGTATGGAGGTCGCCAACTCCTCCATGCTCGACGAGGCCACCGCGGCTGCCGAGGCGATGACGCTGCTGCGCAGGGCGGGCCGGTCGAAGTCCGAGCGACTGCTCATCGACACCGACCTTTTCCCGCAGACCAAGACCGTGCTGTACACCAGGGCCGAGCCGCTCGGCATCGAGATTGTCGAGGCCGACCTCTCCTGCGGTCTGCCCGACGGCGAGTTCTTCGGTGTGCTGGTGCAGATTCCCGGTGCGTCGGGCCGGGTGGTGGACTGGGCGCCGCTGATCGAGGCGGCGCACGAGCGCGGTGCGCTGGTCGCCGTCGGTGCCGATCTGCTCGCGCTGACGCTGATCACGCCGCCGGGGGAGCAGGGCGCGGACGCCTGCTTCGGCACCACACAGCGGTTCGGCGTGCCGATGGGCTTCGGCGGACCGCACGCCGGATATCTGTCGGTGCACTCCAAGCATGCGCGGCAGTTGCCGGGCCGGCTGGTCGGCGTCTCCGTCGACGCGGACGGTTCGGTCGCCTACCGGCTCGCACTGCAGACCCGTGAACAGCACATTCGCCGTGAAAAGGCGACCTCCAACATCTGTACCGCCCAGGTGCTGCTCGCCATCCTTGCCGCGATGTACGCCAGCTATCACGGTCCCGACGGGTTGCGGGAGATCGCGCGGCGGGTGCACGGCCATGCACGGGCCATCGCCGCCGGACTCGACGGCGCTGTCGTGCACGACAACTTCTTCGACACCGTGCTGGTGCACGTGCCCGGCGGCGCGGAAGCCGTTGTGGCGAAGGCGAAGTCGCGTGGCATCAACCTGCGACTGGTGGACGCCGATCACATCGGCATCGCCTGCGACGAAGCCACCACCGCGGCGCATGTCGCCGCCGTGCTCGAATCCTTCGGTACCGCACTGTCTTCCGAGGCGTCGGCCCCGGCCGCGGGCGGATCGATCGAGACCCGCGCCTCCGAATATCTCACGCACCCGGCCTTCACCAACTACCACACCGAGACCGCGATGTTGCGATATCTGCGGCGGCTGTCGGACAAGGATATTGCTCTGGACCGCAGCATGATTCCGCTCGGTTCCTGCACCATGAAGCTGAACGCGACCGCCGAGATGGAGGCCATTACCTGGCCCGGCTTCGCGCGGGTGCATCCGTACGCGCCGGTGGAGGATGCGCCGGGGCTGTTGCGGGTGATCCACGATCTGGAGAGCTGGCTCTCGGCGATCACCGGGTACGACTCGGTGAGCCTGCAGCCGAACGCGGGCAGTCAGGGCGAATACGCCGGGCTGCTCGCCATCCGGCGCTACCACCTCGATCGTGGTGACACGCACCGGGATACGTGCCTGATCCCGTCCAGCGCGCACGGCACCAACGCGGCGTCCGCGGCGATGGCCGGGCTGCGCGTCGAGATGGTGAAGTGTCGTGACAACGGTGATGTCGACCTGGATGACCTGCGCGCCAAGATCGCCGACCACGCCGACCGGCTGGCCTGCATCATGATCACCTACCCGTCCACGCACGGCGTGTACGAGCATGAGGTCGCCGAGCTGTGCGCGCTGGTGCACGATGCGGGCGGTCAGGTGTATGTCGACGGCGCGAACCTGAATGCGCTTGTCGGACTTGCCCGTCCGGGTCGCTTCGGCGGCGATGTGAGCCACCTGAACCTGCACAAGACCTTCTGCATCCCGCACGGCGGCGGTGGTCCAGGCGTCGGCCCGGTGGCGGTGCGCTCGCACCTGGCGCCGTACCTGCCCGGCGATCCGCTCGAAACCGGTTCGCACGCGGTGTCGGCCGCCATGTACGGCTCGGCCTCGATCCTGCCGATTACCTGGGCCTACATTCGGATGATGGGCGCCGACGGTCTGCGCAAGGCCACGCTGACCGCGATCGCCTCGGCCAACTACATCGCCCGCCGCCTCGACGAGCACTTCCCGGTGCTCTACACCGGCGAGCACGGCATGGTCGCCCACGAGTGCATCCTGGATCTGCGCGAGATCACCAAGCAGACCGGCGTCACCGTCGATGATGTCGCAAAGCGTCTGGCGGACTATGGTTTCCACGCCCCGACCATGAGCTTCCCGGTCGCAGGCACCCTGATGGTGGAACCGACCGAAAGCGAGAACCTGGCCGAACTCGACGAGTTCATCCTCGCGATGACCTCGATCCGCGATGAGATCGACAAGGTAGCGGCCGGCGTGTGGCCGGTGGAAGACAACCCATTGCGCGGCGCACCGCACACTGCGGCGTGCCTCGTCGGCGAATGGGATCACCCCTACAGCCGGGAGGTCGCGGTGTTCCCGCACGGTCTGACCCCCGACCGTGGCAAGGTCTGGCCGTCGGTTCGCCGTATCGACGGTGCTTATGGCGACCGCAACCTGGTCTGCTCCTGCCCGCCGCTGGAGGCGTACGCCGACTGACCACCGCCATACCGGCCCGCATCCTCTCCTCGGAGGTCGGGCCGGTATGGCGTCAGCATCTGTTCGTTTGTTGTGCCGCAACGGGTTCGGCTGCTGCCGGGAACCGGGCGAGCGTCCTCGCTCCGAGGACAACTGCGGCAGCTGAGCGCGCTGTGGCGCGGATCGTGCCGCGCGGATGCCCGAACCGATCGTCGGCGGTCTGGGCGCTCAGCGATGAGGGGCGAGCTGGATTCAGGGGGTGGTCAGCGCGCGCACCGTGGCGGTGCCGAAGCTGATGTCGTCGGAGCTGGCCAGGCGGGTGTAGGTACCGCCGGTGCGCTGGGCGGCGGTTTGCAGGGTTTCGGTGCCGTTGCCGCCGATGACGATGACGTCGATGCGGACCGGGCGGGATTTATCCATGGCATTGCCGAGGTCTGCGATCAGTTTGGTGCCGGTGATCGTCGAGTCGTCGTCGGGGCCGTCGGTGATCAGGAGGACCGAATTGGTCCGGCCCGCGGTGTAGCCCTGGACCGCCGCGCGATAGGCGGCCAGTAGCGACGGGTACGCCTGGTCGGTGCGGGATTCGGTGGGGCTCAGGGTATTCAGCGCCGTGGTGAGAGCGGTTCGCTGGTCGACGGTGAGTGGTGCGGTGACCGCCTCGACCCTGTACGGAGCGGCGCCGTCGAGATTTTTGCCGAAGGTCCAGACACCGAGGCCGAAGTCCGGCGGCATGACATTCATCGTCGAGGTGAGTGCGCCGAGGACATTCGTGAGTCGGGTGGTCGAGCCGTCGGTGGTGCCCATCGAGGCGGAGACATCGAGCAGCACCGTCGACTGCACGCCGAGAACCGGGTTGGCGAGGGTGGCGCGCACCTTGTCCAGCGCGCCACGGGATGGCACGGCGGTCGCGGTGGCCGGTGCGGCAGCGAAGCCTGCGGCGGCGAAGGTCTGTGCCTGCTGTGGGGTGCGCAGGTAGTCGGCGAATATCCCTGCGATCAGGTTCTGGGTCTTGTCCACCCAGGGTCCCGACATCAATGCGGCCGGGTGGTCGGCCACCGGCGCAGCACCGGCGGGGCTGAACGTTGCGAGTCCGCCCTGCGCCCTGACCTGCTGCGCGGTGGTGGCCACCACATGAACGGGCGCGTCTGCCGGTTGGGGCGCGCCCGCGACGGCGGCCAGTGCCATCGTAGTGTCCTGAGCCTCGGGTGCTTTGGCGGCGAGCAGGGAGATCGCGGACACCACCTGGCCGGACTGCGCTGCCTGATCGGAGAGTGGATCGGTGCCGGACACGGTCGAGCCGACCGCGGCGGCCGCGGCCAGCGTCGCGTCGCCCGGCGGCAGCGCCATGCGCAGTCCGGCCCAGTCGGGCAGGCCGAGCTCGGCAAGCGAACCCTGTTGCAGGCGTGGCAGATCTGACCAGGTGACCTTGGCTTCGTCGAGCGCCCGGCCCAGGTCTTCCGGGACGGCGAGCACGATCGGGCTGACCGCGACCGGCGCCGGATTGCCCTCGATCAGACCTGGTGTCCGCATGGATTCGATGGAGCGCAGCGAGTCGGCGATCCACAGCGCGGGCTGGGGTCCGAGCTGCTGGTTCCACGGCGCGTTCGCGGTGAAGGCCGCCACCATTGCCGCGGACGGTTGGGCGGTCACCTCGACCTTCGCACAGTGATCACGGATGCGCGGATTGGTCGCGTTGTAGCCGTCGGCGATCGTGCGCACCGAGGGCGCAATGTCCGAGTCGGCTGTGACGTACAGCGTTGCGGGCCCTTCCACGCACTCCGCTGCGGCGGCGCTGTCCCGATCGGCGGCCCTGTTGCTCAGCTTGTTCCAGGCGAACACGCCCGCGACTAGCAGCACGACGGCCGCCACTGCGATAACCGGACCTTTGCTGACCCCCCGTGATCGGGTTCCGCTGCGATGAGTGCCCACGAGATCAAGTGTATGTTCACGTGAGATTTGCCGAGCGGGTGTGGCATCGATCGAGACGTCCGACACCAAACCGCCCGTCAAACCGGTGTAAGCCGGGAGTTCGGGTCCCGGCTTACACCGGCTGGTTACGGCACCGGCATTCGGTTACTCGCGGATCATCCGACCACGGTCGAATTCATGGCCGCCCCAGACACCGGATTGATCGGTGCGAGCGGCGAATTCACCGCAGGCCACCCGGATCGGGCAGCCTGCGCAGACCTCGCGGGCATAGTCGAAATCCTGCGACGGATACGGGAACCACGCTTCGTGATTCGGGTCACCGCGGCACGCCGCTCGGTGCCAGTCCTGGCTGTCCGAGAGCGGGAGCAGATCGGTCAGTGTCGATTCGGCGGGTGCGGTTGTCTCCAGTCGGACGTTCATGGCGATCCTTCTCCTTTCTCACGCGGCTCGAGTGCCTGCCAGTTGCTTCCAGATCTGCCGCTGCCGCTTTTCCAGATGATGCGGCGCCTTCGGCTCCCACAGCAGCCGCATGCCCGCCTCCTCGGGGGTGCGGTCGGCCTTGATCGTGTTGCACGGCGCGCAGCAGGCGATCAGGTTGCTCCACGTATTCGGTCCGCCGCGGCTGCGCGGGCGGACGTGGTCGACGGTGCTGGCCCACGCGGCGCAGTAGCCGCACCGGTGGCTGTCGCGGCGCAGCACCCCGGCCAGCGTCGCGTGGCTCTCGTCCTGCACTCGGACCACATGCTCGAAGTACACGTAGCGCAGCAGCCGGATAGTTTCCGGCAGTGCGATCTCGAGGTGCCTGGACCGGATCGGGAAGTGCGGCTCCCGGTCGGCGACGGACTCGGCGACCCCGCTCATGAGCAGCACGACGGCCCGCTCGGCAGTGATCTCGTCGAGCGCCTCGTAGCTGGCGTTGAGTACCAGCACACGGGTGCGTATCCAATTGTCGACAGTCAACACCACCGGATCGGTGGCACGGTGGAACGTCATGGGAATCACCATGTTTCGAGTGAGAGCGAGCGAATTCGAAGGAGAGTGGCGGGCGGTCAGACGCCGGCCGGGAGGCGGCCGAGATCCGATCCACTGCTGGTCGCGCGCTGGCGCATATTGATCAAAGCCACCTCCTCCTTTCTTGGTGCTCTTGATCACCTCGGAATCGGGTGATCGTCGTCGAATCACATGGTGGCACACCACACCCGCCGTTGTCGGGTCATTTTTCGCCGGCCTCGCGCGCTATCGGCGATCAGCGGTGGCGGAGTTTCCAGCCACAGGGAATACGCAAAGGCGGTCTTGCGCAAAGGCATTGACATACTGAGTCGCGTCGAGTTTCGGCTGTCGGGTCTGCCATGGGATGGCAAGGCGCATCGTTCTCGAGGTGGAGTGCTCACCGATCGAGTCGTGGGAACGAGGGAAATGATCGCGGTCGAAGTACTGCTGTGGGGACTCGTCGCGGGACTTGTCCACTTTGTTGCGATAGTGGTCCTGTACGGAAGTCCGTTGGTGAAACGGATTTATGCCGCCGACAGCGAGGTGAGCCCGCCCGCGCGGATCGGATCGGATCGGCCTCGCGCTATGTCCACTCGTTTGCTGGGTACGCAAATCGAGGTGTACATCATGACGATCGGGTTTGCTTGGCTGCATCCGCTGCTCCCCGTGCACGGTCTGGCCGGAGCGATGTTGCTGGCCGGGTTGTTCGCCGCGCTGCGGGTCTATCCGCCGGTCTGGGCCCTGTGGATACAAGGCGCCTACTCCAACGGTTACCTCTTCGTCGAAGTCTTGGGCGGCGTCAGCGGTACCGTAGTCGTGATGCTCGCACTGTATTTCCTGATGTGAGGGTAGGCCCCAGAGTGGGGCTACCCGGTTCCGAGCTTGTCCGACGGCTCATTTCTGCTCGACCAACCACTGGCGCAGCCACGAGGTGGCGGTGGCGCCCGACGGGTCGACGACGTAGGCGGGATAGTTCTGGTGGACGAAGGAGTTGTAGAACTCCTCGAGTTTCTGCTTGCGCTCGTCCAGGCCCGGATCGGCGAGCTGGTTCTGCAACATCGGGACAATGCCGACGCTCATCAGATCGTTGAAGATTGCGACGGCTTCCTGCTGGTAACGCCACAGCTGCGCCGGGTTCGGATCGGAAGCCTGGGCGAGGAAGCCTGCGAAACGGGCCGCGAAATCGGTGGGCGGGGTCGAGCAGTACAGGTCGCCGTCCGCGCAGAAGGTTCGAGTCTTGTGGCTGAGGAGGCCGAAGCCGCCGATCCGCGGACCACCCGCACCCGCACCCTGCACCGGCGGACCGACGAGCGCGTCATTGGGGGAGCGGCGCGGATCCGAGACGAGGCCGACCGCGGCGATGCGCTCCGGTTCGACCGGACCGAAGCCGGTGCCGATTTCCGCGGCCAGGTCGCCGGCGGCGTCGGCGCCCTGGCTGTAGCCGATGAGCGCGATCTTCGTCGCGCCGCACCGCTGAGCCATGGCGGTGACCAGGCCGCGGGCGTTGTCGGTGGCCTGCTTCTTGGAGCGGCCGTAGACGTCGACCTCCCACGGGAAAGCGGTGGCGGCATAGCTCACGTAGTCGGTCCGCACATCGGAGGGCAGATTGTCGGTGACGCTCGCGAGCATGCCCTCGCCGGGCTTGCTGTCGGAGGTCTCCCAGGTGCCGGGTATCGCGACGACGTAGAGATCGGGGCACTCGGGTGCGGCAGGCGCTATGCCTGCTCCACTGACGGCGCCTGCCACGCCGATCGTGACGGATCCGACGATGGCGCCGATTATTCTGCGAATCATCATGTTCATACCCCGGGTGTACTGGTTCCGAAGCTGGCTGGTTGCCGCTGGCGACCACTTTGGTCCCCACACTGACAACCGTACGGTCTGTCCGGGGAGTTCGACGGGAATCGCGGCCGACAAAGAGTAGACATTTTCCGCCGACCGCCCTGCGCAGGCCCCTCATCAGGGGAATGATCCGATTCCGGCTCTGCCGCATTCGAATTGGGCGGCCGACCAGCTCTATGTGTGGGCCGCCCTGTGCGGCAAGAGGTTTGCCGCCGTGTCAGCTCTGTTCGAGTCGGGCAGCGCCGAAAGACATATTGAAGCGATCACACCAGATGCTGACGCTGGTCAGCGTGGTCAGGTCGGTGTCCACGGCTTCGACCCGGTCAACCTCGTGGTGGCGGATTTCGCCCCCGACTGGTCATCTGGAGTGCTCGGCGCGGCGTGTTAACGCCGGTGTGTTGTTTCGAGAGACCCGCACGTCGTGTTCAGCCGATCGGGGAGTGCCCCAACAGCACGCGTCCGCTGAACCGAGTCTGCTTGGCCCGCGGGAGCGGGTGGAACAGACTGCCGTGCACGTCGCGGTAGCGCATTTCGATATCGCAGGTGCGGGAATAGCCCAGACCGCCGACGGTGTCGATGGCGAAGCGGACGGCCGAGATGAGAGCCTCGGCGGCCACCGTCTTGCGGCTTAGTGTGCGGGCGGCGTAGGCATCGGTGTTGTCGAAGCGCAGATTGTCGGAGTCGGTGAACATGGCAGCGATCAGGTCGGCTGCGGTGGTGTGGGCGTTGGTCATTTCGCCCGCCAACTGGAAGGTGTGCGGGTCGGTGCGGTCGGCTACCAGCAGGGCGGCCGATTCGATGGCGCCGTCGGCGATGCCGAGACAGGCGGCCATGACCAGCGGCATGGCCGCGCCGATCACCACGTTCAGCACCGGCGGCCAGACGCCGACCGGGCGGACCATCGAGACCGCGGCATCGGGCACGAAGACCTCGTCGAAGACCACGGTGTGTGATCCGCTGGCTCGCAAACCGAGTGTGTCCCACGTTCTTTCGATCCGTACGCCGTTGGCGGAGCGCGGGATCGCGCAGTGCAGCACCTGCGGCCCTTCGGGTGCGTCGTCCCATCGGATGCTGGTGACGAGCACCGTGCCGACCTCGCAACCGCTGGCGGGAGCCTTGCGCGCGCTGACGCGGAAGCCGCCCGCGACCCGCGAGGCCCGGCCATTGGAGTCCACCCAGTCCGAGGCGCCGGTACTGACCAGGATCGCGCCCGCCGCCACCTTGGTGAAGACCGGTGTGGCGTCGATTCCGTGGTGATGCCGCCACACTTGCGCGGCCACCAGATGCGAATGCATGGCGAAGGCGACCGCCGTGGACGGGTCGTGACGGCCGAGTTCGCGCAGGACCGCACCCATCTCCTGGTGGGTGGCTCCGCCGCCGCCGAATTCGGTGGGCACGAGCGCGGCCGTGAGTCCGGCGGTGCGCAGCAGGTCGTAGGCGTCCTCGGCGATGTCGCCGGTCCGGTCGCGTTCGGCGACGCCTGGGCTCAGGTTTTGGCCGATCTGCCGCGCGAGGGCGATCCAGTCGGTGGCGGTCCGGGTGGTGTCTACAGCGGTAGTTGTCATGTTTCGAAGTTAGGAACGGCCGCGATAAACGGATAGTCCACAAAGTGGACTCTCCCGGTTCAGAAGTAGGACCCTTCGTGAGGTGACCATGATCCACCACCCATCGACTGCGGGGTACGGCCAGTACTGCCCGATCTCGCGGGCCCTCGACGTGCTCGGTGAGCGCTGGTCGTTACTCATCCTGCGCGACCTGCTCATCGGCACGTCCCGATTCAACGACCTCGTCCGCGGGCTGCCCGGGCTGTCGCGCAGCCTGCTCGCCAAACGGCTGCGCCAATTCGAGCGTGCCGGTCTCGTCGAGACGGCGGGCGGCAACTACCTGCTCACCGCGGCCGGGCAGGAGTTGGAACCGATCCTGTTCGGCCTCGGCGAATGGGGCGCCCGCTGGACCTTCGGCGAACCGCGGCAGGAGGAACTCGACCCGGGTCTGCTGGTCTGGTGGATGCACTCCCGGCTGGACACCTCGTCGTTCCCCGGCAAACGGCACGTGTTCGCGGTCCGCTTCCGCGACGAGGTCCGCCGCTACTGGATCGTCGTCGAGTCCGGCATCGCCTCGGTCTGCGTCGGTGACCCCGGCTACCCGGTCGACGTCACGATCACCGCAGACATGGCCTCGCTCTACCAGGTCTGGCTCGGCCGCATGCCCCTGTCGCACGCCGTGCGAACGGGCCGCGTCGAATTCGCGGGCCCGTCCGCACTGACCCGCCGCATGCCCTCGGTACTGAAACTGAGCCCCGTTGCGCCGTACTCGGATTCGCTATCCACCCTCGATCCCGCCACCCGCGCCTCGTAGCGGCGCCGTGAATCGCCGGGCGGGCGGGGCCGATAGGGTGTCGCGTCAGAGGTTCCCGACGAGGTGCTCGAGACGGCGCGCCACCAGTTCGCGTGCCTGTTCGCGCAGCGCCGGGCGATAGCCGCTCGGATAGACCGGATCGCCCGGTGCGTAGTCCTTCAGGACCTCCTTGGCCAGCGTGATCTTGTGGACCTCGGTCGGTCCATCGGCAATGGCCATGACCTCGGCGTAGTTCATCATGTCGACGAACGGGAGATCGGTGCTGACGCCGATGGCGCCGTGCAGATGCAGTGCGCGCTGCGCGATATCGTGCATCACCTTGGGCATCGCGACCTTGATGGCGGCAATGTCCTTGCGCACCTTCAAGTAGTCCTGTTCCTTATCGATGCGCCACGCGGTGCGCAGCACCAGTAGCCGGAACTGCTCCATCTCGATCCAGCTGTCGGCGATACGTTCCTGCGTCATCTGCAGTCCCGCCAGCGGTCCTTTGCGCATCGGCCGGGAGACGGCGCGCTCAGCCATCATGTCGAAGGCCTTGCGCACCAACGCGACCGTGCGCATGGCGTGATGCACGCGGCCGCCGCCGAGACGGGTCTGGGCCACGACGAAACCCTGACCTTCGGCGCCGAGCAGATGGTCGGCGGGGACCCGGACGTCGGTGAAGCGCAGGTGGCCCTCGTGCTCGCTGAAGCCGTGGACATGGAAGTTCTTGACGATCTCGAGGCCGGGGGTGTCGGCGGGCACGATGAACATCGACATACCCTGGTACGCGCTGACTTCGGTGTCGGTGACCACCATGACGATGTGGAAGCTCGCGAACTGCGCGTTCGAGTTGAACCACTTCTCACCGTTGATCACCCAGGAGTCGCCGTCGCGCACGGCCGTCGTCTTGAATGTCGTCGGATCGGAGCCGCCGGTCGGCTCGGTCATCACATAGCAGGATCCGATCTCACCGGACAGCAACGGTTCGAGGTACTTCGCCTTCTGCTCCGGCGTGCCGTAGTGCGCGAGAATTTCCGCGTTGCCGGAATCCGGTGCCTGACAACCGAATACCGAGGGCGCCCACATCGAGGTGCCGAGCACCTCGTTGAGCAGCGCGAGCTTCATCTGTCCGTAGCCGGGGCCGCCGAGTTCGGGACCCAGGTGACAGGCCCACAGGCCTTGGGCCTTCACCTGCTCCTTGAGTGGCCGCATCAGAGCCATGGCTTCGGTGTTGGTGCGGTCGTAGGGATTCGGGTAGAGCAGATCCAGCGGCTCCACCTCGGTGCGGACGAATTCCGCTGCCCAGTCCAGTTTCTTCTGATATTCCGGGTCGGTTTCGAATTCCCAAGCCATGGTCAGCCTTTCGTCTGTTCGGTCGGGCGCACAATGCCGTCGAGGAAGGTGGTCGCGAGGATGTCGGCGATCTCTTCGGGTGTGTGACCGCCATGCGGGCGGTACCAGAACGTCACCATGTTCAGCATGCCGAGCACGCTGTTGGTGACGACATGGTCGTCGGTGCGCAACAGTCCGGCCGCGCAGCCCGCGTCGATGACGCGCTGCCAGCAGTGCTGCACCTGATCGCGCAGGTCTTGCAGTTGGCTGCCGCGCTCGCCGGTCAATGCCGTCACGTCACGCAATTGGATGGCGACCTCGCGACGGTGCCGTACGATCAGGTCGACGTGGCTGTGGATCAGCTTGCGCAGCTTGGTGATCGGGTCGTCGTCGTTATCGGCGATCTGTTGGGCATCGATGAGCATCAATTGGATGTAGTCCCGCAGGATCTGCCACAGTAGTTCTTCTTTGGACCCGATGTGGTAGTAGAGCGCGCCGCGCTGCACCCCGGCCCGATCACCGATTTCGGCCACGCCGGTACCGTGGAAACCCTTCTCCGCGAACAGTTCCACGGCGGCATCCACAATGCGCTCGCGGGTCGCCTCGGCAGTTGTTTCCGTCGCGGGCGGGCGACCGCGACGGCGTGGAGTGGCGATATCGGTCATCGGCATGGATCCAGCACGACTTTGGAGACGCCGTCGGCTCGTTCGGCGAACATCCGGTAGGCACTCGGCCCCTCGGACATCGGGAGTCGATGCGACACAACCGCTTCCGGAGTCAGCCGCCCGGCCGCCGTGAGACGAAGCAGCGCGGGCAATTCGTATTGGATCGAACACAGCCCGATGTGGAACTCGAGCTCCTTGACCTGCGCCAGCTGCATATGGAAAGGGAACGCTCGATTCTGGCTCACTCCGACCACGCTGACCCGCCCACGATGTCCGACCGCACTGATGGCGAGCTTGATCGTCGCGTCGGCGCCGACCGCCTCCAGCGCGACATCCGCACCGCCGCCGAGCATGTCGCGGATGGCGGCCTTGGGATCGTCGGACTCGATGGGCTCTGCACCCAATTCGGCGGCCCGCTTGCGGCGCTCGCCGACCAGATCGACGCCGAGCACCCGCGCGGCGCCCATCGCGAACGCCGACTGGACCGCCATCAGCCCCACCGGCCCGAGCCCGATGACCACCACGGTGTCACCGGGTGCGATGCGGGCCCGGCGCGCTCCGTACCAGGCGGTGGGGGCGTTATCGGTCAGCACGACCGCGGCCTCGTCGCCGACCGCGTCGGGTAGGCGCACCAAGTTTCCTTCGGCATGGGGGACCGCGAGTAGTTCGGCCTGCGTGCCTGCCAGCGACCCGCCCAGCCCGTAGCAGGCATCGATCGGCAGGGGATGGCGTTCGCAGGCGGCGACGATGCCACGCTTGCACTGCGCGCACCGACCGCAGCCGACCGAGGCGGAGGCGAGCACCCGGTCGCCGATCGCGAAACCTTCGACATCGGGACCGAGTTCGACGATCTCGCCGACCGCTTCATGGCCGACGGTATATCCGGTGCCGTCGGTGAAGCCGTGTCCGGCATAGATGTGCAGGTCGCTACCACAGATGCCCGCCGCTGTGACGCGGATGATTGCCCCGTCGCGCCCCGGCAACGCCGGATCGGGCACTTCGGTGAACGAAATCTGCTGCGGGCCCACGTAGGTCAATGCCTTCATCGGATGCTGCCCTCCACATAGTCGAGTGCTGTGTTGCGCGAAATCGTTGGGGTTTCTTGGTATTCAGGTGCTTTCATCGCCAGCCGCCATCCAGAGCGAGGGTGGCTCCGGTGCAGAATGCCGAGGCATCGGTGGCGAAGAAGAGCGCGGCGCCGACGATCTCGTTCGGTTCGCCGACCCGGGCCAGTGCGTTATGTCTGGTCATCTCGGCCCGTAGCTCGTCGGGCCACGACTTGGCGATATCAGTGGCGAAGGCGCCGCACTGAATGGTGTTGACGCGCACTGTCGGTCCGAATGTCTGTGCAAGACCGCCGGTCAGATTGGACAACCCGGCCTTCGCCGCCGCGTAGGGAACCGCGAGCGGCTCCGGCCGTGCCGCCTCGATCGAGGAGATATTGATGATCGAACCGCCGCTCCCAGCCGCCATGCGCGTGCCGATCACAGCGGACAGGCGGAACGGACCCTTGAGGTTCACCCCGATCACCTTGTCGAACATCGCTTCGGTCACCTGGTCCAGGCTCGGATACAGCAGCGACATTCCCGCGTTGTTGACCAGCACGTCGACCGTGCCGAATTCGGCGTAGACGGTGTCGACCAGTGCATCGCACTGCGCCCAATCGCTGACATTGCATGCCACCGGCAAGGCCCGGCGACCGTAGGTGCTGCGCACCTCGTCGGCGAGCTCGACGCACCCGTCGAGCTTGCGGCTGGCGATCACAACGTCGGCGCCCGCTCCTGCGAACGCGAGCACCATCTCCCTGCCGAGGCCCCGACTTCCCCCGGTGACCAGCACGACCTTGTCCGACAACGACTGTCCCGGCAACGACACCCTGCACTCCATTGGTCTAGGCATACGAACCTATAGGAAATGTTCCAATCAGTACATTAAATGTACCGGCCGATACAATCAAGGGTCTGCACGACCTTCCGTCGCACCCTTTGGACGCGCAGACGAATGGGCGCCCGATGGTCGGCGTGGCGGAATGCTGTGGCAGCAGGCGCCGCAAGTGCGACGCGTCGACCCGACGCATCGAGGTGTCACTACCCACGGGTAACATTGGCGGCGATTTTCCTACCCGACTTTCTCAAAAGTGAGGCAGTAGATGACAGAGCGGATTCAGGTCGGCGGGCTCCAGGTGGCCAGCGTTCTCCACGAGTTCATCGAGAACGAGGCGCTCCCCGGTACCGGCGTAGATTCCGCCGCGTTCTGGGCCGGCGCCGAGCAGGTCATCAATGACCTCGCTCCGCGCAACCGTGTCCTGCTGGCCGAACGCGACGAGATCCAGGGCAAACTCGACGCCTGGCACGCCGAGCATGCCGGCGCGAACTATGACAAGGCCGCTTACAAGAGCTTCCTCGGCGAGATCGGCTACCTGCGCCCGGAACCGGCCGACTTCGCGATCGCCACCGAGAACGTGGACACCGAGATCGCCGTCACCGCAGGTCCGCAGCTCGTGGTTCCGGTGATGAATGCGCGCTTCGCGATCAACGCCGCCAACGCGCGCTGGGGCTCGCTCTACGACGCGCTCTACGGCACCGACGCCATCTCCGAGGCCGACGGCGCGGAGAAGGGCACCAGCTACAACCCGGTCCGCGGCGCCCGGGTGATCGAGTTCGCTCGTGCTTTCCTCGACACCGCGGCACCGCTGGCCAACGGCTCGCACCGTAGCTCGACGCATTACGCCATCGAGAACGGCGCGCTGGCCATCACGCTGGCCAACGACGAGGTGACCACGCTGGCCGCCGACGGCGCCGAGCTGGTCGGCTACCTGGGTGACCCGGCCTCGCCGACCTCGGTGCTGCTGAGGCACAACGGATTGCACGCTGAGATCCAGATCGACGGCTCCTCGCCGATCGGCAAGACCGACCCTGCTGGTGTCAAGGACGTGGTGCTGGAGTCCGCAATCACCACGATCATGGACTTCGAGGATTCGGTCGCCGCGGTGGACGCCGAGGACAAGGTCCTCTGCTACCACAACTGGCTCGGCCTGATGAAGGGCGATCTGGCGGAGAAGGTCAGCAAGGGCGAGAAGACCTTCACCCGCACCATGAACCCCGACCGCGTCTACACCGCCATCGACGGTGGCGAGCTGGTGCTGCACGGCCGTTCGCTGCTGTTCGTGCGCAACGTCGGTCACCTGATGACCAGCGACGCGATCATCGACTCCGATGGCTACGAGGTGCCGGAAGGCATCATGGACGGCCTGATCACCTCGCTGATCGCCACCCACAGCCTCCAAGGCGACACCAAGCTGAAGAACAGCCGCACCGGCTCGGTCTACATCGTGAAGCCGAAGATGCACGGCCCCGACGAGGTCGCCTTCACCAATGAGCTGTTCGGCCGGATCGAGGACGTGCTCGGCCTGCCGCGCAACACCCTGAAGGTCGGCATCATGGACGAGGAGCGCCGCACCACGGTGAACCTGAAGGCGTGTATCGAGGCCGCCCGTGAGCGGGTCGTGTTCATCAACACCGGCTTCCTCGACCGCACCGGCGACGAGATCCACACCTCCATGGAGGCCGGGCCGATGGTCCGCAAGGCCGAAATGAAGCAGCAGCAGTGGATCCTGTCCTACGAGGACTGGAACGTCGACACCGGCTTGACCACCGGCCTGCCCGGCAAGGCGCAGATCGGCAAGGGCATGTGGGCGATGCCGGATCTGATGCACGACATGCTCGAGCAGAAGATCGGCCACCCGCGTGCGGGCGCGAACACCGCATGGGTGCCCTCGCCGACCGCGGCCACCTTGCACGCCACCCATTACCACCAGGTGAATGTCTTCGAGCGCCAGCAGGAGATCGCCGCAGGTGGCCGCCGCGCCACGGTCGACCAGATCCTGGAGATCCCGCTGGCCGCGAACCCGAACTGGTCGGCCGAGGAGAAGCAGCAGGAGCTGGACAACAACTCGCAGGGCATCCTCGGCTACGTGGTGCGCTGGATCGACCAGGGTGTCGGCTGCTCCAAGGTGCCCGACATTCGCGACGTCGGCCTCATGGAAGACCGTGCGACGCTGCGCATTTCGAGCCAGCTGATGGCGAACTGGCTGCGCCACGGCGTCGTCACTGCCGGCGAGGTGCTGGCCAGTTTGGAGCGGATGGCGCCAGTGGTGGACAAGCAGAACGCGGGCGACCCGAACTACCGGCCGCTGGCGCCGGACTTCGCGGGCAGCATTGCTTTCCAGGCCGCCAAGGAACTGGTCCTCGAGGGCACCAAGCAGCCCAACGGCTACACCGAGCCGATCCTGCACCGCCGCCGCCGTGAGGCCAAGGCGCTGGACTGCCTCTGAGTTTCGACGGTGAACTCCCTGGTCGGCACGATGTCGACCAGGGAGTTCGGCTATCACGCGAAGGTCGCTGTCGGGTGGCCGGCGAATTCAGGGCCCGATGCCTATCCGTTACTCTTGGCCTGCACTGCAGACGCCCGATGTGAGGAAGTTTTATGGGAAGCGTTGTCCTTGATGTGATCGCCCTGGTGGCCAACCGCGCCGCGTCGTTCTGGAATTGGGCTGTCACCGGCTCGGCCGGTTTTCCGCCGCTGTGACACCGAGCTGATCGTCTAGCATCCGAGCCCCTGGCTCGTGGCCGTCGTTTTCGGTCGCCACGGCCAGGGGTTTCTTTATCCGGCGGATGTTTGCTCATCGGACGCCAACCCCGCTCGGCGCGTAGTGCGCTCGAGGACGCGCGATTGCGGCTCGGGCCACCTCTCTGCGCCGTATCTTGTTGGCATGAACAGTGTCGCCACCGCCCGCGCGCGTTCGGGCCCGCCGCGCTGGTTCGTTCTGTGGATGGGTTTCCTCACCTGTGTGGTCGCGGTCGTGTGCGCCGCGCTGTGCTGGGAGTTGGCATCCTTCGGGGATCATTTCACCAAAGTGCTACTGTGGGTGGGTCTTTCGGTGGTCAGCGTGGTCGCGCTGTTCTTCGGCCTGATCGGTCTGATTCGGTATCACACCATTCAGCTCAGCCTCGCGGTGCCCTTGTCGATCACTGCGCTCGCCGCGCTGGTCTGGTTCGAGGTCCCGCAGGAAGCGGGCTGGCAGGTGTCGCGAGGCATCCTCGAAGACCAGTCGATCGATTGTGCCAACCCCGGGCCTCGCACCAGGCTCGGTGTCTACGCCATCATCGCCATCACTCCGCGTGACGGCGGCTGTCTGTTCTATGTCCAAGGGACATCGAAAGTTTCGGAAGGCTTCGCCTACTTCCCGCCCGAAAATGCGCCGCCGAGTCTGGGTCCACCGGCCGAACGAGGTGTCGAATATCGGCCCTACGATGGGCGCTGGTACCGGTTCGTCGACTCGTCCTGAGGCCTCAGGTGGAGCTCCGGCACTTCCTCCCTGATCATGATCGACGATACCTGCGTCGAGCGATCCGCCGATTGCGTGACTTACTCGCCGAGCACCTCCTTCAACGTGCTAGCTGTCGCTCCGCTCCATGAGTCGAGCGCAGCGGTACAGCCGGCGATCTCGGCTCCCTGTTTTTGACAGTGCGGCGGCATCAAGGGAGGGGCTGGGCGCCGAGCTGGGTCAGCAGAACGCTGATTACACCCGTTTCTTGGCTTTGGGATTGGAACATGGAGCGGGCGGATTCTTTGACCGGGCCGGAGGGGAGGAGTCGGTCGGCGGCCTGGGACATAGTGAGGCCACCCTGGTGGTGGCGGAACATGAGTTGTAAGAAGAGGATTGCAGCGTCGCGACCGCGGGCGGTGGCGAGGGCGTCGAGTTCGGACATGGTCGCCAGCCCCGGCATGGTGGTGTCCGGCGGGTGATCGGGGGCGGCTACCGAATGGTGGTGCGGCGCGGGTTCTTCGGTGTGCATCCAGGCCATGGGGTGTGGGGACAAGGGGGTCTCGTTCGTGAGGCGGAGCCAGCCGAGCATGGTGCCGATTTCGATGCGTTGCACGTCGGCGAGCTGCTGTGCGAGGCGCAGAACGGTGGGGTCCGCGCTGCGGTCCAGGCGTTGCACCATGATCAGGGCCTGTTGATGGTGCGCGGTCATATCCTGGGCGAAGCCGACCTCGACCGAGGTGAGAATCGGTGTGGCGGTGTGGTGTTCGGGGAGAACGAGTGGGCGCAGTGCTGCCCCGATCACCAGCAGCGCGAAAGCCGACGAGGCGATTGCGGCAACCTTGATACGACCGGTGTGCCAGATCGCTGTGCGCGAGCCGTCCCGGTGAGCATCGGCATCGCTCGCGCCGGCCACGTCCGGGCGGATTGCGTCGGCGTCTGTTCGGATCGAGCTGGACAATTTGCCTACGACCCGACGATCGATTGCTGGTCGGCGGGCGGGCTGTACACATCGTTGTCGAGTTGCAGCACCATGAATCCGTTGTCGGAGCAGGCGACGTAGAGCTGATCGCCGCGCCACTCCGGCGGGGAGAAGCACCAGTCGGTGGAGACGTCGCCGAAGGCGAGCTTGCCGGTGCGCGGGGTGATGGCGTCCCAGGGGTTGAACTGTCCTTCGAGCACCGCGCGGGCCGCAGGCGGCGCGGTCATCAGCGGGACGCCGATGATCGAGGCCAAAGCGTGCGGGGAGTTCCAGAGCGACAGGTTCTGGTCGGTGCGGGCCGGCGGATTGAAGTAGGCGATCTCGTGAATGTCGTGCGGGTTGCGGATATCGAAGACGCGGATACCGGAGGAGATCCAGCCGCAGGCCAGTGCGGTGGGGTCGGTCGGTCGGTCGGCGGCGCAGTAGTGCGATTCGTAGGCGAAGACCGAACCGCCCATGGACGAACCGATATTGGCGTCGATGTGTTGCGGCAGGTTGATCTCCAGCTTGATCTTGCCCGCGACCTTGGGGGCGGTGTCATCGGAGATATCGATGAGTTTCACACCGCCGGAACCACCTTCGTCGACGGTGTAGAGGTAGGGCTTGCCGCTGTAGCTGACCGGAATGCTGTGCTGGGTGGCCCAGCCGTCGGTCCAGAACGTCCGCCCGATGTGCTGCACCTGTGGGTTGGGGTCGCGTCGTTGCACTGCGCTGATATCGAGCACGGTGAAGCCGCCCAGCGCCGACAGGTACATCCGATTGCCGTCGGCGCTGATGCCGAAGCCGTGTGCCTCGATACCGGTCAGGCCCTGCCAGATGACACGCGGGTCGGCCGGATCGGTGAGGTCGACGGCGCTGACGAAGCCGGGGGCGACACCGGAGGCCCAATACGTGTTGCCGTCAGGAGAGAAGCCACCCTCGTGGGTGGTGATCGGCAGTGGCATCAGTAGATTCGTACCTGCGCCAGGATTGAGCAGGCGCGGATGTGCGCAATCGGAGATGTCGTAGACCGATAGGTAGCCGACGCCCTCACCGACGGGAACGCCGGTGCCGACCAGTAACTTGCGAGCGGCATTGACCTTCAGGCTCTCCCAGGTGCCCGCGAGCATGGCGGGTTCGGTCAAGGTCGCCGTCGGCCGCGGGTTCACCGGATCGGACACGTCGAGCACCTGGACGCCGCGGCCCTCGCTGATCAAGTCGCCGGGAAAGAACGAGCCCATGTACGCGCAGTTCTCGTAGCTGGTCGAGGTGATGCCCGCGCCGCGCCCTGCGAAGCCGCCGAGCATGGTCATATTGCACCGGTAGCCTTGGGTGCTGCGCCGACTGTCGCGGTCGGCGGCAGGCACGTCGCCCTGCAGGCCGGTTTCCGGCATCGACCCCGGCCCGCAGTCCGCACGCGGCACCGATGTGCGGCCGACATCGAGGAATTCCTGGACGAAGGTGGCGATATCGGACTGTAGATCGGCCGACGCGCTGCTGGGCACCATCATCGCGGCAATCATCGCGGTGGCGACCAATGCCAGCGTGCGGGCGCGGCGAATCCTCACCAATGGGCGCATCGTTGCATCCCCCAACTTTCTTCGATCTCGAACCATGCCGGCCGCGCTGACTCAGTCAGCAGGCGCGAACTGACTGAATAGTAGTAATACTCAGTAACTTATGGCAGTGGTTTGGAGATAATTCCAGATGCTCGGGTTGTTCGGAAGGCATGATGCTCACCGAGATCGCCGGACCCGGGGCTGGTCGGCGCGGGTGGCCGGGGGATGAACCGGGTCTAGATCTGCGAGGTACTAGCTGCTGAGCAGGGAGGTGTCGAGCGCCTGCGTGTCGACGGCGAGCAACGCGTCGCAGAGCTCTAGAAGGCGCTGTCTGAGTCGAACCGATTGTTTCGCGAGGTTCGACTGTGCTCGGACGTATTCGGCTCGTCCTGTCGGCGTTTCGATGCGCACCGGCTCGTACCCGTAGGCGGAGAGATCGTACGGACTCGCGCGCATATCCAGTTCCCGTGCGGCGCAGGCGAACTCGAAGAAGTCCAGTAACATGTCCGAGGCGATGAGCGGGGCCAGTTTGAAACCCCATTTGTAGAGGTCCATGTTGGCGTGCAAGCAGCCGGGCTGTTCGCGGGATACCTGGTCCGCGCGCGTCAGCGGCTCGATATTTCGCCCGATCGCTTCCGGCGTGAAAAAACGGAAGGCGTCGTAGTGGGTGCAGCGCAGCGACATCGATTCCACGACCTCGTCGGTGCCTGTCCTGCCCAACCGCAGCGGGACCTGCTGGTGGCGGACGTCGTCGGTGCGATAGACCATAGCCCACTCGTGTAACCCGAAACAGGACAGCTGTGCGGGTCGAGATGCGGTGGCGCGCAACAGGTTCGCGACGAACTCGATGGTGTCCCGACGCCGTGCGAGATACGCGGGATCGGCGGTGAACGTGCTACTGCCGGAATCGGATCCGATTCGCGAACCGTCGCCGGCGAGCTCGGTGGTGCTCGGATTCGCCGCGAGATCGCCGGTCGGCACGACGCGATGGTATCCGCGAGCGCCCTCGTATTCGGCCGCGCCTGCGAGTGCCACCCCGTAGCCGGGATGCCAGCGCCGCAACTGCGCGGGCTTGTGCCCGTAGTAGGTGAACAGGAAGTCGATCACCGGATGCGACGACCCCGCCGCCCGCCGTTGGAGATAGGGCCCGACGAGTTCATCCAGCCGTGCCCGATGCGCAGCGGCGTGGGCTCGCCACTGCGCCTCGGGCAGTACGCGCAGACTCATTCGAACGGGACCTGCCTCATTCGATCACTCGGTGCGTGTTGTCACGGACCGTGCCGACGAACTCCTCCACCAGATCCTCGAGTGCGACGATGCCGGTGGTGTTGCCGCGACTGTCCACCACCCGGCCGAGGTGGCTGTTGGTGCGGCGCAGCCGCGCAAGCGCCTCGTACAACGTGGTGCCCATGCTCACCGTCGGCAGCGGCCGAATATCGGTGCGCGGGATAGGGGTGTTCGGTCCGGCCGTCTCATCGGCGACCTTGTCGAGCACATCCTTCACGTGCAGATAACCGACCAGCGATCCATCGACGGCGCGGACCGGATAACGGGAGAAACCGGTCTCCGCGACGGCGGACTCGATGTCGCCGAGCGTGGTTCCGTTGCCGCGCAATGGGACCGACCTGGTTGTTTCCAGTGGCACCACGACATCGGCGACCACGCGATCGGACGTGCCGAGCGCCTGGGTCAGTCGCCGGTGCTCCTCCTCGTCGAGAAGTCCCTCCGACCGGGATTCCCCGATCATCTCGGCCAGCTCGACGCTGGAGACGGTGGCATTGAGCTCGTCTTTCGGCTCGATCCGCAGCAGCCGCAACGACAGGTTCGCGGCCATGTTGTAGATCGCGATGAGCGGGCGGGCCAGCCGCAGCCACGCCAGGTGGATCGGAACCAGCAGCAGCGCGCTGCGTTCCGGACCCGCCAGCGCGATGTTCTTCGGGATCATCTCGCCGAACAGGATGTGCAGGATCACCACGATCGTCAGCGCGACGGCGAAGGCAACCGGATGCAGCAGCTGATCCGGCAGGCCGACCAGCTCGAACGGGCCCTCCAGCAGATGCGCCACCGCGGGCTCGCCGACTCGGCCGAGCAGGATCGAGCAGATGGTGATGCCGAGCTGTGCCGCGGCGAGCATCATCGACAGGTTCTCACCCGCCCGGATCACCGTGGTCGCATTGCGCTTGCCCTGTGCCGCAAGCGCTTCCAGACGGTCCCGGCGGGCCGAGATCAGCGCGAATTCGGCGGCGACGAAGAAGGCATTGCCCGCGAGCAGCACCACCGTGAGCAGCACTCCGAACAGATCACCCACGACTGTGCTCCTGGTCTGCGTGGTGCACACGGGAATGCAGCACCTCGGAGGAGACGGGAATCAACCGCACGCGGTCGATGCGCCGCCCGTCCATCCGTTCGATCCTGGCGATCCAGCCGCCTTCGTCCGAGTCATTCGACGGTCGGTTGTGCGAACCCGGATTCGGTAGCACCACCTCGTCACCGGTCACCGGAATGCGGCCGAGCCGGGTGAGCACGAGGCCGCCGAGCGTCTCGTATTCACCTTCGGGTGCGTCGTATCCGGTCGCGCGCGACACCTCGTCGATACGCAGCAGACCAGAGCAGTCCCACCCGTCGGAGACCCGGCGGACGTCGCGCTCCTCTTCGTCGTGCTCGTCGCGCACATCACCGAGGATCTCCTCGATGATGTCCTCCATGGTGACGATGCCTGCGGTGCCGCCGTATTCGTCGACGACCAGCGCCACCTGCATGCCGTCGCGGCGTACTCGTTCGAGCACCTCGTCACCGTCGAGACTGGCGGGCACGATCGGCACCGGCCGCGCGAGCAACTGCAGCGGAATGGTGCTCCGGACGCTCGCCGTATGGGTGAACGCCTGCTTCACGTGCACAACTCCGAGAGTGTTGTCGAGATCCCCGTCGATCACCGGGAAGCGGGAGTACCCGGTGCGGCTGGCGGCCGCGATGAGATCGGCGATGGTGTCGGACTTGTCCAGCGATTCGATCTTGACACGCGGAGTCATCAACTCCTCGGCGCTGCGCTCGCCGAACTGCAGCGAGCGGTCGATCACCACTGCGGTGCGCTGATCGAGCGCGCCGCGCAGCGCAGACGTTCGCACCAACGAGCCGAGCTCCTGCGGTGAACGCGCTGAGCGCAATTCCTCCGCGGGTTCCACCCCGAGGCGGCGAACCACCCAGTTCGCGGTGCCGTTGAGGAAGTGGATCATCCACTTGAACACCACCGAGAACGCGATCATCGGACCCGCGGTGAGTCGCGCGGTGCCGAGCGGCATCGCGATCGCGATGTTTTTGGGCACCAGCTCGCCGTAGATCATCGACAGCGAGGTGGCCAGCACCAGCGCCAGCGTCAGCGAGATGCCGTGCGCGGCACCCGCGCTCACGCCGAGCGCGATGAACGGCGGGGACAGCAGCCTGGCCAGCACCGGTTCGGCAATGTAGCCGGTAATCAGTGTGGTGATGGTGATCCCGAGCTGGGCGCCGGAGAGCTGGAACGACAGCGTGCGATGCGCCTGACGGACCATCCGCGAGCGTGCGTCACCGGTGCGCGCATGCGCCTCGACGGTGCTGCGTTCGAGTGCGGTCAGGGAGAATTCGGCGGCGACGAACAGCGCGGTGCCTGCGGTGAGTGCAATGAAACCGACCAGGCTGAGCGCGGTGAGCACGACAGACATCATCAGCACCGCCCGCGGGACGCGGCACGGTCGACCGCGGGGAATCGAACTGAATCAGAGTGGACTGCTGCGGGAAGGAGAGCGCCGGGTTTGTCACCCGGCTCGGTAGAGGAGCCCTCCTGTGCGGCGCCCTCGGACGCGGGTGACAACTTGTTCCTTTCGCGAATGGGAGCTGTAATGCCGGAGACCGGCAACCCTCATGCTACCGGCTGTGTCTTTTGGCCGCGCCTGCGGCGCGGCGTGTTCGCGGCCCCCGAGGCTCGCGTCCGAGCGGCCGAGACTCGTGCCTGCGGCACATGCGCTTCGGCCGCTCGGACGCGAGCCGGCCGCGAACGGTCGCTCGTAAGACTCGCTCCGTGGTGGGTGGGTGGGTGGGTGGTGTCAGGTGCCATGACGAGGCGAGCCTGCTGGAGAGGGCTGCCCGGCTCTTGCTGGTCGCTGTGGGGTGGTATTCCATCGGCGAAACCGGCGGCCGACCGCACTTGGAGGATGATTTTGTTGTGCGGTTCGGTTTGGGCTGCGTGTGCGGGGGTAGGTGCGCGCGCAGCGTCATTGATGGTTTGTGCCTGGTCTTGGCCGCTGCTGGGTGCGGGTGTTCTTCGGTGAAACGGGCGGCCGACCGCACTTGGAGGATGATTTTGTTGTGCGGTTCGGTTTGGGCTGCGCGTGCGGGGGTAGGTGCACGCGCAGCACCGCTGATGGAGTGCGCCCGGTTTACCAGCCGCTGGGCAGGGGGCGGCCCTCGGCGAAACCTGCGGCGGACTGGACGCCGAGGACGGCCTTGTCGTGCAGTTCGGCGAGGCTGCGCGCGCCCGCGTAAGTGCAGGCGCTACGAACGCCGGAGCAGATGTGGTCGATGAGGTCCTCGACGCCGGGGCGCTCCGGATCCAGACGCATCCGTGAGCTGGAGATGCCCTCCTCGAACAGTGCCTTGCGGGCCCGGTCGAAACCGCTGTCGGAGGCGGTGCGGGCGGCGACGGCGCGCTTGGAGGCCATGCCGAAGCTCTCCTTGTAGGCGTTGCCGTCGCGGTCGACGCGCAGGTCGCCAGGCGACTCGTAGGTGCCTGCGAACCAGGAGCCGATCATCACGTTGGACGCGCCGGCGGCAAGTGCGAGTGCGACGTCGCGCGGGTGCCGGACGCCACCGTCCGCCCAGATGTGCACACCGAGTTCCTTTGCCGCGGTGGCGCATTCGGCGACCGCTGAGAACTGCGGGCGGCCGACGCCGGTCATCATGCGAGTGGTGCACATGGCGCCGGGGCCGACGCCGACCTTGATGATGTCCGCGCCTGCCGCGGCGAGGTCGCGAGTGCCCGCCGCCGAGACGACGTTGCCTGCGACCAACGGAACGCCGAGGCCGAGGTCGCGGATGGCGCTGAGGGTTTCGAGCATCTTGGCCTGGTGGCCGTGCGCGGTGTCGATGACGAGCAGGTCGGCGCCGGAGTCGGCGAGCGCCTTGGCCCGGGCGGCCACGTCACCGTTGATGCCGACGGCGGCGGCGACGCGCAGCTGATTGTTGGCGTCGACATTCGGCTGGTAGATGCCATCACGGACCGAACCGGTGCGAGTCATTACACCCGCCAGGGAGCCGTCCTCGCCGACCAACACGGCCAACTGGGCATGCTTGGCTTCGAGCAGATCGAAGATGTCGCGCGGTGAGGTGCTGGCCGGGGCCTGCACGAAATCGGTCATCGCGACGTCGCGCAGCCGGGCGAACCGGTCGACGTCGGTGCATGACGCCTCGGTGACGACGCCGATCGGCTTGCCGCCGTCCACCACAACGACGGCACCGTGGGCGCGCTTGTGCATCAGAGCGACGGCCTCGGACACCGAACGCTCGGGGTCGAGGGTCACCGGGGTGTCGGCGGTGAGCGATCGGCTCTTGACGAAGCCGATGGTGTCGGCGGCCGCGCTGATGGGCAGATCCTGCGGCAGCACCACGATGCCGCCGCGACGGGCGACCGTCTCGGCCATCCGGCGCCCCGCGACCGCGGTCATATTCGCCACGACGATGGGGATGGTGGTGCCGGACCCGTCGGCAGTCGACAGATCGACGTCGAACCGCGACGCGACATCCGTCCGATTCGGGACGAGGAAGATGTCGTCGTAGGTCAGGTCATACGGCGGCTGATGGCCAGGGAGAAACTGCACTTAACCGATGATATCCGGCTCTGTGGGGCCGCGTGCAATTCCCCAGCATTGGACGCGTGGCATAAGAGAGACGCCCATCACACACGGTGGCGGTTGCCGGGGCGGGGTGAGCAGCGCGACCAATGCCGGCTGCTGGCATCGACAGGCGCGCCCAGATGACCGCGGATCCGCGGCAGCGGAGGAAGATCGGCGGTGCGGTGTTCGGCTACGTGGTGCCGAGTCCGTTCTCGGTCCGCGGCCGGGTTGTCCGTCGGACTTCAAGCTTCCGCTTGGGCACGTGAGAGCTGGATTGTGGTCGCGCACATGACAATCACCGTGCAGCCGATCACTACGAGGCCGATGGTGCCGGTGCGCAGCCGCTCGTCGAGGACGGTGATGCCGACGTAGGCGGCAGCCAAGGGCTCGGTGATGCAGATGGCGGGCAGCGAGGCGACGAGGGGGCCGGCTTGGAACGCGCGCTGCTGGAGGTAGAAACCGATCAAACTGGAGGCGACGAGCGCCCAGGTCTGCCAACTGCCGAGTATCTGACCGAGGCCGTGCTCGAACGAGGTCGTGACGTATTCGGTGAGCGCGGCGGCCAGACCGAACAGCGCGCCGCCCGCCGTGCCGAGCAGCATCGCGCGCAGGGCCGGGGCCGCGGTGGCGGCACCGATCGCGATCGCGGCGGCGATCAGGCCGAGCAGGATCGCCAGCGGCACGATCCACTCGTGCAGGGGTGCGTTGGCATTTCCCTCCGACGGATCACCGACGATCAGGAAGCACGCCAATGCCGCGACGAGTGCGATGGCGGTCGCCCAGGTGCGTACGGTGACGGTGCGTCTATTGAGACGCGCGGACAGCGGCAGCGCGAAGACGAGCATGCTCACAAGGATCGGCTGGACGAGAAGCACCGCGCCCAGCGCGAGCGCAACGACCTGCATTGCGAAGCCGCCCGCGTCCCCGAGGATCCCAGCCCACCACCGTGGATTGCGCAGCAGTGCGCGGATCAACGAGTCGCCCTCGGGCACCGCCGCGGCCGCATGCTGCTGGGCGACCGCGGCGACTGCGAACAGCAGCGCCGCGAGCAATGCGCACACGATGGCGCCCAGCGGATGGTGGGGCATAGGTTAGTTTGCCATGCGGTTGCTGTTGCCCGCCACTCCCTGCGGCCGACCGGCGCGTCGACGTGTATTCCCGGGCGTGTCACCCGCGGTGGTCCGGCTCGGCGCGGCGTTCGACGAACCGGTCGCGCGCCCGGTCGAACTCGTTGCGTGACCGGTCGTCGCCGAACCGGCGGCGCGATTCGACGACGACGCCGGGCCCGCGGCTGGTGACGTCTTCGTCGCGCCCGCTGCGCGGCCTACCGCCGCCGAAGTGCCTGTCGAACGGCCGGAAGTCTTCGCTGCGCCCGCGCCGCGCGCACCCGAACGTGCGCCGCGCCCGCTCGACCCGCGACCGCCTGCCGCGGCACTGCCGGACTTGCGGCTCGTGGACCCGGATCGACCGCCAGCCGTCGCGGACTTCGGCTCTGCGTCGTTGGCCACCGCGGCAACGACGGGTATGCCCGACGGCTGCCCGGCACCGGTGATCGCGATCAGTCGCCGATCTCCCGGCCGCACCTCCACCGCGTCGATGTCCACACCCGCCTTGCGGGTCATCTTGTCGACGTCGTCGCGCTCGTCCTCGGTGACCAGCGTGACGACGACGCCGTCCTCGCCCGCGCGGGCCGTGCGCCCGGCACGATGCAGGTAGGCCTTGGACTCGGCAGGCGGGTCCACGTGCACGACAAGGGAAATCCCGTCCACATGGATACCGCGCGCGGCGACGTCGGTGGTCACCAGAACCGGGGTCGAGCCGTCGGAGAACGCGGCGAGGGTCCGGGTCCGGTTGTTCTGCGCCTTGCCGCCGTGCAGCGCGCCCGCGGCGATGCCCGCGGCGCGCAACTGCTTGGCCAGCCGGTCGGCGCCGTGCTTTGTCCGCACGAACATGATGGTCAGCCCGTCGCGGGCGGCGATCTCGGCGATGACGGTGCGCTTGTCGATCTTGCGCAGATGCAGCAGATGGTGCGACATGGTCGCGACCGAGGCCGACGGCGGCGCGGTCGAATGCGTGACCGGGGAGTCCAGGTAGCGCTTGACGAGCTTGTCGACCTCGCCGTCCAGTGTGGCCGAGAACAGCAGTCGCTGACCATCTTTCGGTGTCCGGTCCAGCAACTTGGTGACCTGGGGCAGGAAGCCCATATCGGCCATGTGGTCGGCCTCGTCCAACGCGGTGATGCGGACTTCAGAGAGGTCGGCCGAGCGCTGATTCACCAGGTCTTCCAGCCTGCCAGGTGTGGCAATCAGCAGGTCGACGCCGCGAGCAAGCCGGTCGGCCTGACGCTTGATCGGCGCACCTCCGACCACTGCGGCAACCCGCAAACCGAGCGAAAGCGCCGGGTTATCCAGTGCGCGTTCGATCTGTGCGGCCAGTTCCCTGGTCGGCACCAGCACGAGTCCGCGTGGTTTGCCGGGCTTGGCCGACGCACCGGCGAGCCGGGCGAGCATGGGCAGCCCGAAGGCGAGCGTCTTACCGGAACCCGTCGGCCCGCGCCCGAGCACATCCCTGCCCGCCATTGCGTCGGGCACCGTCGCGGCCTGGATCGGGAACGGAGCCTCGATGCCGTCGTTGCGCAGTGCCTGCACCAGCGGGACCGGCAGGCCCAGATCGGCGAAGGTCACGGCGGGCGCCGCGGTGGCAGGGGGCGAGGAGGTCAAAGGTGTGTGTGCCTTTCGTGTCTCGGCGCGGCGGGAAACCGGGCACTCGTGGTGCGTGCCGAGAAAGTTGGCCCGGCCTTCGGGAAGAGTGCTGGGGCCGGGTGGTCAGCGAGGACCGAGTGATTCAGTTGCGGAGCAGCCGATCCAGTTCGACCAACCAGGGTACCGCGACGGCCATGGTCGGAACGACAAGAATGGCCGCCGAGCCGAGATAGGCGGCCGAGGCGACCCGGATATCGCCGATACGTCCGCCGAGTCGTTGGATGCGGATGAGCGTGGTCGGCCCGCCCGCGGCCAGCGCGCCCTGCGGGGCGGTGGACTTCGAACAGGCGACCAGCGCCCGCGCGAGCGGTGTCGGGCCGGTCACCTTTACGGCGGAGTCGTCGGCGAGCAGTTCGATCAGCAGCTTCACCGAGCCGAGCGCGGCCCTGCTGCGCACCACCACTGGGAAGGCTTCATGGACCGCGGTGAATGCCTCGAGTACCAGGTCGTGGCGGGCGCGCAGGTGCGAGCGTTCGTGGCTGACGATGGCGGTGACTTCGGCATCGGCCAGATTGGTGAGCGTGCCCTCGCTGAGCACGACCCGTTGGCGCAAGCCGGGGAGACAGTAGGCGATCGGCTCGGTCGTGGCGAGCACCCGGATGTCGGCTGCCCGGCGATGCGGTCCGCTCTGGTCGAGCAGGTCGACCAGCATGCGGTGATGAGCGCGCCGTCTGCGCGTGTGCACGCCAACTCGGATCACTGCGTAGATCAGCCGGGCGCCGATCATCAGGGTGAGCGCGAAGACGAAGACATAAGCCAGCCACAGCGGCAGGCCGAGTGCGTCGATTTCCCTGGCCGGCGAGGTCGTCGGTCGGCCATCGGGTCCCGGGACGAGCAGTTCGGCGGCGATGGCCAGACCGGAGCCGAATGCGCTGAGCACGGCGGCCAGCGCGATGGCCTGCCACAGCACGAGTGCGGCCCGAGGCGTCCGGTATGTCCAGGTCGCCCGGCTCAGTAGTGCTGGGGCAGGCCCCGCGAGAAGCAAAGCGAGTCCGGCGAAGACCGGCGCGGTTGCGTTCATCGACTCAGCTCACTGCGTTGTGGGGCCAGGGCGCTCACGGCATTGTGAGGCCGGGTCCAAGATTACTGCGACGGCGGCGCAGTGCCCTCGGATGCTTCGAGCTTAGCGAGTGCTTCGCGCAAAGCGTCAGCCTCATCCCTGCCGACCTGTTCGACGAAATGGACGAGTGCCGCTGCCCGGCTGCCCGCTTCGTCGGCCTGTTGCAATGCGTCGAACATCAAACTGGCGACCAGTTCGTCGCGAGTGTGCACCGGCGCATAGCGATGTGCGCGGTCGTCGCGCCGCTGGACGACGAGGTTCTTCTTCGCCAACCGCTGCAACACCGTCATCACGGTGGTGTAGGCGAGCTCACGTCGCGCAGCCAATGCCTCGTGCACTTGCCGGACCGTTTGCGGTTCGTCACTCGACCACAACTGGTCCATGACCGCTTTCTCGAGTTCACCAAGTCCTGCCATCCCACAAGTTTACGGACTCAACGACACAATTGCGTACTACACGTCGTCGTAACTGCCTGATAGCTGTGTGGCATTTGTCATAGTTGACGGCCCCGACCCGTAGGCCGCGCGCACGTGCCTGGTGCCGATGGGCACGATCATCGGCCGACCGGACACCGGGTCTTCCAGCACCGAGGCGTCGAGATCGAACACCTCACGCAACAGTTCGGCATCGATGATGTCACCCGGTGTGCCCTGTGCGACGATCCGGCCCGCGCGCATGACGATCAGTTCGTCGCTGTAGCGGATGGCCAGATTCAGGTCGTGCAGCACCATCACCACGGTCCGTCCGAGGTCGTCGTGCAACCGGTCGACGAGGTCGAGCACCTCGACCGAGTGCGCGAGATCGAGGTAGGTGGTCGGCTCGTCCAGCAGCAGGATGTCGGTGCCCTGGGCCAGCGCCATCGAGATCCAGGCCCGCTGGCGCTGCCCGCCGGAGAGTTCGTCGAGCGGGCGGTCGGCGAGATCGGCGATGCCGGTCTGTTCCAGCGCGGTCATCACTTCGGCCTCGTCGGTGACCGACCACTGCCGGATCCAGGATTGGTGCGGGTGGCGGCCGCGGGCAACCAGATCGGCGACCGTCAGCCCTTCCGGTGCGATGGGAGACTGGGGAAGCATGCCGACCACGCGGGCGACATCCTTGGTCTTCATCGACGAGATTGCCTTGCCGTCCAACAGGACTCGGCCCTGCTGCGGTCGCAGCAGGCGGCCGAGCGAGCGCAGCAGCGTCGACTTGCCGCAGCCGTTCGGGCCGATGACGGTGGTGATCACGCCGGGGGCGACGTCGATGCAGAGTTCGTCGACGATGACGCGATCGCCGTAGCCAAGGGTGATGTTCTCGGCGGAAAGCCGGTGTGCGTCGACGCTTTCGGCGGATGCGGTAGTCATGACAGGGTCGCCTTCCGATTCATACGCACGAGCAGGTAGAGCAGGAACGGACCGCCGAACGCCGCGGTCACCACACCGACCGGCAAGTCCACCGGAAACAGTGTTCGCGACGCCACATCCGCCCCGACCACCGCGATGGCGCCGACGAGCGCCGCGCCGATGAGCGGTTCGCCGGGTGTTCGCAGCAATCTGCGTGCGATCTGGGGTCCGGCCAGGCCCACGAAACCGACCGGGCCGACGACCGCGGTGGCGACCGCGGCGGCCACGACCGCCGCACCGATCAGCATCGCCTGCTGCGTTTGGATACGGACGCCGAGCACCCTGGTGGTCTCGGTGCCGAGGCGCAGCGCGGCGAGCGTGCGGGCCGAGCCGAGCGCAACCGCAACGACGACGGTCAGTGCGAGCGCCGCCGGGATCAACCGGGACATGTCGGTGCTGTTGAGCGACCCGTTGAGCCAGAGCTGGGCGCGTGCCGCGTCCTGCAGGCTGGCGCGAGTGAGCAGGAAACTGATACCGGACAAGAGGAATGCGTTCACACCGATGCCGACCAGTACCAACCGCAGACCGGTGACGCCGTGGTCGCCGGTCGGGCTGCGCCCCCACGCGAGCAGGTAGATCGCCACCGCGGTGAGCAGGCCGCCCGCAAGTGCGGCAAGTGGCGCGCCGGCCGATACGGCGAACCCCGTTGTGGCGCCGCCGGTTCCGACGATGACCGCCACCGCGCCGAGGCTCGCTCCCGCGGTGATGCCGAGGACATCCGGTGCGGCGAGCGGGTTGTGCAGGATCGACTGGGTGAGGGCGCCTGCGAGGCCGAGCGCGGCGCCGACCACGACCGTGGTGAGCGCGCGGGGGAGGCGCGACTCCAGCACGATGAAACGTTGAGAGCGCGTGCCGCCACCGGTCAGCACATCGAGGACCCGGCCGACGGGAATGTGCGCATCGCCGATCGTCATGTCGAGGCAGAACATGGCGAAAAGCACTGCGGCGAGCATCAACACGACCAGCAGCATCGTCGGCCGGAGCACCAGCGACAGCGGGCCGATGCGCAGGGCGGGGCGAACGCGGCCGGGCCCCGCGGACTTGCCGATATCTGCGGACGGTGGGCTCGTCGTGGCGAGCGTGTTCGAGGAAAGCATCACAGGTTCACCAGCTTTCGGCGTCGCACGAGCAGAATGAAGCACGGTGCGCCGATCGCGGCGAGGGTGACACCGACCTCGAGCTCGCCGGGCCTTGCCACGACGCGTCCGACGATATCGGCAATCAGCAGCAGCAACGCGCCGAACAAGCCGGAGTACGGGATCAACCAGCGGTAGTCGGGTCCGGTGAACACTCGGGCCAGATGGGGCACTACCAATCCGAGAAAGGCAATGGGCCCGACGGCGGCGGTCGCGGCTCCGCACAGCAGGACGATCGCGGCCAGCCCCAGCGCCCGGCTGCGCCCGATATCGACACCGAGCCCGCGGGCGACCTCGTCGCCGAGGCTGAGCAGGTTCAATCCCGGCGATGCCGCCACCGCCAGCACGAGACCGACCGCCAGGAACGGCAACACCTGCCAGAACACTTCCGCGTCGCGCCCGCTCACGCTGCCGACTACCCAGAACCGATACGTGTCCAGCGCCGTGGTGTCCAGCAATACAACGGTATTCGTCATTGCCTGCAGGAATGCGGTCACCGCCGCGCCGGCCAGCACCAGGCTCAGCGGGCTCGCCTTCCCGCCGCCGATGGACGACACCGTGAACACCACCAGCCCGGCGATCAGCGCCCCGGCGAAGGCGAACCAGATGTACTGCTCGGGCGCGGTGAAGGCGAAGAGGTAGACGCTCAGGGCCGCAAGAAATGCGGCGCCCGCATTGAGGCCGAGCATCCCGGCGTCGGCGAGCGGGTTGCGGGTGTAGCCCTGGATCAGCGCACCGGCGATGCCGAGTGCCAGTCCACAGGCAAGCGCGAGCGCGGTGCGGGGCAATCGAAGCCCGCGCACGATCTCTTCGGCCGTCGATCCGGCCTGGCAGTGGAAGGGGCCGACCGGGCAGGTGAGTGCGTCGTGCATCGCGGCATAGACAGTGCCGGGCGAGAGCGTGCGGGTCCCGATCGCGATGCCGGCCACCGCGGCGGCCAGCAGCACAGCCGTCAGCAGGAGCAGTCCGAGCCACCGACGCCGCGAGGTTTTCGCCTGCGGTCCGGTGCTGCGTGTCCGCGCCTGTTGCGCAGTTTTCGATCGTGCCGCCTTCGGCGCGGCGGTGCCTGATGCCGTCACGGCGACGAACTACTCCTGACTCTGTATCTCGCGCGGGTTGCGAAGTCTGGTAAGCCTAACCTATCTTCCGCTATAGACCCATGATGGAGCCGACCCCGAGGAGGTTCGATGCCCGAGCCAGTGATGACCTACACGGCCCGCCGCTCCCACGTGGAATTCGGACGCGTGTGTAACCGGCTTCGCGCACTGCAACCGGAACATCCGCGCGTCTACGCGGTGGCCGCAATGTCCGAGCAGAGCAAACGTCGATGGTGGCGGCTCTCGGATGGATTGCGGGAGGGGCGGATCGAGCTGATGTACCGCCGCCACGCGGCAGAGATGATCAGCGCGGACACTGCCGCCGAGGTAGTGGCGACCGCCCTGATCCATGCGGTGATCGGCCGGGTGGTCGCGCTGCTTGTCTTCGAGGGGCGGGCCTGGGATCCGGGGCTGGAGAACCTCTGGATCCACACCGACAACGATGGTGGCATCGATTGGGCAGGCCTGGTGGACACCACCATTCGCGTGCTCGACGGTGACCGGCTGGTTGGACAGCCCGGTGTGGTGACGCTGCCGTGCGAGCGCGCGATGTACGTCTGGCTGGCGCACCGGTGCGAGCCGTCGCTGACGATGATCCAGTACAGCCTCGCGCGCTGTTCGGCCCTGAGCGCCCGCCGCTTCTGGTCGTTGGTCGGCGAATCCGTCATCGGCGCAGCGACTTACGTGCCGGACCTGGCGCGCAGGGATGCGCTGGTCGGCGCACAGCGTGGTCAGGGGCTGCTCATGGCATTCGAGGAGCGCGGCCTGCCGGTGCGTCGAACGGCGGGTTGCCTGGTCAGGTAGCCCGAAATGGCAGCACTGTGCAGCGCATCGGGCGTCAGCTCGAGCTCCATCCCGACCAGCGGTGGACATCGACGGCGATCACCGGTCCCGGCGGTGGCTGTTTCGTGTAGTCGGGATAGCGTGCGGTCAACTGGCGCTTCGCCATTCGCTCCTCGTCGGAGCCGACGATACGGGCGTTGCCGTCGGCGCGCGCCCACCACAACTGGGTCCAGTCGTCGTCATAGCGGTCGGCGAGCACGCTGACTGCCGGATTGGCCGCGATGTTCGCCAACCGTCGCAACTTCGTGGACGTTTTGGGCTTCGCGTCGACACTGGTGTAGACGACATCGTCGACCAGGATGAACACAATCGGAACGATGTGTGGCAGGCCGGACCTCGACGCGGTCGCCAGTCGTGCGACGGGGCTGGTCGCGAACCGTCTGCGTGCTTCGTCGGGACTCAGTCGCACGCCGGCCTCCTCGAATTGGCGCGGTGTCCACAGTAAGTATGCAGGCGAGCGGGAGTTGTTCATGCTGCCACACCTGTCCGTGTCGGCCCATTGACTAATGATAAGCAGGTGCATATCGTATGCACATGTATATCAATTCAGTCTCTGGATAAGTAAGGAGGACGGGGCATGCGGGTTCGCGCCGTGCAGGGTGCGTCCCCGATCTATCGCCCCTGACCATCAATGGGAAATACACGACCTCTGTGGAGAGACCTCCTCGACGACCGCAGGCTGCCGTGGCAAACCTGGCGTCGGCACCGCGCGCCCGGTTCGTCGCTGGCCGACCTGGTGCTCAACAGCAGATGGAAATCCGGAGCCGCGGCCCGAGCCGGTGGCCCGTTCATGATCAGCATGACCCAATACACGACCACGCAGGTGACCGACGTTCCGGCCATCTGGCGTGCCTCGGAGCGGTTGGGTGATCAGCTGGCGATGATCGACGGCGCGGTCGGCGTGCTGACCTATTTCCGACCCGCACACCGTCAGGTCGGGTCGCTGTCGATCTGGGCGGATGACAGGGGATTGGCGAAGTTCATGGGCCTGCCTTACCACGTCGAGATCATGCGGAAGTATCGGCCGCGCGGTCTGCCGATCCGGTCGGCCAAGTGGTGGACCGAGGAATTTCGCATCGGTGTGGCGCTGATGGAGGGATTGCAGCTGCTCGACGATCACGATGAGCGCCGTGTGGTGCGCCCCAAGGTATGACCCGGTCGCCCGCGGCGAGTCGGCCCTGCGGGGACCTGCAATTCGGTCGGCGCGGACCGTCGGCCGCCGACGCGTCCGCGGGCTCACGCTCATAAAGAGAAGGGAGGTTACCCACTCCTTCCACTCTCAACTTATAACGCACCGGGGGGCTTGCGGCAAGACCCGGGTCGTGCCGCAGAATTGCCGGCCGAGGCCAAAACCCGCGGAAATGGGAGTCGTGAAATTGCGTGTGGTGTTGTCGACCTATGGGTCGCGCGGGGACGTCGAACCGCTGGTGGGACTCGCGGTGCAGTTGCGGGCACACGGCGCAGAGGTGCGGGTGTGCGCGCCGCCGGACGAGGACTTCGCGCAGCGGCTGGCCGGTGTCGGCGTGCCGATGGTGCCGGTCGGCCGGTCGGCGCGCGCGCTGACGACTGCGGCGCCGTCGTCGTCGTCCCTGCCCCAGCGCGCGGCCGAGCTGATCGCCGGCCAGTTCGAGGCGGTCGCCGCGGCGGCCGCGGGATGCGACGCTCTGGTGGCGACCGGCATGTTGCCTGCCGCGGCCGGCGCGCTCTCGGTGGCCGAGAAGCTGGGCATCCGCTCCGTGTCCGTGACTTTCCAGCAGCTCACACTGCCGTCGCCGCACCACCCGCCGCTGGCGTATGCGGGCCGGCCGTTCCCGCCGGAGGTGACCGACAACCGGGTGCTGTGGGACCTGGACGCCCAAAGCGGCAACGCCCTGTTCGGTGCGGCGCTCAACACCAACCGGGCGTCGATCGGCCTGCCCCCGGTGGACAACGTTCGCGACTACGTCATCGGTGACCAGCCGTGGCTGGCGACGGACCCGACCCTGGACCCGTGGCAGGAGACGCCGGACCTCGACGTAGTGCAGACCGGCGCGTGGATCCTGCCCGACGTTCGCCCACTCCCGGACGAACTGGTGGCGTTCCTGGACGCCGGCGCACCACCGGTGTACGCAGGCTTCGGCAGCATGCCCATGCGCGCCTCGAAGGACATCGCCGAGGTGACCATCGAGGCGATCCGCGCGCAGGGCCGTCGCGCACTCGTCGCCCGCGGTTGGGCGGACATGGGCCTGATCGACGATCGGGACGATTGTTTCGTTGTCGGCGAGGTCAACCACCAGGCACTGTTCGGCCGGGTGGCCGCCGTCGTGCACCACGGCGGCGCGGGCACCACGACGACGGCCACCCGGGCCGGCGCGCCTCAGGTGGTGGTACCACAGGCGGCGGACCAGCCGTACTGGGCCGGCCGGGTGGCCGACCTGGGCATCGGCGCGCAACACGACGGTCCGACTCCGACCACCGAGTCCCTGTCGGCCGCGCTCGCGACGGCTTTGACCTCCGAGACCCGCGCACGAGCGACCACGGTGGCCGGCGCGATTCGCACCGACGGGGCGACGGTGGGCGCGACTCTGCTGCTCGACGCGGTCAGCCGAGAAAGACCGCCGGTATCCGCATGAACCACGTGGGGTCGTCGAGCCGGAAAAGTAAGGGGCACATGTCAACTCGAGGGTACGAAGCAGAATTGCAGTCCGAGCGGAGCTACGTGGCCGGGCTCTACACGCGGCTCGACGCCGAGCGCGCGCGAGCGAAGGGTAAGTACAGCGCGGCGTTGCGGGGAAACGGCGGGACACCGATGGAACGGGAAGTCGAGGTGCGCGCGCTGGCCAAGGAGGTGAAGCGGCTGGATGTGGCCGACAACGGGCTGTGTTTCGGTCGGTTGGACACTCTTTCGGGCGAACATTCCTACATCGGCCGGATCGGCCTTTTCGATGAGGAGAACGAGTTCGAACCGGTGCTCCTCGATTGGCGGGCGCCGGCGGCGCGGGCGTTCTATGTCGCCACCGCCGCAACCCCGGAGAACATGCGTCGGCGCCGCCAGTTCCACACACGCGCGCGTCGTGTGGTCGATTTCACCGACGATGTGCTCGGCCGCCCCAGTGGTGGCGAGGGAGGGGACGCAGCCCTGCTCGCGGCGGTCAACGCGCCGCGCGGTGACGGGATGGGCGACATCGTGGCGACGATCCAGGCCGAGCAGGACGAGATCATCCGGCTCGATCACCCCGGGGTGCTGGTGATCGAGGGTGGTCCGGGCACCGGGAAGACCGTGGTGGCACTGCACCGCGTTGCGTACCTGCTTTACACCCAACGGGAGCGGATGGAACGCCAGGGTGTGCTCGTGGTCGGGCCCAACCCGGCGTTCCTGAACCACATCGCCCGCGTACTGCCGTCGCTGGGCGAGACCAACGTGGTGTTCACGACCACCGGCGACCTCGTGCCCGGGCTGCGCGTCACCTCCGAGGACACCCCGCAAGCCGCGCGGCTCAAGGGCTCGCTGCAGATCCTGGATGTGCTCGCGGCGGCGGTCGCCGATCGCCAGCGACTGCCCGAGGATCCGGTGACGATCGAACTGACGGACGTCACGGTGCGGATCGACGCCGAGACCGCGGAGTGGGCCAGGACCGAGGCGCGCGCGAGTGGGCTGCCGCACAACGAATCCCGCGCGGTGTTCCGCGAGATCGTCACGTGGGCGCTCACCGAACGGGCGATAGCCCGGATCGGCCGAGGCTGGCTGACCCGGGCGGACCGCGAAGCATGGGAGCAGTTGCGGGAGGACCTGGTCGAGGAGCTCGCGGACCACGACACCTTCACCGCCGCGCTCGACGAATTCTGGCCGATTCTGACGCCGGAAACACTTCTGGCACAGCTGTACACGTCTCCCGAGCGGCTGCGCGCGGCAGGCGCCGACCCGGCGCTGTTGCGCGCCGACGGCGACGCCTGGACGGTGTCGGACGTGCCGCTGCTCGACGAACTGGTCGACCTGCTCGGCCGTGACAAGCCCGCCGACCAGAGCGCCGAGCGGGAACGGAAAGCCGAGGCCGAGTATGCAGCCGGCGTGCTGGACATCATGATCAGCCGCGAGGACCTGATGGACGACGAGGACCATCTGCTCGCCCAGGACCTGCTGTACGCCGAGGACCTGGCGGATCGCTTCCTCGAGCGCGACACCCGGGAACTCGCCGAACGCGCTGCCGCGGACCGGGACTGGACCTACCGGCACGTCGTGATAGACGAGGCCCAAGAACTGTCCGAAATGGACTGGCGGGTGCTGATGCGGCGTTGCCCGGGCCGATCCTTCACGGTGGTGGGCGATCTCGCCCAACGCCGGTCGGTGGCCGGAGCGACCTCGTGGGACACGATGCTGGAGCCGTACGTGCCCGGCCGCTGGGCCTACCGGTCGCTGTCGGTGAACTACCGCACCCCGGCGGAGATCATGACCGTCGCCGCCGCGCTGCTCGCCGAGTTCGCGCCCGGGGTCAAGCCACCGGAGTCGGTCCGCGCGTGCGGCCTCCAGCCATGGTCCAGGCGGGTCGCCGAGGACGAATTGCCCACTGCCATCGAGGAATTCGTACGGGAGGAAGCCGGTCGCGAAGGCACCAGCGTCGTGATCGGGCCACCGGGTGTGCCGGGCGCGGTGGCGGCGTCGGAGACGAAGGGCTTGGAGTTCGACGCCGTCCTGGTCGTGGAACCAGAACGGATCCTCGCCGACGGCCCACGCGGCGCGGCCGAGCTCTATGTCGCCCTCACCCGTGCCACCCAACGCCTCGGCGTGCTGCACCAGGGCCCATTGCCGCAGGCCCTGACCGGACTCGCCGAAACCGGGACACCCGTCCCGGCCGGGAATCAACAGTCGGTGTAGCGAGGTGGGCGGGACAGCCCGCCCACCTCACGGTCGGACCGATGCCCTCAGTCCGCGCGCAGCGTGTCCAGCAGTTGCGCCGCCGCGGCGGTACGGAGTAGGGCAGGGGTACAGCTGAAATGAGTGCGGCCAGACGGCTGGACTTTCCCGGGTTCCTGGATCGTCACGCCTGTTTCGACGCGAGCTCGATCACGGTGATATCGGAGGGGGCGCCCACACGGACCGGAGGTCCCCACGCGCCCGCGCCACGGGTGACGTAGAGCTGGGTGTCGCCGTAGCGTTCCAGACCGGCGACGGTTGGATTGGCCAGGCCGGCAAGGAAATTGCCCGGCCACATCTGGCCGCCGTGGGTGTGGCCGGACAGCTGCAGATCGACGCCGAACTCGACCGCGTCGTGAATCTGCACCGGCTGATGTGCCAGCAGCACCGCGGTACGCGCGAGATCACGGTTTCCGAGCGCCGCGACGAAATCCGGCCCCTGCCCGATGCGTGCACCCTGAATATCGTTGACGCCTGCGAGGTCGAAATGTGGCAGTTCGGCGCGGCTGTTCGCCAGCAGGTGCAGTCCGAGTTCCTGCACGTGCTCGGTCCATTGTTCGGCGCCGGAGAAGTATTCGTGGTTGCCGGTGACGAAATAGGCGCCATGTCTCGCGTGTAGCCGCGACAGCGGTTCGACCGCTGACCGCAGGTGTTCGACGCTACCGTCGACCAGATCGCCGACCACGGCAATAAGATCCGGCTGTGTGCCGTTGATCGTCTGGACCACCCGCTCGGCGAACCCGCGGCCCAGAATCGGACCGAGATGAATATCGCTGACCACGGCGATCCGGAATCCGTGCGCGGCGCGCGGCAGATTGGCCAGCGGCACCGTCAACTGCTTTACCCGCGGACCGGTCAGCACGCCGTAGCTGCCATAGCCGACGGTGGTCACCGCCGCCAGCGCCGCCGCACCGCTCGCCGCACGAGAAACGAAGAGCCGCCGCGAAACCGGCGCGGGATCTTCCTGCTGCTTCCGGCGATCTCGCGTCGCGGCGTCGGATACCCCGGTTGCGGGAACCACTACGTGCTGGGGTGCCGGGACCATCGTCGCGGAGCTGTTCGCGCGGGTGATCCACCGTCGGAACAGCGGCCGGACCAGCTCGCTCACCAGCAGCCACAGCACGAGATAGACCAACAGCGCCCCCCACATATAGCCGGGCCAGGCGATGATCTGGATGATCAGGAACGGAATCCCGGCCGATTCGGCCACGAACGCACCGACCAACAGCGCCGGCCCCGCGATGATCACCCCGGTACCCGCTCGGCGGGCGATCGACCAGCGCACCGTCGTATCTCGCACGAGCCGCCGCCACAGATACCAGTGCAGCCCGCCGAACATCCCCACAACAACGAGTCCTGCGACAACCAACATCACGACAACGAACACGACGCCCACGGCCTCACTCTATGTCGAGGCGAAGTTCGACGAGCCGAACCAAGTGGCTTCCCGTGGCGCTGCCACGGCGGCGTCGCAGCCCGCTATCGCCACTCGTCCCGGCGGATCACGTTGTTCTGCAACATATCCAGCGTGGCGAGGCAAATGCGGTCGCGGAGGTGCCCGACCAAGGCAGTCCATTGACGTGTGTACCCGGCACCACGCTGTAGCTCTTTGCGCAGCGAGGCGGGTGTACGCGCCCCTCGGGCTCACTGGGTTTCGGTTTCCACGAAGATCGAACCATCGGCTGATGTTGCCTCGAGGATCGGCGAAATGCGTTGCCGGGATTCCATTCGAGGGCTGTCCCGCGCAAGCGTGCTGGGGGAGAAGCTCTCGGTGCGAAGAGAGGGCGGCGGGTTTCAGGTGGTTGCCATCTGAAACCCGCCGCCGGCAGAGGATCGGGGCCGCCGCAGCCCTCGGGGCTCGCTCGATCCGAACGCCGAAGTTAGTATAGGTCAGGCTTACCTAACTTGGCAACTGGTGTGGCGCATGGCGGGTTGGAGGCGACGGAAACCCCGGATCATCTCGTCGACAACTGGCACGCGGCCGGGCGGTAAACCCTCGTGGGAACGTGCGCCCCGCACGCCCCGGCAGGGTCGCCGCATTTGTGTGGTGTAAAGGTGAACGTATGACGCAGCAAAATGCGACCGCGATCGAATCGCTGGCCGATGTCACGCCCGAGCAAATGACCGAGCTCAGCAAGGGCTCCTTCACCGATCTGATCGGCCTCGAGTTCACCGAGGTGACCCCGGACGTCGTGCGCGGTCAACTGACGGCGGGTCCACAGCTGCTCCAGCTGGCCGGGATCATCAATGGTGGCGTGTACTGCACCATCGTCGAAACGCTTGCGAGCGTCGGCGCCGGTGTCTGGTTCGCCGCGCAGGGTAATGAGGGGACCGTCGTCGGTGTCAACAACAGCACCGACTTCCTGCGCGCGGTCCGTGCGGGCAAAGTCTACGGCGAATCGACGCCGCTGCACCGCGGTCGACTGCAGCAGCTCTGGCAGGTGGTGCTCACCGACGACGCCGGTCGCACGGTGGCACGTGGGCAGGTCCGCCTGCAGAACCTGCCCGCGCGGGACTGACGGGTCGCTCGTCGGGCATGGTCGGATCGACCGTGCCAGAATGGCCGTCACCCATCGATCCGCCCAGCTGAGGAGCCCGTATGCGTCTTTCGCCGCACGAGCAGGAACGGCTGCTGTTGAGCTACGCGGCCGAGCTGGCCCGGCGTCGGCAGGCCCGCGGGCTCAAACTGAACCATCCCGAGGCGATCGCGTTGATCACCGACCATGTGCTGGAGGGCGCGCGGGACGGGCGATCGGTCGCGGAGCTGATGTCGTCGGGGCGAACGGTTCTCGCGCGTGCCGATGTCATGGAGGGTGTTCCTGAGATGATCCATGATGTGCAGGTCGAGGCCACCTTCCCGGATGGAACCAAGCTCGTCACTGTCCACCACCCGATCGGGTGAGCGCCATGATTCCCGGCGAATACCTCTGTGCCGAAGGCACTATCGAACTGAACGCAGGCGCGGACCGCATCGAGCTCGACGTCGTCAATGCCGGCGACCGACCGGTCCAGGTCGGCAGTCATGTGCATTTCCCGCAGGCCAATGCCGCATTGTGGTTCGATAGGGCCGCCGCGCACGGGCGTCGGCTCGACATACCAGCCGGGACAGCCGTTCGCTTCGAACCCGGCCTCGGGCAACGTGTCTCGCTGGTGCCGCTCGGCGGCACCCGTGAGGTCTACGGCATCAGCCCGTCCCCGCCCGGCCGCCTCGATGACTAGCGCGACGCCGTGCGGGCTCGACGTGTGCGATGCCGTATTCCGGAAGGTAGGACGCGATGGGTGAACTGAGCCGGGCTCGCTATGCCGAGCTGTACGGACCCACCGCCGGTGACCGGATTCGCCTCGCCGACACCGATCTGCTGATCGAGATCACCGAGGACCGTAGCGGCGGCCCTGGACGGGCGGGCGACGAGGCGGTGTTCGGCGGCGGCAAGGTGCTGCGCGAATCCATGGGGCAGGCCCGTGCCACCCGCGCCGAGGGGACGCCGGACACCGTGATCACCGGTGCGGTCATCGTCGACCACTGGGGAATCATCAAGGCCGACATCGGTATTCGCGACGGTCGGATCTGTGCCATCGGCAAGGCGGGCAACCCCGAAACCATGTCAGGGGTGCATCCCGATCTGGTGGTCGGACCGTCCACCGAGATCATCGCAGGCAACGGCCGGATCGTCACTGCGGGCGCCATCGACTGCCACGTGCACTTCATCTGCCCGCAGCTGATGGACGAGGCGCTCGGCGGCGGCATCACCACGCTGATCGGCGGCGGCACCGGCCCCGCCGAGGGCAGCAAGGCGACCACAGTGACGCCGGGGTCCTGGCATCTGGCGCGCATGCTGGAGGCCACCGACGGCTGGCCGATGAACATTGTGCTGCTCGGCAAGGGCAACACTGTCAGCGCCGAATCGATGTGGGAGCAATTGCGCGGCGGCGCTTCGGGTTTCAAGCTGCACGAGGATTGGGGCTCCACCCCGGCTGCCATCGATGCCTGCCTCACCGTCGCCGACGCGGCGGGGGTCCAGGTCGCCTTGCATTCGGACACGTTGAACGAGGCGGGCTTCGTCGAAGACACGCTCGCCGCCATTGCGGGCCGCGGCATCCACGCCTATCACACCGAGGGCGCGGGCGGCGGCCACGCGCCCGACATCATCACCGTCGCTTCCCATCTCAACGTGCTGCCCAGCTCCACCAATCCGACTCGACCACACACCGTCAATACTCTCGACGAGCATTTGGACATGCTGATGGTGTGCCATCACCTCAGTGCCTCCATTCCGGAGGATCTCGCCTTCGCAGAGAGCCGCATTCGTCCATCCACCATCGCCGCCGAGGATCTCCTGCACGACCTCGGCGCGATATCCATGATCGGCAGTGATTCGCAAGCCATGGGCCGCATCGGCGAGGTCGTCATGCGCACCTGGCAGACCGCGCATGTGATGAAACGTCGCCGTGGCGCGCTGCCCGGCGACGGCACTGCCGACAATGTCCGCGTCCAGCGCTACATCGCGAAGTACACCATCTGCCCCGCGATCGCCCACGGCCTCGAGGACGAGATCGGCTCGGTGGAAGTCGGCAAGCTCGCCGACCTGGTTCTCTGGGACCCCGCCTTCTTCGGTGTCCGTCCGCACGCGGTGCTCAAAGGCGGCATGATCGCCTGGGCGGCCATGGGCGACGCCAACGCCTCCATTCCGACGCCGCAACCGGTGCTGCCGCGTCCCATGTTCGGTGCCGCGGCCGCCGTCGTCGCGTCCACCTCCGTGCACTTCGTCTCCGAACACGCGATCGAGGACGGGCTCGCCGATCGTCTCGATGTGCGACGAAAGCTGCTGCCCGTCAAGAACGTTCGCAAGCGGACCAAGGCCGATATGCCGCACAACGATGCCATGCCGCGGATCGAAGTGGACCCCGATACTTTCACCGTCCGCATCGATGGCGAGGTCTGGACCGAGCAGCCCGCCACCGAACTGCCGATGGCGCAGCGCTACTTCCTGTTCTGAGCCGATCCCGGTAACCGGTCGGTTGCATACCACTCGCGCGCATAGGTAAGGTCGGGCGAATCAGAGTGGGGGCGTTCCGAGTTCGTTCCCATCCAGCGGCGCGGTCGGGCGCATAGCGAAGGGGACGACATCGGTGAGCAACGATCTCAGTGGCGCGGCCGATGAGCTGGCCCGGTGGGCGGAGAATCTGGAGCGCAAAGCGCAGCAGTACCAGGACCTGCAGGGCAGGATGGCCGCTGTCAGTGTGACGGCTAACTCTGCGGACAAGCGCGTCAGTGTCACCGTCGATGCCAACGGTGTCACCACCGGCATCTACCTCGCCCCCAGTTCGCGCGGCATGGACCCCGCCGTCCTCTCCACCGAACTCATGGCCTGCACCCGTCGCGCCCAGGCGAAACTGCGCACCCAGGTCACCGACTTGATCCACAACGCCGTCGGTGCAGATGGCGCAGGGCAAGCGATCATCAGTCAGTATGCCGAGAAGTTCCCGGACCCCGACCCGACCGACGCGCCGCCCTCGTACACCCCGCCGCCCGCCCCGTCGCCGACCTTCGATGCCGCCCCATCATCACCGTCCGGGTCGGTGTCGGGCCGCCCACCTGCCGGTACGCGCAAGCCCAACCGCGACGATATCGTCGTCCCCGACGAGCCCAGCGAAGAGGACCTGTACTACCAGCGCAAGTCCTGGTTGGAGTGAGCCGGTCCGGCTGAACTCGCGGATCCACACATTCCGAGGATCCGGCTGGCGGGGGCGAGAACTGTCGTCCGTTGTCGGCCGGCTCGTAGACGCTGGCCGGTCGTGATCCGTGCCGACCCGACTTCGCGGCTGCGGTGACGGCCCGACAGAACCAGGCTAACGCCTGCGGCCGATGTCACTGTGCCGAGCGGATCGCCCGAACAATGATGTCGGCGACGCCGCGCATACCTTGCAGCGTCGGGTGGTAGGGGACAAGGGTTTCGGTGGCGAGCACGGGGTCGAACCAGCGGACTCCGGTGGGGGCGCACATATCGTGGCCGACGGCTTGGGATTTGGTGTCGATATAGGTCGCCGATCGGGCGGTTGCCTCGCGGGAAACGACGGTGTTGAGGCGGTCGAATTCGGCCTGGACGTAGCGGGCGTCGGCGGGGCGCAGGCCGGGGAGTTCGGGGCAGCCCCCGTCGCGGACATAAAGGGGCCAGCCGTCCACGAAGATGGCGGCCTTCGGGGCGAGGTTCGAAATTTGCTGCAAGGCAGCGGAATACGGTGCCGCGATGGCGTCGATATCGGCGTCCCATGCGGGGTCGACGCAGGCTCCGCCGACGATCCCGGCCAGGTGGCAGGTGACGACGTGCTTGGTCATCTGGGCGTCGTTGGCGCCGATGTGGAGGGTCACCAGTCTGGTGTCGGGGCCGAGGGCCTCGAATTGCGGTGTGATGCCGGGGCCTTGGGAGTTGGTGAGATCGGTGATCTTGGCCGAGCTGCACGTCCGGTCGTCCAGCCGGAGGCCGAGGTCTTTGGCGACCAGCTTCGGGGTGTTGGTGGTCGAGCGGGCGCATTGTGGTGGAGCGCTGGTATCGAAGTTCTGTACTCCGGTCGTTGCCGCGCCGGAATCGCCCAGCGCCACGTACTCCGCACCGCCGTCGACAGGCGCTGCGGCGGCGGGCGTGAGGAATGTCGAGGCGAGCGCGAACAGGCCGGCGGTGATTGCGGCAGCGGGCCAACGGATCCGGCGGGTTGTCATGGCTGTGCTCCCGATCGGTCGGATTCCGGCAACGCCACGGCGGGCCGGTTTGAAAGTGAGACGCATCAGTCTCGATTGTGACGCAGGGTACTCGCTGCGCAGCGGCTCTCGCAAGACCATGCGCCGCGAAATCGGCAGGCCGGGTTCGCGAGCCGCGACAATCCTGTTGCGGTGGCAGACTGCGACTATGACGACATTCGACTGGGCCGATGTTGACACCTATCTCGTGGACAGGCTGGTGGGAGACCGGGATACGGCGGCGGCGTTGGCGACGAACGCGGCCGAAGGGCTGCCCGCCATCGATGTGTCCGCCGCGCAAGGGAAATTTCTGCACCTGGTCGCGCGGTCGATCGGTGCGCGGCGGGTGCTCGAGATCGGCACACTCGGCGGGTACAGCACGATTTGGCTGGCTCGTGCGGTAGGGGAGAAGGGATTGGTGGTCACCCTCGAATTCGAACCCCGCCATGCCGAGGTGGCGCGCGGGAACGTGAACCGCGCCGGGGTGGGCGATCAGGTCGACATCCGGGTCGGTGCCGCACTCGACAGCTTGCCGGCGCTGGCCGCCGAGGATCCTGAGCCTTTCGACCTGGTATTCATTGACGCCGACAAGGTGAACAACTCGAACTACGTCCAGTGGGCGCTGCGGTTGACCCGCCCCGATTCGGTGATCATCGTCGATAATGTGGTCCGCAACGGTGCGGTGGCCGACGGGGCCTCCACCGAACCGGCGGTCCAAGCCAGCCGTGATCTGATCGATCTCCTTTCGAACAACCCGCAGCTGGACGCAACCGTCCTGCAGACGGTGGGTTCCAAAGGCTGGGACGGCTTCGTCTACGCCGTCGTCAACGCCCAAATACCCGCCTAACCCTGTCGCAGCGTCGCGAGCGGGACCTGGTGGAGGGCTTCTCGGAAGATGCCGCAGTCAGGTCCCGTTCGCGCGCGAGGCGGGTTGCGGTCAGGGGATCAGGACTACTTTGCCGACGGTGGCGCGGGTTTGCAGTGCGCGGTGGGCCTTCGCGGCGTCGGCGAGCGCGAAGCGCTGGACGGCCGGGCGCAGGCGGCCCGCGGCGGCCTCGGCGAGGGCGCGGTCTTCGAGGATGCGGATGGTGCCGCCGACTCTCTGCAGCATCGGTGGTCCGATGACCATTTGCGAACTGATGCCACGCTCGGCCAGCTCCTCCTCGCTGAACGCGAACGGCTGGTCACCGGGCTTTCTGCTGGACCAGCCGTAGACGAGATGCTGTCCCCCCTTGCCGAGTAGATCTACTGCGGCACGGGTGATTTCGCCGCCGACCGAGTCGAAAAGGATGGTGGCACTGCGGTCGCCGAGCAGTGCGCGGACCTGCGCGACCCAATCGGACTGCGTGTAGTCGACGGCGATGTCCGCGCCATTGCGTTGCACCAAATCGACTTTCGCCGGCCCGCCGGCCAGCCCGACCACTGTGGCCCCGGCGTTCCGGGCGTACTGGACCAGCAGTGTCCCGATGCCGCCCGCGGCGGCTGTCACCACTGCAACGCTGCCCGGGCCGAGCTCGGCGAACTGCAGGATGCCCATGGTGGTGCGGCCGGTGCCGATGACGGCGACCGCCGCCGCCGGATCGATATTCTCGGGAATCTCTTGCAGCCGAGCGGCTTCCGTCACGGCGAACTCGGCGTAGCCGCCGGGCACATTGCCGAGATGCGCGACGACCTGTTTGCCGAGCCATGTGGTGTCGACGTCGGGACCGATCTGGTCGACGGTCCCGGCGACCTCGCGCCCAGGGACAGTGGGCAATTCGGGGAGGGGGACCGGGCCTTGCGCACCGCTCCGGATGGCGGTGTCGATCATGTGGACACCGGCTGCCGCCACCGCAATGCGCACTTGGCCCGGTCCGGGTTCTGGATCCGGGACCTTCTCATAGCGGAGGTTCTCGGCGGGGCCGAAGGCGTGAAGTTGGATGGCGTGCACGGGGACTCCTGTTCGCGGGGTGGTCGCGACCCACTCTTCAACATCAACCGTGGTTCAGGTCAATTGCACATGCGCCGTGCGACGACGAGCAGCTGGCGGTGTGCGGCAGGCAAGGTTGGTCAAATTGATCACCATACGTAGATATGCGCATCAACGCACTTGGTTGTCGGCAACCCGCCCAACGCCCGGCCGAGCCGGGCGCGGCAAGGACGGGGAGGGGTCCGTGTTCGCCTGCTCGGGTAGTGAAGTGCGCGCAGGCGGGGCGAAGATGCCGGCTCTCGAGTGGGTGCACACGTGTGCGCAGCTGGGGGTGACTACTACCGGGGCCTCGATGGTGCATGCAAAAGGGGGTGCCGGCGAGGGTCTACCAGGTGGCGTCCGCCATGCAGTGTCACCTCTTGGCGCGCGCCTCGAAGCCGTCGCAGAGTGCGGACAGTCCGAGGTAGAGCAGGTCCTCGGAGGTCAGGTCGCTCACGCCGATGCCGTCCAGTTCGGCGAGTGCGGGCGGAACCGGCTGCTGTGACTTTCCTTGCAGCAAGGCGCGCAGTCCGTTGTCTCCATCGGGGTTGATTCCGTCGCGGGCGAACAGGGCGCCGCTGATCTGTGGCAAGGTTGCGCCGGAGATGTAGTTCCACACCGTGAAGGCCATGGTGGTTGCCTCGCGGGCCGAGACGTTCAGCTCCCGCAGCCCCTCGACGAGCCACGCCAGACATGCCAGGCTCTGTGGGCCGAAGCTGTAGCGGGGCATCGCGAAGGTGAGTAGCACCCACGGATGCTGTTGGTAGAGCGCCCAATCGATCTCGGCGGCGATGCGGACCCGGTCGCGCCAGGTCCAGTTCCTGCCCTCTGGTGACGGGTACGGATTGCGACGTGCGACCTCGTCGGTCATTGCGGCGAGCAGCTCGTCCTTGTTCGCGACGTGCCGGTAGAGCGACATGGCGCCGACGCCCATGCGCTCGGCGATGTGGCGCATCGACAGCGCATCCAAACCGCCGGTGTCGGCCAACGTGATGGCGGTGTCGACGATGGCGGATTTGGTGAGCTTCGGCTCAGTCATCCTATGACTCGCTTCCAGTTCCCGGCTCGGCTGCGTACACTGTACCCGAGCTCGGGCGTACGGCGTACGCGACACGGGAATCGAATCGACTGAGGTGTTGGAATGACAGAGGTGCAGGCAGTGCGGCTGACAACGCCGCCGCTACCGGCCGGCTCGCGCCGTGCCTGGCTGGGTCTTGCGGTGCTTTTGCTGCCGGTGCTGTTGGTGTCGATGGACATCTCGGTGCTGTTCCTCGCCATGCCGACCCTCACCCTCGACCTCGACCCGTCGGCCACTCAGCAACTGTGGATCCTCGACATCTACGGCTTCCTGATCGCGGGCCTGCTGATCACCATGGGCAATCTCGGCGACCGGATCGGGCGGCGCAATATCCTGCTCGTCGGCGCCTCGGTCTTCGGCGTGGCATCGATCATCGCCGCCTTCGCGCCGAGCGCGGGTGTGCTGATCGCCGCGCGCGCACTGATGGGTGTGGGTGGCGCGACGCTGCTGCCCTCGAGCCTCGCCCTGATTTCCAGCCTCTTCCCGAATGCTCGTGAGCGCGCCGCCGCCATCGGCGTGTGGACCGCCTTCTTCGCTGGCGGCTCGGCCGTCGGGCCAATCCTCGGCGGGCTGCTGCTGCACCATTTCTGGTGGGGCTCGGTCTTTCTCATCAACATCCCGGTGCTGCTGATCCTGCTCGCCTTCGGCCCGTTCCTGCTGCCGGAGCACCGCGCCGGTGTGCTCGGCCCGCTGGACATCCCGAGCGTCGTGCTGTCGATCGGCGGCATTCTGCCGATGGTGTACGCAGTCAAGCACCTTGCGGCCGAAGGTCTGGATGTAAAGGCACTCGCCATCGGGTTGGTCGGCGTGGCATTGCTGACCATCTTCGTGCGGCGGCAGCGGCAGCTGGCCGAACCGCTGCTCGATCTGCGTTTGTTCCGTCGTGCCCAGTTCTCTGTCGCGATCGGCTCCAGCCTGACCGGCATGATGTCGCTGGCCGCGATGAGTTACCTCACCAGCGTCTATCTGCAGTCGGTGACCGGGCGAGACCCCCTGGCGGCAGCCATGTTCGGCATCCCCATGGCGGTGGCGGTGTTCGTGTTCTCGATGGGCGGCGCCCGTGTGGCCCGGCGCTTCGGTGTCCGGAGTTCCTTCGTATTTGCCCTGCTGGCCTCGGCGGTCGGCAATCTGCTGCTGCTCGGTGTCGGCGTCGACGGCGGCCTCGCGTGGTATCTCATCGGATCCACGATTGCCGGCATCGGCTACGGCCTTGCCTTCACCATGGTGTCCGAGGTCGCGGTCTCCTCGGTGCCGCCGGAGCGGGCCGGCTCGGCTGTCGGCATCTCCGAGACCAGCTTCGAGCTGGGCAATGCCCTCGGCCTCGCGCTGCTGGGTTCGATTGCGGCCCTGGTCTTCCGGTCGGGTGGGGACTACTCCGCCACGCTGGGCGAGACCATTCAGCGGTCCGACGGCAACACCGCCCTCATCGACTCCGCTCGCGAGTCGTTCGTCGCCGGCATGCATGTGGCAACCTCGGTCGGTGCTGTGCTGTTGGTTGTCATGGCAATCGTGGCCTATTTCGCTCCGCGGCAGCATCGCTGATCACGCCGAAGGATGGCGCGGCTCCACCGACTGCCCGCGCGCGCGAGTGAGCCGATAGGGCCGATCACAGCGGATCGGGAACGGCGGTTGATCATGTCGGCCGTCGATACCGGATGTGCAGTGGCCCCTCGGCCAATACAGTCGAGTGTGTGAACGAGACACCGGCCACCGGCAATGGACGGCCGCTCGCCGAGCGGATCGCGAGCCGACTGCTCTACCCGACCTCACGGCCGCGCGAGACGACGTTGCGTGCGGAGGTCTCCGGCCGGATCGTCCTGGTGACCGGCGCGTCGCACGGCATCGGAAAGGCCAGCGCCCACAAGCTGGGAGCGGCCGGTGCGATCGTGCTGCTGGTGGCGCGTTCGCGCCCGGACCTCGAACAGGTAGCCGCCGAGATCGCCGCAGCGGGTGGCACCGCGCACGTGTACCCCACCGATCTGACCGACATGGACGCTGTCGAGCGACTCGGCCGCGAATTGCTCGACGCGCACGGGCACATCGACGTGCTGGTGAACAATGCGGGCAAGTCGATTCGCCGCTCGATCGACGAATCCTATGATCGCTTCCACGATTTCACCCGCACCATCGACGTGAACTACCTCGGCCCGGTGAAGCTGCTGCTGACGCTGCTGCCGAGTATGCGTGAACGCAGGCAGGGTCACATCGTCAACATCTCCACCTGGGGTGTGCGGATGCCGCCCGCACCGAGGTGGGCGGCGTATGGCGCCTCGAAATCCGCCTTCGACGTCTGGCTGCGCAGCGTCGCCGCCGAAATCGCCGCCGACAAGGTCACCACCACCTCGATCTACATGCCCCTCGTCCACACCAGGATGAGCGCACCCACCGACTTCAGCCGTGTCCCCGGCCTCACCGTCGACGAAGCCTCCGACCTCGTCTGTCACGCGATCACCACCAAGCCTCGCGAGATCGCTCCATGGTGGTCGTCCGGTGTGCAAGCCTGGTCGGACCTGACCCGTGGCCGCGCCCAGCGTTTCATGGAACGCACCTTTCGCCGCTGACCGTCGTCGGTTGGGACAGGCGCCGGTAGCCGCCTGCGACACGCCGGGGCATAGGATCGGCGGATGCCAGGATCCGCCGAGCGAGCTACCAGCCTGGCGCTGCTCTTCACCCTCGCCGACTCACGGCTGCCGATCGGCGGGCATGTGCACTCCGGCGGCGTCGAGGAGGCGGTTGCTTCCGGGCTCGTGCGTGATGTCGCGACGGTGGAGCTTTATCTACGTCGTCGGATACGCACCTCCGGGCTGGTTGCCGCGTCGTTGGCGGCGGCGGTGTGCTCGGGCGCGCTCGAGCCGGTGTGTGCGGAGGCCGAGGCCGACGCGAGGACGCCCGCGCCCGGTGCCCGCACGGCGTCGCGCGCACAGGGCCGCGGTCTCCTGCGTCTGGCCAAACAGATTTGGCCGCAACATGATTGGGTCGCGCTCGGGTCGCGTCCGCATCTGTCTACGGTGTTCGGCATGGTCGGGGCGGCCTGCGCGGTCACGCCGCAGGAGACTGCGGGAGTTGTCCTGTACACGACGCTGACCGGCGCGGCGACCGCCGCTCAGCGACTGCTCGCCTTGGATCCGGCTGCCATTGCCGCATGCACGGTCCGGCTCACCGATCTATGCGATCGAACCGCCGTCGAGGCCGCGACCGGGCTCGCGGCGCTGTCGGATCCACTGCAGGACGTGCTTGCCCAACGGCACGCGCAACGGGAAATGCCGCTGTTCGCCAGCTGACCGGCGCCGGACCGAGAGAAGGAGATCGTCACTCATGCCCCCACATCTGATCGACGGCGAACCGCACGCTCACACCCATGATCGGCCCAAGCGTGCCCGCACGGCGGGGGAGGCGCTGCGCATCGGCATCGGAGGACCGGTCGGTTCCGGCAAGACCGCGCTGGTTGCCGCGCTGTGCAGGCAGCTGCGCGACGAGCTGTCGCTCGCGGTGCTGACCAACGACATCTACACCACCGAGGATGCGGACTTCCTGCGCAGGCACGCGGTATTGCCGGACGAGCGGATCACCGCGGTGCAGACCGGCGGTTGCCCGCACACGGCGATTCGCGACGACATCACCGCGAACCTCGACGCCATCGATGATCTGATCGCGGCGAACCCGCCGCTCGATCTGATCCTGGTGGAATCGGGTGGCGACAACCTCACCGCGACGTTCTCCTCTGGTCTGATCGACGTGCAGATCTTTGTCGTCGATGTCGCGGGCGGCGACAAGGTGCCGCGCAAGGGCGGCCCTGGCGTTACCTTCTCGGACTTGTTGGTGATCAACAAGACCGATCTTGCCCCGTTCGTCGGCGCCGACCTCGGCGTCATGGCGCGTGACGCGGCGAAGGTGCGCGAGGGTCGCCGGACGGCAATGATTTCGCTCACCGACGATCCAGCCGCAACCCCGGTGCTCGCCTGGGTGCGCGAGCAATTGCGGGCGATCGCCGAACAGGATCACCAGCCCGGCGCTGCCGAATCGGCCGTTGCGCACTGAATTACGTATCGTCGCGGCCGTCGGCTCGCTGCCGGAGATCCATGCCAGCGGCGGGCTGACGGCGCGGCGCACCGGTTCCGACACAGTGCACATGGTCGGTACCGCCGCCACCCCACTCGGCGGTGACGAGCTCGATATCGCGATCACGGTCGGCCCCGGCGCACGATTGGTGGTCCGCTCGGTGGCGGCGACCATCGCGCTGCCCAGTGCCGCGACCCTGCGATCGAGCGCCCGGTGGCGTTTCGAGGTCGCGGCAGGAGGCGAGTTGGACTTCGATCCGGAGCCGACGATCGTGGCGGGGGGTGCCCACCATCACGCTGTTACCACGGTTCGATTGGCGACCGGTGCCCGGTTGCGGTTGCGCGAACGGGTGCAGATCGGCAGGGTCGGCGAGGACGGCGGTGGCTGGCGCGGCGATGTGATCGCCGACATCGGCGACCTTCCGTTACTTCGGCACCGCCTGGCACTCGGCGCGGGTGGCGCTGCCGACGATGGACTCGCCGCGCCGCGCGCGTTGGACAGTGAGCTCGTCTATCCCGACGATCGTCCGGTCGAAACAATCGGTTTGACCGGGTCGCGCCTGCCGTTGGCGGCCGGCGGGACGCTGTTCACCCGAGTCGGGCCACTGCTCGCCGGCTGATCCGCCGGCCGACGAATCCCGTGCAGCGGACCGCGACCTCTTAATTGCTGAAAGATTGCTGGTGCGTGGAGTGGCTCCACGTGCTGGTCTCGGCCGGGTACCTGCTCGGGCGATGTTCTCCTCGGGCCGAGCGAGAGTTGCCGATGGCTGTTCGCGAAGAATGTGCGGTCGATGCGGTTAGCCGAGCGCAAGATGGGACATAAGAGAAGGGTGGGAACTCGACAGTGTCGTCGAGTTCCCACCCTTACCGGTTTCGAGCTCGATCAGTCGCCGACGACCCGTGAGGGTGCGTTGAAGGCGTTGATCGCACCGACCGCGGCACCGGCTGCCGCACCAACAACTGCCGCGGGGATCGTGATCACCGCGGCACCGAAACTGGCGCCCAGCATCGGCCCTGCCAGGATGCCGATAGGCAGCAATGGCACGCCGGCCACCAGGCCGACTACGCCGCCGACGGCGGCCGAGGTCAGCGCAATCGGGACCGACGAGGCTGCCCCCGCTACCGCACCCATCGCGGCGGTACCGATGGTCTGTCCGGCGATTCGGTCGGATCTGCTGCGTTCCATCCCGATCGAATCGAGGAACGTTGCGAGATCGGCCTCGGCCAGCGCGGAACTGTCGTTGATCTGGATCGCCTGTTCCTGGTTGATCCATTCCGGCGCCGGTATCGTGACGTCACCGAAGCGGAACTGGCCGGGGGGTGGCGCGATCGGCGGGACCGGGGCCACCGGGGCGGGCGGGTGCAGCACCCCGACGGGCGCGAGATAGCGCTTTTCCGGCGCCGTTCGCGACCACTGCAGTGAACTGTGCGTGTCGTCAGGGATGTTCAGCCCCTCATACGGCATCGCGTTGGGCGAGTCGGCCGCAGGCCACTGCGCCTTCTGCTCGGGGTGCGTGACCGCATTCGACTGAGCGGGTTCGGCATTGGCAGTGCCGGTTCCCACCAGCGCCAGGACTAGCGGTACCGCGCCCGCCGCGACCATCGAACCCACTTTTTGTCGCTGCGGGTTGGGAGCTCTGTGCTTGCCCGTGGCCATACATCACCTTTCATTCCGGAGAGTTGTCGTGTTCGACGCCACACATTCGGACCCAACTGGGCAAGAGGATTGGTCGATTCTCAGGAAAGGCAAAGGTTTGATATTGCCAGATATTAGCTGTAGCGCTGTGTTGTGAGGTTCGAGGCGGTTGCCTCCTGGAAATGCGCGCCAGGATTCGCGTGCCAGAAGTTCGCTCGACAAGTGGAACGTGGGTGAGCCGAACGATGATGCTGATCGGATACGGCCGGGGCCGCCCGCCTCAGCCTGCCCTGCGGTCGGCCGCCGCCTTCTCCGCCTTGTCGAGGGCCTTGGCCTTCTCCACGGTCTTGCCGTTCTCGGCAGGCGGCGCGCCGAGCGCGGCCGCGAGCTCGTCGGCATCCTCCTCGTCGGCGTTGACCGTCTCGAGAGCGAGCCGGGCGAACACCCACTGCTCGGTCGCCGCCATCTGACCGCGGCTGCGCCCGAGGAAGGTCACGAACCACTGGATGACGGTGATGATCCGGCTGCGGTAGCCGACCAGGTAGTAGAGGTGCAGCGCGAGCCAGGCCAGCCAGGCAATGAACCCGCCGAACTCCAGCTTGCCGATCTGGCAGACGGCGCTGAACCGCGACACTGTCGCCATGCTGCCCTTGTTGAAGTACTTGAACGGCTTGCGATCCTGCGGCGCTTGGCCTTTCAGGCCGGCCTTGATCTGCTTGGCCGCATAGGTCGAACCCTGGATCGCGCCCTGCGCCATGCCGGGCACGTCCGGCACCGACATCAGGTCGCCGACGACGAAAACGTTCGGGTAGCCCTTGATGGTGAGGTCGGGTTCGACGATGACCCGCCCGGCGCGATCGACCTGGGTGCCCTCGGACTGTTCGGCGAGCATCTTGCCGAGCGGGCTGCCCTGGACGCCGGCCGACCACACCTTGCAGGAGGACTCGATGCGGCGAACGGTGCCGTCGGAGTCCTTCACCGTGACGCCGTGCGCGTCGATATCGGTCACCATGGCATTGAGCTGGATCTCGACGCCCATCTTCTCGAGCCGCCGCTGCGCCTTGCCGCCCAGCTTCGGGCCCATCGGGCCGAGCACCGCGCCCGCGCCTTCGAGCAGGACGACTCGCGCGTCACGCGGATCGATGTTGTGGAACGTGCCTTCGAGCGTGCGATCGGAGAGTTCGGCGATCTGGCCCGCCAATTCGACACCGGTGGGTCCGGCGCCCACAACTACGAAGGTGAGCAGCCGGTCCCGCATTTCCTGCGTGGTGGCCAGTTCGGCCCCTTCGAACGCGCCCAGGATGCGCGCGCGTAGCTCGAGTGCGTCATCGATGGTCTTCATGCCCGGCGCGTAGGTGGCGAACTTGTCGTTGCCGAAGTAGGACTGCTGCGCTCCGGTCGCCACGATCAGACTGTCGAACTCGGTGACGGTGTTCTGGTTGAGCAGTTGCGAGGTCACCGTCTTGGCCTGCAGGTCGATATCGATGACATCGCCGAGCAGCACCTGCGCGTTCTTCTGCTTGCGCAGGACCAGGCGGGTGGCCGGCGCGATTTCGCCCACCGAGAGGATGCCGGTGGCCACCTGGTAGAGCAGGGGCTGGAAGAGGTGGGTGGAGGTCTTGGAGATCAGGGTGACGTCCACATCGGCGTGCTTGAGGTGCTTGGTTCCGAACAAGCCGCCGAAGCCGGAGCCGATAACCACCACCCGATGACGACGGTTCTCGACAGACTCAGTGCTCATCGTCCTGCTCCTCGACAGACCTGGGCTTGGCCCCACGAACGTTGTTGACCCGCCTTACGGTAGTCGGCGCCGACTCGACCGTCACGGCGAGATCCCGGTTCCTGCTGTGCTGCGAAGCGATACCACCCTGCCGCCGATCCGCCGGGTGGAGCGTTGATGGGGCGAACCGACCGAATGAATGTGAGAAAGAGAATACGATAGATGCTGTCGTTCAGGGAGGTTTGCCATGGTTGCCCGCGACCGTGTCGTCGGCCGAAAGCCCAGCGCACAGCCTGAATCCGAGAATGCTTCGTTGATCGATATCCCTGATGGGCACCTCATCGATCGCGCATTGCGATGCGTTCCGGAGCGCCGCAGAGTCCTTGCCTCACCGCCCCGCGGCAGCGCGACCACCGCGGTCGACGGCGACGCGGGTCTGCCCTATTTCGGGCGCGGACTGCATTATCTGCGCTGGGGTCCGGCGGAGATGATGAACCGCTATCGCCGCTACGGCCCCGTGTCACTCAACAGCTCCCTCGGTATCGATCGGGTGCTGGTCTGCGGACCCGATGCGATCGACGAGGTGCTCGGCAGGCGCCGCCGCGATTTCGGTCAGGGGTGGGACTACTTCATCGGCCCGTTCTTCAGGCGCGGTCTGCTGCTGCTCGAATTCGAGGAGCACATGTTCCATCGCCGGATCATGCAGCAGGCGTTCACCAGGGACCGGCTGGAGGCCCATCTGACCGCGCTGACGCCGGTGGCCGGCGAGGCAATCGGGCGCTGGGTTCCGCACGGCGAGACCCGCAGGACAATCAAGCTGTACCCGACGATCAAGGAACTGACCCTCGAGATCGCGGGGGAGACCTTCATGGCCGTCGACGTCGGCGCCCAACGTCGCATGCTGCTGGGTGCCTTCCTCGACTGCACGCACGCCGGGCTCTCGATCATCCGTCATCCGGTCCCCGGCGGGCATTGGCGTGCGGGTCTGCAGGGCCGCAAGGTGCTGGAGGACTACTTCACGGCGATGCTGCCGCAGAAGCGGCGCACCGAATCACCGGACTTCTTCTCTGGTCTGTGCCATGCGCGCACCGAGGACGGTGCGGAATTCAGCGACGCCGATGTGGTGAACCACATGATCTTCCTGATCATGGCCGCCCACGACACCACCACGACGACGGCCACAGCGGTCGCCTACTACCTGGGTAAACATCCGCAATGGCAGCAGCGTGTGCGTGCCGAAGTGTCGGCCATCGATCACGAAACCGGCAGTGCCGCACCGACGATCGCGGATCTGGACCGGATGCACGACCTCGACCTGGTGATCAAGGAGAGTCTGCGGTTGGTGCCGCCGGTGCCCGGTCTGGTGCGGCGGGCGGTGCGCGACACCGAAATCGCGGGCCGCTACATTCCGGCGGGCACGCCCTGCGATCTCGCCTACAGCGTCAACCATATGCTGCCGGAGCTGTGGACGAGGCCCGAGCGGTTCGACCCCGAGCGTTTTGCCGAACATCGCAGGGAAGACAAGTCGCACCGCCTCGCCTGGCTGCCGTTCGGTGCGGGCGCACACAAGTGCATCGGCATGCACTTCGGCACGTTCGAGGTGAAAACGATCATCGCCGCACTGGTGCGCGCATACGAGTGGACGATCCCCGAGGACTATCGAATGCCCTGGGGTTTCTCGACCATTCCGTTTCCGAGAGACGGCGCTCCGGTCGACCTACGCCGCCTGTGACGGGACCGCGCAGCAGCAGTCCTCGGCTGCTGCGCGGTTGGGGTGGTCAACGCCCGGAGAAAAGGAGCTCCGCAACCTTGGTGTCGGTCTCGGCGCCCTCGGTGTAGCCGCCGGCGTCGCCGAGCGAACTCATGATCGCCAGGGTGTAGCGCTCGCCGGGGCCTGCGAAGCCGACCGAATTCACCACCCAGCCACCCTGCTCGGCAGACCAGCCGTTCTTCAGCCCCGGTTGCATCTTCGGACCTGCGCCCCACACACCCCAGTGCTGGTTCATGTCCACCGAGCGCATCCGGTCGAAGAGATAGCTGCGGTCGTCGGGATGCATACGCGTGAAAATGTTGTCCATCAACCGGTCCAGGTCGGCGGCCGTGCACTTCTGGAAGGACCAGTCCGGGAACAACGCGGTGGTTGTTGGTAGCGGGACGAGGGTAACCATGCCGTTGGCGCGGAAGGCATTGTTGTAGGCCATCCGGTCGAAGCCCGCGTACTTGTTCCAGAGGAAATCGGCGGCGGCGTCGTTGGAGGTCGCCAGCATCGACTCCATCAGTCCGCGATCGCCCGGCGTGAGGTCGATCGCGCCGACCCGCGCGCGATTGAGCAGGTCCTCGGCAATCGCGAGCTTGATGGTCGAGGCGGTCCAGACCGAGTTCTCGGCATTCTCGTTCGCGTACACCCCGCCGCTGACCCGATCGCGAACCACGTAGCCGGTGACGCCGGGCCGACCGCTCAGGTAGGCGTCCACGGCCGCGATCCGGTTGCTCATATCGCAGTCGAAGCCGGGCAGGCAGCCTTGCATATGCGCGGGCGGCGCGGCGTTCGCGATCGGTAACAGCGCAGGTACGCTCGGTATCAAGATCGCCGCGGCAGCAAGGACACAGGTTGATGCGGCCACGCGGGGAACGGCCCGGGTGACGGCCAAGGGGTAACGCACGAGGGAACACGATGGCACATCGGCGCGCTGGGCGCACGTCTTGAGCTGGGCTGGCGACTGTGCTACTGCGAACGTTGCGCGCTTGCCTTGCAGTGTCTTTCGCAGCGGGTCGATCAGCGGAAAGCTGCGCGCAATTCCTCGACGGTTCGTCCGTTGAGCCGGTAGCAGTGCGCGAAGGCCTCGGAGTGACTATCGCGTGGCCAGGAATGTAAGACACAGGTGCGGCCATATGAGCGCGAGTTGACCAGCTCCCATCTGTCTCCGACTCGGCGGACTGTGAACCCGCCTCTCGGAACAAGGGGAATCACCATCGCAACCATGAAACGCGAACCAGCCTTTCGTGCAGTCTCCCGTTCCTCCCCGGTTGAGCACTGTTGCACATCGAGGCACTCGATCCGAGGTGACACGACGAAGTAAATCGTTCGTGTGTGGCTTATTTCACTCTCGGGCCACTGGGGTGCCGAAATTGCGTACCGATCGCTGGGCGTATAAACGTGCACGAAGCCCGAGGCGTTTCGACACAGAATCCGGACCCGACGAGAGGGCGCAGATGCCGCTGCACATCCACCGTGCCGAGCGCTCCGACGCCCTGGCGGATTCGCTGGCTGCGATGCTGGCCGTGCCGCTGCCCGATCCGTTCGCCGCGGAGGTGGTCGCGGTGCCCGCCAAAGGGGTGGAGCGCTGGCTGACACAGCGGTTGTCGACGGTGCTCGGCGTCGGCGGATCGGCGCGGACCGATGGTGTCGCGGCGAATATCGAATTCCCGTCGCCTGCCGCGCTGGTCGCCGCGTCGCTTGCCGCAGCGAGCGGAGTGCGACCCGAGGACGATCCGTGGGCGTCCGAGCGTGTGGTGTGGACGTTGCTGCGGGTGATCGACGCGTCGCTGTCCGAACCGTGGTCGGCGGTGCTTGCCCGGCACCTGGGTGCCAACGATCCCGTCGGAGGCGAACATCGCGTGGGCCGCCGCTACGCCACCGCCGCGCACTTGGCCGCACTGTTCGACAGTTACGCCGCACAGCGCCCGGCGCTCATCACGGAGTGGGCGGCGGGTGCCGACACCGACGGCGCCGGCGATCCGGTGCCCGACGATCTGGTGTGGCAGCCGGCGCTGTGGCGCCGGTTGCGGGCCGAGGTCGGTGAGCTCAGCCCCGCCGAGCGTCTTGCGGCCGCGTGCGACCGGTTGCGTGCGCAGCCCGAACTGGTCGATCTTCCGGTCCGGCTGTCGCTGTTCGGCGTGACCAGGTTGCCGAGCGATCAGCTCGCGGTGCTGTCGGCACTGGCCGCCGGGCGCGACATTCATCTGTGGCTGGCCCACCCCAGTCCGGCCATGTGGTCGCAACTGGCCGGGCGGCCGGCTGCCGTTGCCCGCGTCGACGATGTCGGCGCGACGGTCACTCGGCATCCGCTGCTGGCGGGGCTCGCACGCGACGTGCGTGAACTCCAGCAGCGGGTGGCCGGCGTCGTCGCCACCGATGTCCACCACCCGGAGGACACCGCACCACTGACATTATTGAGTGCGATGCAGGCCGGGATTCGTGATGATGTCTGGCCACCGACCTCGGGTCTCGGTGTCACCGGCGACGGCAGCATCCAGGTGCATGCGTGCCACGGCCCCGCACGTCAGGTGGAGGTGCTGCGGGAATGCTTGCTCGGGGTGTTCGCGTCCGATCCCACCTTGGAGCCGCGCGACGTGCTGATCATGTGCCCCGAAGTCGAGGCGTATGCGCCATTGGTTCGGGCCGCGTTCGGGCAGCGGACGTCGGGTTCGGGTGAGGCGGTTGTGGATTCGGCACATCCAGCGCACCGGTTGCGGGTGCGGCTCGCCGATCGCGGGCGCGGGGTCACCAATCCGCTGCTCGCGGTGATCGGGGTGCTGCTCGAACTGGCCGACGGGCGGGTGACGGTGACTCAGGTGCTGGACTTGGCCGCCTCCGAAACCGTCCGGCGCCGTTGCGGATTCGACGACGATGATATCGAGCGGTTGCGCGAGTGGGCGGCGGAATCGGGAGCGCGGTGGGGGATCGGGCAGCGGCAGCGGCAGGCGTTCGGGCTTGCCGACTTCGCGCAGAACACCCTCAACAGCGCGGTGGACCGGATCCTGCTCGGCGTCACCGCGGACGAATCATCGGAGGACTGGCTGGATCTGGCGCTGCCGCTGGACGACGTGGACAGCAACGACGTCGATCTCGCGGGCCGGTTCGCGGAATTCATCGACCGGCTCGCCGTCTGTCTGCGCGACCTGCGCGGGCCTCGACCCGCCCACGAATGGGCGACGGTGCTCGGTCGCTGCCTCGATTTGCTCACCGATGTGCCCGACAGCCAGGCGTGGGTGCGTACCGAGGCGCGTCGCGAGCTGGCCGCCGCCACCGAGCATGCCGGCGGTGTGCCGCTGCGGCTGGCCGATATCGGCGTGCTGCTGGCCGGACGGCTCGCGGCCCGGCCGACGCGTGCCAATTTCCGCACCGGTGAGCTGACGGTCTGCACCTTGGTGCCGATGCGGTCGGTCCCGCACCGCGTTGTGGTGCTGCTCGGCCTGGACGATGAGGTGTTCCCGCGGACCAGCGGCGTCGACGGCGACGACGTGCTTGCCCGTAATCCACTACTCGGCGAACGGGATCCGCGCAGCGAAGACCGGCAGCTGCTGTTGGACGCGATCATGGCGGCACGCGAGCGGTTGCTGGTGTTCCACACCGGCGCCGACCCGGTTACCGGTGCGCACCGGCCCCCCGCGATTCCGGTTGCCGAACTGCTCGACGCGATTCGGGTGTATGTCGGCGCCGACGGCATGTCGTCAGTGGTGACCCGGCATCCACTGCAGGCCTTCGATCGACGTAACTTTCTGGCGGAGCAGCCTTTCAGCTTCGACACGGTCGCCTTGGCCGGCGCGCAGGCCGCAGGCGGTGCCGCGCAGCCGCGCCCGGCGTTCCTCGCCGGACCGCTGCCTGCGGTCGATTTCACCGATGTCGCACTCGCGGACCTGATTTCGTTTGTCGAACACCCGATCCGCGCGTTCCTGTGGCAGCGTCTGGGCCTGCGCGTGCCCGAGCACGACGAGGACATCGCCGATCGGCTGCCCATCGAACTCGACGGACTCGCGAAATGGGAACTGGGCGAACGCCTGCTTGCCGCCCGGCTGACCGGCGCGGATCCGGCCGGTCTTCGTGCTGCGGAGTGGCGGCGCGGCACGCTGCCACCGTTCGGTTTCGGCGCCGCTGTTCTCGACGAGGTCGAGAACACCGTCGACAAACTGGTCCGCGCATCGCTGCCCGAATATCAGGGATCGGCGCGCGCTGTCGACATCGCGATCGATCTCGGCAACGGCCGCAGGCTCACCGGGACAGTGCCGGAGGTGCGTGGCGAAACCCTGGTCCGCACCACGTTCTCCCGGCTCGCACCGAAACACCGCATCGCTGCATGGGTGTCGCTGCTGGCACTGGCGGTCACCGAGGACCGCTCGTGGCACGCGGTGACCACCGGCCGCGGCCAATTCGGCCGCCCCGCATGGCGTTCCGTGCTCACCGCCCCCGACGCGCCTGCCGCGCTGACGGTGCTGCGAGAACTGGTGAAACTGCGCGACGCCGGCCTCACCGAACCTCTCCCGATCGCCCCGGGAGCCACCGCCGCCTACGCCGACCGCCGCTTCCGCGGCTCCACCGTCGAGGAAGCGTGTGCCGCCGCAGAACGCGAATTCAACGGCGGCCCCAACGGTCCGGGCCCCTTCGGCGACCACACCGACCGCCACCTCCGCTATGTCTGGGGACCCGCCCCCCGCCTCGAACACCTCACCGAAGCCCCCGAACCTCCCGGCGAACCCGGCGAAATCACCCGCTTCGGTGCCCTGGCCCGCCGTATGTGGGCACCGCTGCTGGCCGCCGAAAGCCAGGGCCAGCCGTGACCCTGGTCCTCGTTTCGCATCATGGGGTGGCATGTTTTCCGGGGGTTGTCGGCGTGGCATGTCGGGGGAGCGGGGCCGGGCGGGTGACGATGGTGGCGAATCCTGGGTGGCCGGGTGGTAGCCGAGGTTCGGATACGCGACCGTCGGGGTCGTTGTCGGACAGCGGAAGTGGGTGGTGGGCGTGACCGTTCAGGACACGGCGTTCGCCATCCCGGAGATGGCGGCAGCCGACCGGTTCGATCCGAATGGGCCGTTGCCGACCGGTACCACGGTGTTGGAGGCGAGTGCGGGGACCGGTAAGACACACGCGATCGTCGGTCTCGCGGTGCGGTATGTGGCGGAGGCCGGGATCGATGTCTCGCAGCTGTTGCTGGTGACGTTCAGTCGGGCTGCGACGCAGGAGCTTCGGGAACGCACCCGGGATCGGTTCGTAGCGGTTGCCGCGGCGCTGGCCGATCCAGAGCGGGCGCGGACGCACTCCGATGAGCTGATTCGCCTTGTTGCCCAGGCAGATTCGAGTGAGGTGGGCACACGTCGCAATCGATTGCTCACGGCGCTCTCGGATTTCGATGCGGGGACCATCGCCACGACGCACAGCTTCTGCCAGCGCATGCTGGACGAGCTCGGGTTGGCCGGTGAGCACGACCCCGGTTCGCGTCTGGTGGAGACCGTCGACGACCTGGTGGGGACCGTCGCCGACGATCTGTTCCTGAACCGGTACGCCCGCGCCGAACCGCCGTTCTCCTTGAAGGAGGCGCACACGCTGGCGCTGGCCGCCGTCGGCGACCGGCACGCGGTGCTCGTCCCGAAGGGCGACGGCGCCGCGGGGGAGCGGGTCGGCTTCGCGACCGCTGTCCGCGCCGAGACCGAACGCCGAAAGCGCCTGGCCGGTCTGCGCGATTTCGACGATCTACTGGTGCTGCTGCACGACGTCCTCGCCGATCCCACGCACGGTCCGCGCGCCTGCCGCCGCATTCGCAATCGCTATCGAGTCGCCCTCGTCGACGAGTTCCAGGACACCGACCCGCTGCAATGGGACATCCTGCGCCTCGCCTTCCACGGCCACTCGACCCTGGTTCTGGTCGGCGACCCCAAACAGGCCATCTACGCCTTCCGTGGCGCGGAGGTGCTCAGCTATCTCGACGCCGTCCAACACGCCGACACCCGTAAAGAACTCACCACCAACTGGCGCAGCGACGCAGGCCTACTGGCGGCCCTCGATCACCTGCACGGCGGAGCGGCGTTGGGCCACAAGGAAATCGCCGTCTACCCGGTGGCCGCCACCCGGCCGTGGTCCCGGCTGTCGGGCCCCGGAGATCTCATCACACCGTTGCGTCTGCGCTGTTTGCCCCGCACCGGTGCAGGGCCACTGAACAAGTCGGGCTTCCCTGCCGTCGGCCGCATGCGCGCCAAGGTCGCCGAAGACTTGGCAGCCGACATCGTCGGGCTGCTGGAATCGGGGGTCCTGGTCGAAGTGCAGGCAGGACCACCAGCCGCGGCCAACTCGCGCGGCGCGAGTGCCACGGTCGAACCGAGCGCCGCCGCTGGTATCACCTCGGATGGCGCGGTCGGCGTTCCAGGCGTGGTGCGCAGGCCGATCGGGCCCGGCGACATTGCGGTGCTGGTGCGCACCAGGTCTCAGATCGATGTGGTGCGGGCGGCTCTGGATCGTGTGGGAGTCGCTTCCGTTCTCGCAGGCGGCACCAGTGTGTTCGCGACGAGCAGCGCCACCGATTGGCTCTGGTTGCTGCGTGCGCTCGAACAGCCACATCGGTCCGATCGGGTGCGGTTGGCCGCGTGCACACCTCTGCTCGGGATTACTGCCGTCGAAATCGACAGCGGCGGAGCCGATCTGGTGGGTCGGATCAGTTCGCAGCTGCGTGAGTCTGCGCGGTTGTTCGTGCGGGCCGGTTTCGCAGCGGTGTTCGAGAAGCTGTCCGCCGAAGCGAATCTGGCACCGCGACTGCTGACGATCGAGAACGGCGAGCGGCAGCTGACCGATCTGCGGCACATCGCGCAGTTGCTCGATCAGGTGGCGTTGACCGAAGGCCTCGGGTTGACAGCGCTGACCCGCTGGCTTGCCGACCGGGTGCGCGATCCCGCGTCCGGGTCGGTGGCCGATCGCAGCCGCAGGCTCGATCGGGATGCGGCGGCGGTGCAGATCGCCACGGTGCATGCAAGCAAGGGCCTCGAATTCCCCATCGTCTACCTGCCCTTCGCGTGGGACAACGCGAAGAACCCTTATCCGGCGACCCTGCTGTATCACGACGACCACGGCGCCCGCGTGCTGGATGTCGGCGGCCAGGACGCCGCCGGGTACGCCGAACGCAAGCTGCGCAGTGAGACCGAGGAAGCGGGTGAGGAACTGCGCCTGCTGTATGTCGCCCTCACCCGGGCGATGTGCCAGATCGTCACCTGGTGGGCTCCGGCGATCACCACGGCGGCTTCGCCGTTGCACCGGATGATCCTCGGCCGCCCCGACGGCGGCGATATTGTTCCCGGCCGCGCCGCCGTGCCCGCGGATGCTGCTGCGGTACAACTGCTTTCGGCATGGGGTGCGGGCTCGGCCGCGGCGATTTCGGTGACGGGTGTCGAAGGGTTCGACGCCGTCGAGATCCGGCGGGTGCGCAGCGAATCCGCGACCGGAGCGCTTGCGGCCGCGCAGTTTTCCCGCGTTATGGATCAGCAATGGCGGCGCACCTCGTACTCGGCGTTGACCGCAGGCGCCCACGATGCGGCTGTCGCAGAGTCCGAACCCGAGGACGAGCGAGGTCCGGCCGACGAACCGAGCGCACCGGTGCTGGAGGAGACCGACCCGCCGGTAGCGGGGGTCGCGTCGCTGATGAACGCCCTGCCCTACGGAGCAGAGTTCGGCACCCTCGTGCACGGCGTACTCGAGCTGATCGATACCGACGCGGCTGACCTGGCCACCGAGGTGCACAGTCGCTGCCGTGCGGCGACCGAGGAATTGATGGCAGAGGCGGATCCCGAAATCCTGGGTACCGCATTGCTGGCGGTGCTGCGCACGCCACTCGGATTCGGTTGTCTTGCCGACATCTGCGGACCAGACAAGCTGAACGAGCTCGAATTCGAGCTTCCCTTGTCCGGCGGCGACGCCCCCTGCGCGCACGCGGCTACGCTGGGTCGCATCGCCGACCTGCTGCGTGAGCACCTTCCGTCCGATGACGACTTCGGCTCCTACGCAGACCAATTGGCAGCACTGGACGACGTCCCCCTGCGCGGCTACCTCACCGGCAGCATCGACGCTGTGCTGCGCGTCACCGAATCACCTGGCGCCGAACCGCGATTCGTCATCGTCGACTACAAAACCAACCGCCTCGGCTCCGGCGACCTCACCGTCGATCATTACACCCACGACCGGATGGCCGCGGAAATGCTGCGCTCCCACTACCCCCTGCAGGCGCTGCTCTATTCGGCAGCGCTGCACCGCTACCTACGCTGGCGCTTGCCCACCTACGACCCGGTCCACCATCTCGGCGGCGCCCGCTACCTCTTCGTCCGCGGCATGATCGGCCCCGAAACCCCCTCGGGTTGCGGCGTCTTCGACTGGAACCCACCGACCGAACTGATCATCGCCCTCTCCGCTCTGCTCGCCGGCGAGTCCGGCCGATGAGGGCGACTACCGTCCATTGCACGCGATGGGACTCCGCACCCGCCAATTCGTGGGTGACCGGTTGCGAGGAGCGCGACCGCTCGGCGCCGCCCACCCCGCCCTCTACGCAAGTGGCTGTCCCGCAGGCGAATTCGCAGATGGCGATTCAATGGGCGCGCGGCCACTTCGTGTGGGTAGGCGCGGTGCAGATGTGTGCGGCTGTCGTACGTGCGCAGGTGGATGCTCCGTGTACGGATTCGTCGGCGGTATTGCGCACTGAGTGCGACCGCCCGGCGATGTCGAAGGGGAAGGCGGGGCGATGACATCGATTCAGTTGGCGCAGCGGGGGACCGGGTTGTTGCGGACCTTCAATGAAGCGGGGGTGCTTTCGGCGGCCGACGTGCACGTGGCGCTGCGGTTGGGACGGATGGGGCGGGAGTCGTCGGAGGAGGTGTTGTTCGCAGCGGCGCTCGCGGTGCGGGCGGTGCGGTCCGGGTCGGTGTGTCTGGAGTTGCATCGGATGCGGGAGATCGGCGTGGATGCCGACGAAACCTGGGATGCCGGAGCGGGTGTCGATCCCGCGACGTTGCCGTGGCCTGAGATCGATTCCGTTGTCGCGGCGTTGCGGGTGAGTCCGCTGGTGTGCGGTGGACCGGCGGGTCCGTTGCAGCCCTTGCGGCTTGTCGACGCGCAGCGCAGCAGCGATGTGGGTCCGCTGTTGTACCTGGACCGGTATTACCAGCAGGAGCAGACCATTCGGCGGGTGCTCACCGAGCGTTCGAGTGATCATCCGGTCGTCGATCCGGCCATCGTGCGGCGTGAGCTGGACCGACTCTTCGAGCTGTCGGTCGGTGCGGCCCCGGACCGGCAGCGGTTGGCCGCTGCGCTCGCCGCGACGCACTGGACGACCGTGGTCGCGGGCGGGCCCGGCACCGGCAAGACCCACACCATCGCCAGGATCCTGGCGTTGCTCGATGCACATCAGCGGGCGAATCCGAAACTGCCCGCGCTCCGGATCGCCATGGCAGCACCCACCGGCAAAGCGGCTGCGCGCCTGCAGGAAGCGGTGCGCGAGCAGGCCGACGCGCTCGACCTGCCGGAACTCACCGCCGCCACCCTGCACCGGCTGCTGGGCTGGCAGCGCGGCCGCACCACCAGGTTCCGGTTTCACGAATTCAACCGGCTGCCCTACGACGTGATCGTCGTCGACGAGACCTCGATGGTGTCACTGACGATGATGAGCAGACTGCTTGCCGCGCTGCGCCCGGATACCAGGCTGGTGCTGGTGGGCGACCCGGATCAGCTCGCCTCGGTCGATGCGGGCGCCGTCCTCGCCGACTTGGTGGCGGGACCCGTTGTCGGCGAACCGAATCCGGTACTGGACACGGTGCTCGGCACGGATTCGCTGGAATCCACTGCGGCCGAGGATAATCCGGAAGCGCTGACCAGCCTGGAGCGAACCCGGCTGCAGGGCGGCATCGTGCGCCTGACCCGTGGTCGCCGCTTCGGTGGAAAGATCGCCGAACTCGCCGTCGCGATCCGCGCGGGCGACGCCGACACAGCGCTCGAGTTGTTGCGTGCGGGCGGCCGGGAACTCTCGCTGAGTGCACCCGACAACACGGCGGCGGTCCGCGCCGATATAGTCCGGGCCGCACGAGAGGTCACCGCGGCCGCACTCGACGGTGACGCGGCGGGCGCACTGCAGGCCCTCGAATCCCATCGACTCCTGTGCGCGCACCGACAAGGCCCGTTCGGTGTCGAACGCTGGGACCGCATGGCCGCCGAATGGGCAGCCGGGGGCGGCGCGGGTCCCGACACCTATCAGGCTCCCTGGTATCCCGGGCAGCCCCTGCTGGTCACCGCCAACGACCACGAGGCTCGCATCTACAACGGCGACACCGGCGTGATCGTCCGCATGCCCGACGGTTCCCTGCGCGCGGCACTGCAACGCGGCAGCGAGCCCTACCTCGTGCACCCCACGCAATTCCCGGCGGTGGTGACGGTCTTCGCCATGACCATCCACCGCAGCCAGGGCAGCCAGTACGACACGGTCTCGGTCGTGCTGCCCGAACCCGAATCCACCCTGCTGACCAGGGAACTGCTGTACACGGCCGTGACCAGGGCCCGCCAACACGTGCGGATCATCGGCACCGACGACTCCATTCGCGCCGGTATCGCCCGCCGCGTGCTGCGCGCCAGCGGTCTCTCGCGCAGTTCCGTGGTGCCCGCATGATCGTCCGCGGGGGCATCCGTGAGCTCCTGACCTCGGAATCTCACGCTTTCCCACCGGCCACCGTCTACCCAGTGTGAGTTTGCCTCCGTTCGAGGAAGTCGTAGCCGAATACGGCCCGATGGTGTTGCGCGTGTGTCGGGCGGTCCTCGGTCCGACCGATGCCGCCGACGCATGGTCGGAGACCTTCCTGTCGGCATTGCGTGCCTATCCTGACCTCGACCCGGGGACGAACATCGAGGCGTGGCTGGTCACCGTCGCGCATCGGCGCGCCATCGATGTCGGGCGAGCGCTGGCCCGCGCGCCAGTCCCGGCCGACACTCTGCCCGAGCGCCCGGCCCCCAACGCCGACCCGGCCGGTTACGACCCCGATCTGTGGGCCGCACTCGCGGCGCTGCCGACCAAGCAGCGCCAAGCAGTCGCCTACCACTACCTGGCAGGCCTGCCGCACGCCGAAATCGCCCAGCTGCTGGGCAATTCCACCGACGCAGCTCGCCGCGCCGCCGCCGACGGGCTGAAATCCTTACGCAAGCTCTACCCGAAGGATCGATCATGATGGCCACCATCGACCGCGGGGACCCCCTCTTCGACGGGCTGACCCCCGGCAGCGCCGACCTCCTGTCCGCCTTGCATCGTCGCCTGGCGGCCGAGGCGCAGTCCGCCGGCCTGCTCGACGTCGCCTACCGCACACTCGACACACCCGTCGGCACTCTGCTGCTCGCGGCTACCCCCGCAGGCCTGGTCCGCGTCGCCTATCCGAACGAGGACCACGACACCGTCCTCGCTACCCTCGCCGAGCGAGTCAGTCCACGAGTCCTCGCCGCACCCACGCGCCTGGACGCCGCGGCAAGGGAGATCGACGAGTACTTCACCGGCGCCCGAACACAATTCGACCTCACGCTCGACCTACAGCTCACCGGCGGCTTCCGTCGTCAGGTCATCCAGCACCTGCGAGACATCGGTTACGGCCGTCGTGAAAGCTATGCCGCCGTTGCCGCCGCCGTCGGCAACCCGCGCGCTGTCCGGGCCGTCGGCTCCGCCTGCGCGCACAATCCCCTCCCGGTGGTCATCCCGTGCCACCGCGTCGTGCGCAGCGACGGCACCATCGGGCAGTACGTCGGCGGCACCGCAGCCAAGAACACCCTGCTCAGCCTCGAAGCAGCATAGGTCGTCGAGCGTCGGCCTCGGACGTCCGTGCCAGTGCCGAGTTCGGTCGACCGGTGGACGCCCGACGGACCGCGTAGGGGCGTCGTGCAGAAAAGAAGGAGAATTCGATGACTGCATCGAAAACCATTACTTCACTGTCCGATCGGGTCGACGCGCAACAGTGGGCCGAGCTCACCGCCGAGATCGATGCGCATGGCAGCGCGCAGACCGGACCGTTGCTCACCCCCGGCGAATGCGCCGAGTTCGTATCGATGTGGGACGAGCGCGCTCGGTTCCGCTCGACCATCGATATGGCGCGCCATCGATTCGGCGAGGGCACCTACCGGTACTTCGGGAATCCGGTTCCGGAGCCGATCACCGCCTTGCGCGCGGCCTTCTACCGCAAACTATTGCCCATCGCCCGAACCTGGGCGGCACGTCTCGGCGACCACGCACCGTGGCCGGACGACTTCGCGGACTGGCTGGACGCCTGCCACGCTTCAGGACAGACCAGACCGACACCGATCCTGTTGCGCTACACCAGCGGTGACTGGAATGCCCTGCACCGCGACCTCTATGGCGATCTGGTGTTTCCGCTTCAGGTGGTGATCGGCCTGGACCGCCCGCGCGTCGACCACACCGGAGGCGAGTTCCTCCTCGTCGAGCAGCGCCCGCGCGCCCAGTCGAAAGGCACTGTCACAGTGCTGGAACAGGGCCACGGCTTGATCTTCACTACCCGCGACCGCCCTACCCCGAGCGCCCGAGGATGGTCGAGAGCCCCCATGCGCCATGGCGTCAGTCGTATCCGCACCGGCATCCGCCACACCCTCGGCCTGGTCCTGCACGACGCCGAATAGTCAAGTCCCACACCATGTCCGAGCGGATGTACACGCTCATCGACGCCGACGGCCGCCCGTACCGCACGGCGGTACCGGGCCGGTTCGGCGGTCACCGCCGCAGCAAGATCTACGGCCGTCTGGACTGTCCCGCCGCTCTGCGCGCCCTCACCCGTGGCCATTACCACCCCCATCGCGTCTTCTTCGCCGACGAAGACACCGCCATCGGCGCAGGCTATCGCCCCTGCGCCAGCTGCATGAAGGAGCGATACGCGGTGTGGAAAGTCACCGAGCGTGGGGGTCGGTAGATCAGTTCCGTGGTGATGCTGCGGGCGCGGCGGGTTGGGGAAGTAGAAATCCGAGGACGACCCCGGCGACGGGAATGGCGCACAGGGTCGTCAGCGCGGCTGCCGGGCCTTGCTTGTCCGCGATGACGCCGAGGACTGGGACGAACAGTCCGCCCGCACTGACCGCGAGCCCGAGGGTGACCCCGGCGGCGGTTCCCGGGCGGGTCGGCAGGTAGTCCTGTCCGAGCTTGACCAGCACGGCAAAAGGAATATTGACAGTGACGCCCGCAAGCACCGCGAACAGGAGTCCGAGTTCGGCATTCGGAATCAGGCGGAGCGCGGCCAGTGCGGGAAGGGCAGCGACACTACCGATTCGGATGGTGCGCAGCATTCCGACACGGTCGGCGATGCGTCCACCGAGTAGCGTGCCCGCGACACCGCCGCCGAGGAACGCGGCCAAGGCGGCGCCGCCGAGGGTGTGCGAGGAACCAAGGTGGTTGATCCAGTACAGCGCGATGAAGGTGTTCATCCCGGCATAGATGACAGACCGGACCAACTCGACCCCGGTGAGCAGAAAGAACGGCACCCACCGGTCGTGGCCATCGATCCTGGGCTGCACAACGGTATTTTGGATTCGACGGTGCTGGTAGCGCCACAGCACGAACCCCATCAACACAGCGGGCGGAATGAAGAGCGCGGTGGCGCCGACACCGAGCGAGACCAGCGCTGGCGTCGCCAAAGCCGGTGCCAGGAAGAACCCGACGCTGCCGCCGGCCGCGAAGAGGCTCATCGCCATCGCGCTGTGCCCCGCGTCGCGGCGCGCGTCGCGCCCGGCCGCGGGATGGAATGCGGCGACGCCGATCCCCGAGAGCAGGAGTAACGCCCACACCAGCGGATAGGTGGGTGCGAGGCCTGCGAGTCCCGCACCGAGGCCCGCGGTCACGACGCCGACAGGCGCAAGCCACAGGATCCGCCGTCGATCGGCCAGCAGGCCGAGGATCGGTTGCGGCAGTGCGCTTCCCAATGTGGCCGCGAGCGCAAGACCGGCTGCCTGGGCGTAGCTGTAGTCGCGTTCCAGTACGAAGAACGGGATGCTCGCAGGCACCAGTCCCTGATAGAAGTCGTCGACCGCATGCGCGATCACCCAGTACCGCATCCGTTGCCACGCCGATTCCACCGGCATGGTGGATGCGGCTTCGACCGGCGTATTCACCATCGCTGACCACCATTTCCCTCGTTGTCGATGGTCAGCGTAGGGAAAGGCGATCTGGCTGGCTTCCGATAAAATGCCGAGTTGTGTCGATAATCCGCCATGACGATCGAACTACGGTGGCCCACGACCTCCCCGGGGGATCACGCATCGAGCGGCACCGGCACACCGAGCACCAAATCGTGTATCCGAGTGCCGGGGTGGCAGAGGTACGCACCGAGGCAGGCTGCTGGATCGCCCCCGCCGATCGGGCGATCTGGATTCCCGCCGGGTGCTGGCACGAGCACCACTTCTACGGGCCGACCCGATTCCACTGTGTCGGCTTCCCCTCCGACGAATCGGTGTGCTGGGCAACACCTTCCGTACTCACGGCACTCCCGCTGGTCCGCGAACTCATCATCGCCTGTTCGACCTCCGGCCAGCTGCCCGAGGCGGAGGCGGCCCGGCTGCGGCAAGTCCTACTCGACCAACTGCGCCGCAGCCCCGAACAACAACTCCGCTTGCCTGCCGCCGCCGATGCGCGGCTCCGGAAAGCTTGCGCGCTGGTCGAAGACGACCTCTCCGTGGTGTGGTCACTCGCCGACTTGGGTGTCCGGGTTGGTGCAGGCGAACGAACCCTCACCCGGTTGTTCCGCACCGAATTCGCCATGACTTACCCCCAATGGCGAACCCAGCTGCGCTTGCATCGGGCGGTGCAACTGCTCGCCGACGGCGTCGCGGTGACGGCGGTCGCCCATCGCTGCGGATGGGCGTCGACCAGTGCGTTCATCGATGTCTACCGCCGGATGCTCGGGCATACACCGGGGACCTATCACGCCGATCGAGACCTGAAACGGTGGTAAGGCCGAAGCTCGGATTCCGCTGATGGTCAAGTGAGGTCGGAGACGCCGGTGACCGCGTCGCCATCGACGTGTACCCGAGCTCGCAGCCCGGTGCCGATGAGTCGACGGGCCGCGATATTGCCCGGTGTCGTCGTCGCCGTGATTCGGCACGCGCCGGTCTCGGCGGCAAGTCTGCGTAGCTGCGCGGTGACAATGCTGCCGATTCCGCGGCCGCGGTGCGACCGGCCGATCCAGATTCCCGCCTCCAGGTCGTTCCCACGAGGTTCGAGCCGGGCAGCTCCGACCGCCTCGCCGTCGACCGTGATGACAAAGGTCCGTTCGCTCGGGCGGGTGGGATGCAGGGCGCGTCCGCGATGGAATTCGACGAACGCGTGCCTGCGCTGCGGTGTCCATCCCGGTGGTCCGTCGACAGCCGCCATCACCTCGAACGGGTCGGCATCGGCGACCGCCGCGTCGAGCAGCGGTCGCAGGTTTTCCTCGCTGAGCTCCTCGAGCGTGACGGACGGCGGAAGTTCGTTCACAGTGTCGAGGCTCCCCTGGCGCGCCGCAGGCAGTCAACAGGTTTACAACGACGCAGCTGGATACGACCGTGACCGCACAGTGTGCTGACATCGTTTCGACAGCTTGCTCGATCGCGAGCCGAGTACGACGCCATGACCCCCCGGACCACGCAGCGCGGGTCAGCGGAAGCGTAGGAGCATCGCCAGGCTGGTGGTGCCCGCTCGGTTGATGATCTCGGAGCCCGCCACCTCGACGAAGCCGAGGCGGGTGTAGAGGTGGCGGGCAGGGTTGTCGGCGCGGACGCTGAGGCTCATGCCGCCGTAGCGGGTTCGGGCGTCATCGAGGAGGCGGGCCAGCAGCGCGGTGCCCAGGCCGGTGCCACGCGCGGCGGGGCTGGTGGCGATGGCGAGCTCGGGGATGTCGTCGGCGACGTAGCCGTATCCGGCGTTCTCCTTGTCGAACAGGCGAATCCATGCGGCCCCTTGCGGCTGCTCGGCCGAAGCGCCGCCGACGACGCCGAGATCGCCCTCGGTGCCCCACTTCTCGACGTAGCGGGCAAGTTCCGGAACCGCACGTAGGTCATCGGGGGTGGGTGTGCCCTGTTCCGCAGCGTGCGAGGCCTCATACAGCATGCTCCAGAGAAACGGTTCGTCGTCGGTTTCCGCGGGGCGGAGAAACAGTGATGCCATGCTCGACGACGATAGTGACCCCGGGACATGGCAAGCCATCGGGAACAGGGTTGCGCTGCCGCGATCAGCCTCCGGGCGGCAAGAGCGGGACGACCGCTTCCGCGATCTCGGTGGCGGCGGCGCAGGGGGAGAGTTTGCGAGGGTGCAGTCCGCGCGGGTCGTCCACCAGGATGTAGAGCGATCCGTTCTTCATGTCGACGTTGATCGTGCAGCCGCCCGGCACGTCGGGGCGGGCTTCATAGCGCAGCGCTCTGCGGCCGGCGATGGTCAGATCTGTTGCGGTGGCAAATTTTTCACGAACTCGAGCGAGGGTGCCGTTGGTGGTCTGCACACGGAATGTGTAGGCACTCTGCGCAACGAACAGGCAGCCCTTCCAGCGCGCGTCGCCGGTGCTCTCCTGTCTGGTGGCAGGGGGACGCGCGTCCCACTGATGGGATGCCAGGAACGACGGTGTCAGTGCGGTGCACGGATCGAAGGACGTGCTCTGCCCCGATCCGCTCGTCGGCGCGCCGAGCGCCGCCGAGGATGGTCTGGCGGTTATCGACGTTGCCGAAGGCCGCGGCTCACCGCCGCATCCGCCGAGCACGGTCACCACGAGCGCGACCGCCGCGACCCCGGCCGACCGGCTACCGGCGCCGCGCCTCATGTGGTGATCTCACGCATCTGCCCGGCGAACTCGGCGTCGGTGCGCTCGAAGGCTTCGCGAATGGCGGTGAACAGGGTCTGGATCTCGGTGGCGGCCGCGATGTAGTCCCCGAGGGTGTCATAGGCGTTGTTGGGCCCGCCGAATGCCTTCTCCCGAAATAGCTGGACCAGCTCCATCGCCGACGACAGCCGAGGGTTGTCTTCGCCGAGACCCCAGTACTCGCGCTCGCCGAGTGCGCGCGCGTCGTTCTGGGCCGAGGACAGGTCGATGATCAGGTCTCGGCAGGCCCTGTCGATGTCGAGGAACGCCTGCGGCGCCATCCGCACCTTCAGCGCCCCCGTCTTCGCGTCCTCGATGTACACACTGAACGGACTGTCAGCAGCCATGGCGGTCGCCCCTTCCACTAGCTCCATCTGATCAATAAGACGCACCTGATCGCGAGCCGGTTCCATCGAAGCACAGAAATCACCGGTTCGAGTGGCGCAAAACAGACAAGTGGCGGCTGCGGGCGATCGGCGAATTCGCCGCCGGCGGAACCACTTACCGGTTCCTGGAGGCGCGGTTGCCGTGGGCGACTGCGCCGTATGTCCTATTCAGCGTGCTCGATGAGCTGGTCATCGAGCTCCCGACAGCGCCGAGTATTCACCCGATTCGTGGTGCGTGGCCCGGCACGTGAGCACCTCACCCGGGTGCTCGCCGCGTTGGTATGATCCGGTGTTGGCGAGTGGCCATCAGGACAGCGTGGGCGCGGGCTGCTCGACATGTTCGGTGACCATGGTGCTCGGTCGAGGTGGTCCACCCGCTCCGGGCATCCACCAATTCGCGCGACCCATCAGCTTGACCAGCGCCGGGACCAGCAGCATTCGGACCAGGGTTGCGTCCACGATCAGCGCGATGATCATGCCGAGTCCGAGGAAGCGCATCGGTGTCAGTGGCGAGAGGGTGAACGCGCCGGTGACGAGGATGAGCAAGGTGGCGGCCGCGGTGATCACCCTGGCAGTCTTGACCGTGCCGATGCGAACGGCGGCGGCGGTGTCGGCGCCCGCATGGTGTGCCTCCACCATGCGGGAGAGCAGGAAAACCTCATAGTCGGTGGACAATCCGAAGACCACGGCGATGATCAACACCAGCATGCCGGCCGCGAGTGGGGCGGGACTGATGTCGAGCACGTCGGCGAGATTGCCGTCGTAGAAGATCCAGGTGAGCACGCCGAATGTTGCGGCGAGGCTGAGAATTGCCATGACGACCGCCTTGAACGGCAGCACGATCGAGCGGAACGCGGCCGACAACAGCAGCACAGTGGCTGCCACCATGGTCAGGATCATCCACGGCATCCTTGCCACGATCGAATCGACGCTGTCGACGGTCGCCGCGGTATCGCCACCGACGCGAAGTGTGGTCGCCGCTGGAGGATTCAGGTTCCGTATGGCTTCGACGGTCGCGGCGGCGGCTTCACTGCGATCTGCGGCGGACAGGAAAGCGTGCAGGACGACGAAGTCTTCTGCGCGCCCGACCTGGAACACCTGACCGACACCGTCGGCCGCGCCGATGTCATGGGTGGCCGCATCGACCGCCGCCGCGTTCGGCGGAGTCCCGTCCCGGCCGCGCAGCACCGCGGTGACGCCACTGCTCGCCGCCGGGAAATTTGCGGTGAGTTCTTCTACCACACTGCGCATTTCATTGTCGGGAGGCAGGGCACGCTGATCGATGTCGCCGAGCCGCACTCCCGTCAACGGACCCGCGAGCACCAGCAGCACGGCGCCGACGGCGACCGCGACAAGACCGGGCCGCCGCAGCACACCGTCCACGACGCGACCCCAGAATCGTTCGGTCCGCTGCTCGGGTATGGTCTGCCCGATCCGAGCGCCGAACAGCGCCAGCATCGCGGGCAGCACCGTGAGCGACAAGCCCGCCGCGAGTGTGACGGCCGCGATAGCACCGAATCCGAGCGACCGCAGCACCGCCTGGGGATAAATGAAAGTGCCTGCGAAGGCACAGATCAGCAGCAGGGCGGAGAAGGCGACGGTGCGACCGGCTGTGGCGCAGGTCCTTTCGATCGCCGCGGCGACGGTGTGTCCCTCCGCGACTTCCTCACGGAACCGGGTCACCATGAACAGCCCGTAGTCGATCGCCATGCCGAGCCCGAGCAGCGACGCGATATTGAGCGCGAACGTGCTGACCTCGGTGACCTCGCCGAGCACACGAATCGCGCCCATCGAGCCGAGTACCGCGAGCAGCCCGACGGTCACCGGAAGCGATGCGGCCACCACACCACCGAAAAGCAGGACAAGGATCAGCAGCGTGATCGGTAGCGAAATTGATTCGGCCACCACCAGATCGTGCTGCGACTGGCCATTGATTTCGGTCGCCAACGCGCTGTAGCCCGACAGTTGGGTATGGATCCCAGGAACCTGCAGTCCCGCTTCGATATCGGGGTAGGCGTGGACGCGCCGGGTTTCGTCGCCGGCGGTGAACACCACGGCCAGCGCCTTCCTGCCGTCGGCGGAGCGCAGGAACCCTTTGCTCGGTGGCACGCTGCTCCAGTAGGACTGGATCGGGCGCTCCAGTAGCGTCGGATCGATCCGGCCGAGCGCCTCCTGGATGCGCGGGCCGATGTCGTCGAGGGTGTGACCCTCCGGTGCGGTGTAGAGCGCGACGACGTCGGGGTTCTGCGGTCCGAAATGTTCGCGAACCACCTGATCGACCAGCGCTGATTCGCTGGTCGGGTCGGTGAATCCGCCCGCGCTGACCTCGTCGGCCGCGCCCGTGCCGAGCACACCGAACAGCAGCATTGCCCCGACAACGACGGCGAGCACCGCGCGTGGACGCGCGATGATGAAGCGAGCCGAGGTGATCACTGCTTTTCCCTGACCGGTAGCTCTTGCTCGAGCCGGGCGACAATGTGGTCGAGGAGTGCCTCGAGCCGGGCCTCGATGCCGACGCCGTTGCGGCACGACACCGACACTTCGGTCTTGCCACCGGACTCCACGAGACCGAACAGCAATGGCATCGCGACGCTGTGCTGCGGCACCACGCGAATGGTCGTCGGCCGGAAGCCCGGCGGCGAGAGGGCGTCGAGGTCGAACGCGCCGACATGAGAGACTATGGCGGAGGCCAGATTTCGGCCGTACCGGGAACCGAGCCAGTTCGTGGTGCGCAGGATCGCCCGGCCGACGAGGTCCGGTATCCGCACCAGACCGCTGTTGTCCATCTGGTTCAATTCGCGCCGTTGCGCAAGACCGGCCTTGATCTGCGCCTTGGCCACGGTCCAGTCCTGGCCGGGTTCGAGATCCAGGAACAGCGGCAGCGCCAGGTTCGCGGTCGAGCGCAGTTGCGGATCGTGCCTGCGCAGATCGACCGGCATCATGATTCGGGAAGGGCCCTCGGTCTGTTCCGCCAGGATGGCCGCGACGCGCGCGACGCCACCCGACCCGGTCGCGTCGATCGTCCGGTGTCGCAGCAGATGTCGTGGTCGCCCCGGTTCCTGGCGGCCGCGCCCGACCGCGCTCCGATACTTCGGCAGCGGCAGTGTCGCCTTGCCCGGCGGCGTCCCGATCCGGGCTACCAGCTGGTAGTCGGCGACGGGGTCCGGCATTGCGTCCGGTGTCTCGCCGCGCAGTACTTTGAGCACGTTGGTCATCCAGAGCACCATGCCCATGCCGTCCATGACCCCGTGGAAGGCGCGGAATAGCAGTGTGACCGGCTCGGCCGTCAGCAACACCACCTCGGCCGTTGCTCCGAGAGAGGGCGCGATAGGGCTGGTGAGCACGTGATCGGTTTCGAGGTCGGGGTACTGAACGGTATGGCCGTCCACGACCCGCACCGCCGGAGCGATGCCGCTGTCGACCCACTCGCCACCCATGCGCCGCAACCGCGCGCCGGGGCATGCATCGGACGCCACGGCCACTGCCTGGCGCAGGGCCTCTCGGTCGATGATCCCTTCCCCGTGGATCATCGCCTGCATGAGGAACGGCGGTGCCAATTGCCGCATCGGGAAGTACATCCGCTCGGTGGGAGAGATCGGCCGGCGGAAGACGCTGTCGTTGCCCATGATTGCCTCCATTGACGACAAAGTTCGCGACGCTATCGCAATGTTCTGGTGAGTTCGACGACCCCACCCTGAGTTTCGAGCCAGGCGAGGAATCCGGCGAGTCCGGTGTCGCGGTCCACGATCGGCCGGTAGCCGAAATCGCGTGCCGCGGCGCTGGTGTCGTAGGTCGCCGAGCGGGTCATCAACGCGACGGCGTAGCGCGACAACGGCGGCGACCACCGGGTCGCGACGGCCGGAATGCGCCAGACGGTCTCGATCACGTTCACTGAGGCCGCGAGTACGCGCGGGTTCGGTCGCCGCGTAGGCGGCCGATAGCCGAGATCCGTTGCAACGGACCCGAGGAACTCCCACACATTGGTCTGCTCGGTGTCGGCGATGAAGTACGCCTTGCCGCCGACCGCATCCGACTCGGCGGCCTTGATACAGGCATCGACGATATTGTCGACATGACACAGCGAAGCGAATACAGCGCGGCCGTACGAGAGGTCGGGCAGTGTGCCTGTCGCGGTACGGCTCAACAACCGCACGATCGGACCCGACCGGTCACCTGCTCCCCAGATCGCCCGCGGGCGCAGCGCGCACGTGCGGAAACCCGGTGTGTCGGCAGCCGACACCGCACGTTCGGCCGCGGCCTTCGTCTCCGAATACAAGTTCAGATAACGCCGAGGATAGGGCAACGACTCGTCGACATCGATCAGGTCGCCGCCGTGGTAGTCCATCATTGCGCTCGGGCTGGAGATGAACACGAACCGCGAGGCTCCGCCGCGTCGCGCCGAATCGAGCAGCCGCTCGGTGGCCCGAACGTTCTCATCCCAGAACTGGTCCCGGGTGCCACGCTCGTCGACCCGTGCGGCACTGTGGAACACGACATCGACGCCGCTGGTCGCCCGAATCAGTGAGGCCTTGTCGCCGAGGTCGCCGAGGATCACCTCTACCTCGGTGCGAGCTTCGCCGAGATCGGCCAGATTGCTGGTGCGTCGCGCCAGAATCGCCACATCGTGCGCACCGTCCTCGACCAGCCTGCGTACCAGCGCACCACCGAGAAATCCGGACGCGCCGGTCACCAGTACTTTCACTGCATCACCTCCCGCGTCGCCCACCACGTCATTCCGAAGATCTGGGTCAGCACCGCGGTCTCCACTGCGGATCGGTCCGAACCCGCTGCCGCCCGCAGCGCCGCCGGAATCTGCGCCGCGTGCACCACGACACTGAGAAACAGATCGACCCACCACGCGGCCCGCAGCAGCCGGTTGCGTGGTGCCCTGTCGGTGGCCGCCGCCACGACGCCGGCGGCGAGGTACAGCCAGCCGAGCACTGGAATCGACCGCAACATCATGGTTTTCATCGGGACCCCACCTTCTCGGCCGCCCAGGCCGCCAGCTGTTCGCGCCCGATCTTCGCGTTGTGGCGAATGTCGACCGGGAACCCCGGGTGCACTAGGAAATCGGCGATTTCCCGGGTGAGTTCGGACTCCGCGGCCAACATCCGCAACTCCGAGGCAACCGATACCGCATCGGTGCCCGGCGTCGTTTCGACACACAGCACCGGCCGTTGTGCGCCGGACTCGCCGACGCCGACCAGAGCTGTCCGGGCCACGCCCACAACGGTGTTGAAGATCTGCTCGACCTGAACGGTGAACATCGGCCCGTTCGCGGTGACCACGCGTTGGCTCTTGCGTCCGCAGAACCAGATTCGCCCGTGGTCATCGATCCAGGCCAAATCCCCGGTGCGGTGCCAGATCACGGCGCCATCGACGATCTTGCCCGCGGCGTTGGCCGACTCCGGCCAGTAATAGTGCGTGCTGACGTTCGGGCCGGAGACGACGAGCTCACCGATGCCTCGGGAGGTTTCGAGCTCACCGGCCAGCTCCTCGACCCGAGCCCAAGTCGGAATCGGTGCATCGGTGATCGCGACCAATCGTGCGTTCACCCGGTCGGCCGGCCTGCCGATGCAGGTGCCTGCACCGCGATGGGCGCGAGCGACGAGGCCGTCCAACAGTTCCCTGGATTCGATGGTGGACATGGGCAGCGCCTCGGTGGACCCGTAGCCCGCATAGACCAGGACGTCCTCGCGCAACACCTTCCGCAGCCCGGCAATGCACCAGTCGGGCACCGGAGCGCCGCCGGAATAGATGCTGCCCAAGGTCGGCAGCTCGACCGCGTGTTCCTCGAGATATCGCAGCAGCGGGATGAGTAGGGCCGGGGAGGCGAACATGGTCCGCACCCCGAACTTCGCGATCGCGTCGACGACCTGGGCCGGATCGGTCGAACCGACCTTGCTCGGGATGAGTGGCGGTAGGACACAACGGGATCCGAGCAGCAGATCGAGAATGCCGACCAGCGGCAGGGTGATCAGTGAGGTGTCCGGCGTGATGTGGCCGCGTGCCGCATCCACCTGCTCGATCATCGAGGCCAGGTTGCCGTGCGTGAGTTCGACTGCTTTGGCCGGACCCGTACTGCCGGTGGTGAATCCGATGACCAGCACTTCATCGGCAGCAGCGGGCGTGCGCGGCTGCGCGACCCCGGTGGGCCTGTGCTCCCAGTCCCGCAACGTCGGGCCGCCCCAGAACCAGCGCTTGCCGACGGTCAGGGTGGTACGCACCCGCCGGAAGCTGCGCCGGAACAACACGCGCAAGGCCTGTGCCTGCGGAATGCCGATGAACGCCTCGGCGTCGACCGCGCGCAAGCATCGCAACATCTTTCGAACACCCATGCCGGGATCGATCACCACCGGGACTGCACCGATCTTCAACAGTCCGAACAGGATCGCGTACAACTCGGGACTCGGTAGCACCAGCACGATGGTGTGGGTGCCGTGCGTGACACCCGCCACGGTCAGCCGTTCGGCGATCGCGTCGGACCAGTCGTCGAGCTCACGGTAGGTGAGGTGCCGATAGGCGGGCAAGCCATCGGGATTCTGCCCGTCAGGGTAGATCACCGCTTGACGATCCGGTTCCGTGCGCGCAAACGCACGGAACCGGTCGATGGCTTCCCAATAGGTCGCCATTGTCACGCGGGCGCCCCCACCAGCGCGGGCAACCGGTACAGCGTCGCTGCCGCCGATGGGCCTGCGCCCGCCGCAACGAACAACAGATACGTATATCCGCGCAGCGTGTCCTCGGCGACGGCCCTGTCGTAGGCCAGCGGTAGTGCCGCGGTATGCGGGTCACCATCGGTGAGATCTGGTCTCCGCACGGAATCCGCCGCGATACCGAGGTCTTCGGCGATGCGCAGCGGGAAAGTCGCGCTCGGCGTCGATGCGATGAGTGCCATGCCGGAAAGATCGGTGAGCCCGGCCTCGGTCAACGCGGACCGCGCGGCCTCCAATGCCGTCTCGAGCAGTCGATCCTCGAAACCTTCCTCCCGCACAACCGTCATCAGGCCGCGGCCGACCGAGCCCATGGTCGCGGTGTCCACATAGGCCTCGACGGCCGGGGCGCCCGCACCCATGGCGGTGTGCACAGGGCCGAACCCGTCGGGCTCGTCGGTGTGCTCGAGCAGCAGCGCCGCGCCTGCGGTGGCGTAGGGGAATTCGTCGTCGGCGATCGACCTGGTCTGAGACGGATGCGTGTCGCCCGAGACGATCAGCACGTGTTCGGCGCTGCCGGACTCCAGGATGGAGCTCGCCACCTGGACGGCGTTGAGCACGCCGACGGCACCGTTCATCAGGTCGAAGGAGAATGTCCGCGGATCGTCGTTGCCGTATTCCAGGCCGATGCCTGCGGCCTTCTGGATCAACGCGGAGACCGCCGGTTCCACGGTGTTGGAGTCACGGAAAATGCCGGCATTGATGAGCACGCCGACCTGATCGGGCCGAACCTCCACCCGCTCGAGACTCTGCCTCGCGGCGCGACCGCTGTTCTCCACAATGCTGTGGGTGTCGGCCGCCCGGCTGATTCCGGTGGATTTGATGCGCACGCCCATGGCTGACCTCAGACCTTCAAGGAGGAGATGGTGGTGGACAGGAAGCCGGTCACGATGCCGGAGGCAGCGGGGAACATCAACAGCTTTGTGCCCGCCGGGATGTTCTGCTCGCTCAGTTGGTCGTGCAGCACGATGAAGTGCGAAGTGGTGGAAGTGTTTCCGTACTTCTCGATGACCCGCAGATCCGGTGGCATCGGGTGCCCGAACTCGCGCTCGCAGATCGCGTTCATCCATGGAATCGCGGCAGCGCCGAACTGATGGTGGATGACGTAGTCGAAGTTCTCGTCGGCGAAGGTGCGGCCCTGGGATTCGAGGTAGTTGCGCTGGCTGTCGGTGCCGAGCAGGAACCGATCCTCGTTGTGCATCTTGCGGTTGTCGGTGTATAGGGCGACACCCTGGCTCTTGTCGCTCGGCATGCCGAGGCATAGATGTGAGTACTCCGAGGCCGTCATCAGCTCGATGTAGTGGATCTTGTCGGCGTCGTCGACCGCCTGGTCCAGCACGATGGCGGCGCCGGAATCGCCGACCGAGAGCGAGGCGAACTGCAGATCGTATTTCTCGGAAATCTCGGCGACCGCAGTATCGGAGATAGGAGTAATCGCCTCGCCGCTTACCACCATGCCATTGCGGACGGCACCGGAACGGATCATTCGATCGAGTATGTAGGTTCCGGTGAGCATGCCGGCACAGGCGTTGGAAACGTCGAAAGTAATTGCTTTCTTCGCACCGATTCGCTTGCCTATCGCCGAGGCGAACGATGGCTCCATGTACATGCGGGTGGCGTTCTTGCTACGGGTGATCGACGTCGAGATGATGATGTCGAGGTCCGCTGCAGAGTACTGTGACCTGGAAAGACAGTCTTCCACGGCATTGAGGGCAATGGTGAAGGAGTCCTCGTAGCTCTCCGGTCGAGTGTCGTGTACACGACGTTCTTTGACTCCCGTGATTTTTTCGAGATCGAATGAAGGTGGCTCCCTCAGTCGTGAGATCAGCTCCTTGGTTGTGACGATATTCGAAGGGAGATACGCGCCGATGGATTCGAACCGAGAATGCGACACTTGCGCTCCTGGAAATCGTTGACAGATACGTTCCGGATCTTCTCTGATCTTCGGTGCTGCGGAACATTACCCGACGGTAACTACCAATGGGTATACGCACTGTGCGTGAATCCTTCTGGGACAGTTGATTTTTGAGGGTATCTGTACCCTGAAGTATCATAAACTTTCGATCAACTGGCTATGGCGAATCATGGTGATCGTCACGTCATTAGAGCCTGCGTGTGCTGACGCATCGGGCGAATTTCGCTCCGCTCCGGACTTCGTGGCGAATGGATGGCTAATGCCTGTTTCGTCGGGTGTTCGGGGGGCCGGCGGGAGTGGTAGCGGGGCGACTGTGAGTGACTTCACTACGGGTCCTCGACATCCGGACCGATCGGTTTCGGTCGACTGCCCAGCTGTTCAATCATCAACTACGTTGTGGCCGAAGCCAACCCGTCGCCGTGCCGGCGCAGGCGGTCCTGCTGGCCCCAACTCCGACCCCCTCGCATGCGCGCAAAAGCGCAGTGGCACCCTTGTGCTTCGGCGCCACTGCTTTCTGGAGTGAGTCTGGGACGACGGGAGTTTCCGCCCAGGGCCGACTGATCCGAAAATGCCGGTCCAGCCGTAGGCTGGAAATACTGTCGGCGCGCGCCGCGGCGTAGCGCCGGAACCGCCGATGACGGAGGACGAGATCCATGACGATCGCGGGCGAGCACGTCGATGTGCTCATTGTCGGTGCCGGGTTGTCCGGCATCGGTGCAGCTCACCACCTGCAGCGGGCATTTCCGCGACGGACCTACACCGTCCTGGAGAGCCGTGACGCGATCGGCGGCACCTGGGATCTGTTCCGCTATCCAGGAATTCGCTCCGATTCGGATATGTACACCCTCGGCTACCGGTTCCGGCCGTGGCTGGGGGAGCAGGCGATCGCCGACGGCGACGACATCCTCCACTATGTGCGCGACACCGCCGCCGAGGCCGGAATCGATCGGCACATCAGGTTCGGTCATCGGGCGGTCCGCGCCGAATGGTCCTCGACCGACAACCACTGGACTGTGCAGGCCGAACGCACCGGCACCCGGGAAATCGTCACGTTCACCGCCGGGTTCCTGATGTGCTGCTCCGGCTACTACCGCTACGACGAGGCCTACACGCCGGATTTCGCGGGCGTCGAACGCTTCGCGGGCCCGGTCGTCCACCCGCAGCACTGGCCCGACACACTCGATGTGGCAGGCAAGCGGATCGTGCTGATCGGCAGCGGCGCCACCGCCGTCACCCTCGCTCCCGCGCTCACCGCGCAGGGTGCGCACGTGACCATGCTGCAGCGCTCGCCGAGCTACATCCTCTCCGCGCCCGCACGCGACGATCTGGCCGTCCGGGTGCGCAAATACCTGCCCGCCCGTGCCGCCTATGCGGTCGCGCGCGGCAAGAACATCGCGCTGTCGACGGCGATTTATCAACTGTGCCAACGATATCCGAAGGCCATGCGCAAACGGATCCGAGGGTGGCAGCAACGTTGGCTGCCCCCAGGTTACGACATCGACACCCACTTCACCCCGAGCTACAACCCGTGGGATCAACGACTGTGCCTGGCTCCCAACGGCGATTTCTTCCGTGCCATCCGCAAGGGTGAGCTCGACGTCGTCACCGATCGGGTCGACACCTTCACCGAGACCGGCCTGACGCTCGCCTCGGGCGCGACCCTGGACGCCGACATCGTCATCACCGCGACCGGGCTCAATTTGCTTGCCTTCGGCGGGATGGATCTGGTGGTGGACGGCCGCCCGCTGACGCTGTCGGACCACATGGCCTACAAAGCGATGATGCTGTCGGATGTGCCGAACTTCGCCTACATCATCGGCTACACCAATGCCTCGTGGACGCTCAAGGCGGACCTGGTCTGTGAATACGTCGTACGCCTACTACGTCACATGGACACCCGCGGCTACACGAGGTGTACGCCGGTGCGCGATCCGTCGGTCGGTGCCGCACCGCTGTTCGTGAACTTCAACCCAGGCTATGTGCAGCGTGCGGCAAGCCAGTTTCCGATCCAAGGGACCAGGGCGCCGTGGCGGCTCCGGATGAACTATCTGCGTGACGTGGTTGCCCTTCGGCACGGCAAGATCACCGACAGCGCCATGAGCTTTGCCAGGGCGCAGCGGCTGGATGTGGTGTCGACCGAGGGGTAGTCGGGTCAGTTCGTGGAGGGATCGGACACCGCGGCCGAGGATCTGGCGGCAGCGATGTTGCGAATCACGCTGGTCGCATGGTCGTCGAACCGTTTCTGCGGCATGTCGATGGTCCCGTCCAGCCATGGGCGGTACATGTAGGCCATCGCTCCGAAGATGGCGTTCGAGTTCAGGGCATTGTCCAAGGAATCCGGCGCGGGCTGTCCGTCGGTGCCCGGTCCGATCGTCCAGGCGATCGGGGTGGTGAACTGCTCGATCAGCTCGTTGCCTCGCTCGCCGAGCACCCGCCTGGCCTGCGATTCGACGAACATGATCCGACCGCGTCGCCGATCTTCCACCAGGTAGTCGGTAAACGCCGAAATGGCGTGGCGGAATAGCTTTTCGGGTTCGGGCGGTGCGGTGGCCAACGCGGCGAGTAGTCGGTCGCGGGCGCCGACGACCACTGTCTCGAGCGCGGTGGTGAAGAGGGTGTCGAGGTTGGGGAAGCTCTCGTAGAAGTAGCGCTCGGTCAACCCGGCCTGCCTGCAGACGCCGCGCATGGAGGTCTCCGATGCGCCGACGGACGCCATCAGCTCGATGGCGGCCTCGATGAGCTGCTCGCGGCGCGCGGCGATCCGGTCGGCGGGCGGGCGGCCGCGCCAGCGGCGCATGCCCGGTATCGATCCGTCGGATTCGTCGTCCATGAGTCGATCCTCCCACGAGCGAGAAGTTGACATCATGTGATGTTGACATCACTTGATGGCAGAAATACATTAATAGTGCGGTTTTGCAGGACCGAGACGTGAGGACCACCCAGATGAGCTCTGTCTACGCCGATCAGGCGCACGCCATCAATGCGCGGGACGTCGACTTCGATTTCGACACGGTGCCGATGCACTACATCCCCGGCGAGGTCATGGCGACGCACATCATCAACGTGATGCACCTGGTATTGCCCGAGGGCGAGCGCGCGATGGCGCAGGCGCTGGCCGAAGCCTTACCGCTGATCGATGACGAGCGATTACGCGAGGAGGTCCGCGGCTTCATCGGCCAGGAGACGATGCACGCGAGCTCGCACGAGAAGGCGCGCAACCAGCTCGAGCGGCTCGGCCTCGATGTCGCACCGATGGTGGAACGGGTCGGCTGGCTGGTCGATCGGTTGCTCGGCGATCATGGGCTGGCCGGCCGCGCCAAGCGCGAATGGCTGTGTGAGCGACTGGCGTTGTTCGCAGGGATGGAGCATTACACCGCCGTCATCGGGGAATGGCTGCTGACCAACGACAAACTCGAGGCCAAAGGGATGCATCCGGCGATGCTGGATCTCATCCGCTGGCACGGCGCCGAAGAGGTCGAGCATCGGAGTGTGGTCTACGACGCGTACATGTACGTCGACGGCGGATATGCCCGCAAAGCGCGGCAGGCGATCATCGCGAGCACGGGATTGCTTGCGCTGTTCGTCATTTCGAGCGGCTACCTGTTTCGGCGCGACCCTTCGCGGAACAAGGGGAGATTCTGGCCGCTACAGCTGGCCAGCGCGTCGCTGCGCGGCGTCGTACCGAACTTCACCACCTTCTTCACCGAGATCCCGCGCTACCTAGAGCCCGGCTTCCACCCCTCACAGCTCGGCCCGATGGACAACGCGCTGCGCTACCTCGCACAGTCGCCCGCGGCGCGGGCGGCGGGCGCGTGACCGCGCAGTTGGGTGCCCAGTTCCGACCGGGCACCGGCCTGCGGATGCTGGCGTCGGCGGTCGACGCGTATCGGCGCGTCTTCGCGGAAGGTGAAGCCGCGCAGCTGCTTTCCCGGCCCCAGCCGGTGCGGCACGCCGGGTTCGACTTCGATGTGATGATCGATCGGATCGAGCAGGAAGCCGACGGAGTGGTCAGCGTGACGCTGCGTGACCCGGACGGCGGGCCGCTGCCCATGTGGACACCGGGCGCCCACATCGATGTGTTCCTGCCTTCGGGGCGACAGCGGCAGTACTCGCTCACCGGTGACCCCGCCGATCGAGGTTCGTATCGGATTGCGGTGCGCTACATGGCGAATGGCGAAGGCGGCTCCCGGGAGATCCATGAGCGCCTGCGTGCTGGTGACCGGCTGTCGGTGCGTGGTCCGCGCAATGCGTTCCCGCTCGTCGCGTCCTCGGAGTACCTGTTCGTCGCCGGTGGCATCGGGATCACGGCGATCCTGCCGATGGTGACCGCTGCCGAGCGTGCAGGCACCCCGTGGCGGCTGATGTACCTGGGTCGGTCCCGTTCGCGGATGCCGTTCCTGTGCGAGTTGGCGCAGCTCACCGGCGGTGACGTGGTGGTGAGGCCGGACGACGAGTTCGGAGTGCCGAACCCACGGATGATTTTCGAGCAGACGCCCACCGGCGCCTCGGTCTATGTCTGTGGTCCGCCTGCGTTGGCCGAGGCAGCGCGTGAGGTGTTGTCGCTGCACGATCCGTCCGCGTCGCTGCACACCGAGCGGTTCTCCGCGATTCCGGTCCGCGACGGCGATCCGTTTCATCTGTGGTTGCGGCGCAGCGGGATTCACGTCGACGTTGCCGCCGACGAATCCACGCTCGCGGCGATCCGGCGGGTGCTGCCCGGTGTCGCGTACTCCTGCCAACAGGGTTTCTGCGGAACCTGCCGGACGGGGGTGCTCGCCGGCGAGGTCGACCACCGCGACCGGCTCCTGCTCGACGGCGAACGCAACAATGCGATGCTGACCTGCGTATCACGTGCGCGCGGTAGCGAACTCGCACTGGAGATGTAAACCGGTTCGACCGGTCGGCCGGGACGGTATCCGCAACCGGCCGCATCCGTGAGCTCGGCGGGCAATGAGGTCCGCCGAGAAAGGAATTCGGCGCTGACTCGTATGAGGCGGGGTTTGATGAGTAGTTTCGTGTTGGGTCTTGCCCGTCAACTGGTGGCGTTCTCGACCAGCCCGGTCGCCGAGCTGAATGTGCGTGATCGGGTAGTCATGATCACCGGTGCCGGCGCCGGTATCGGGCGTGCCCTTGCCGAAAAGCTCTATCGCACGGGCGCATTCGTCGCGCTGATCGACATCGATCAGAACGCCGCAGCGCGGGTCGCCCGATCGATGGGGGAGCGGGCGCTGGTGGTGCGCGCCGACGTCTCCGATCGAATCGGCATGCGGGAGGCCGTCTCCCGGGTCCGCGAACGGTTCGGTCGCATCGACGTCGTGGTCGCCAATGCTGGAGTGGCCCCGGAACCGGCGACCATCAGGACGATGAAACCCGCCGATTTCGACCGGGTCATCGGCATCAACCTCACCGGGGTCTTCAATACGGTGCATCCTGCCCTCGACGACGTCGTCGCGGTCGGCGGTCATGTCGTGGTGGTGTCCTCAGCCGCGGCATTCGCGCCGGGCATGGCGGGATCACCGTACATGGTGAGCAAGGCCGCGGTCGAACAGTTCGGCCGCGCGCTGCGGGTGGAATTGGCCGCGGTGGGCGCCACTGCGGGCGTCGCCTACTTCGGCATCGTCGATACCGCCATGACCCGTGGCACGCTCGACGACGATGAGCTCGGCGAGGAGGTCACGGCACTGCTGCCGTGGCCGCTCAATTGTCGAATTTCCGTCAGCGACGCGGCCGAATCCATCGCACAGGGTATTGCTCGCCGGGCCCCGCGGACGCTGGCCCCCGCCCAGTGGGAGCCGTACGCCTTGCTCCGCGGTGTGGTCAATGTCGTGCTCGATCAATTGCTCGCCGACGACGAGCGGGTTCGTGCCCTGCTCAATCGGGTGGAACAGCGGCAGGTCGAGCGGCGGCAGCCGAGCCCGGTGCCGCGCTAGCGACGACGCGACTGGTGCGGTACCCGCTATGGGGCGGGTGCCGCACAGCGGGGGGAGGCACTGTTGTAGCTGTCGCCCGCCTCTTATTTCGAAGAGCTGCGTGTCGGTGCCGCAGTGTGCGTGCCGCCTGTTGTGCGGGACATCAATATCGATCCGATTGTGGTTCCAGGGGGCTGTGGCGTCGTGACTCGGTCATGGCACGGGCGGGAATATGCCGGGCAGCTCCATCGCATATTCGAGATCGACGCGGGTGCCGAGCGTGGTGAGCAGGACGCGGATCATCGTAAGGCGTGCGGCGGCAACGGTTTCCGAATCGGGTTCGGTGCCGGGAGCGGCCCCGGAGGAAATGCGGTAGACGACATATTCGCAGACGTGCAGTGCGGCATCGAGGTCGAGCGGAGTCGGGACGGGGCGTCCGAGTTCGGTGAATTTCTCGGCGACGAGAGCGCGAATGTCGTCGAGGGCGCGCTCCCGATAGGCCGATACCGGTGAGGCCGGGTCGTGCAGTTCCGCGAAGAGCGGGCGCAGCATGGCACCGTGGCCGTTGGCCCAGTCGAGATAGGCGTCGATGAGTCGGATACCGAGCTCGACGGGCTTGTCGGTGTCGCTCAATGCGGTGCGGATGCCACCGACCAGGCCGTCGTTGGAGGCGTCGAGCAGCACGTGCAGCGGTTCGGTCGCGTTGCCGAAGTAGCGATAGAAGGTGGGACGGGCCAGACCTGCCTGCTCGATTATCTGGGCGACGCTCAGACCACGCGAACCGTTGCGGGTGAACACTTCCGCAGTCGCGAGCACGATCCGCGCGCGGACCTCCTCGGCCTGCTCCTGGGTCTGTGGCGGTCGGCCTCGCCGTGCGGCCGCGGCGTCAGTGGACATGGTGATGCCTCACATGGGCGAGCCGGGGATGCCTGTGGTCCACACCGGAGAGCTTGACACGGGACACTGCATACTTATTAATCTAACACTAGTGTTCAGTTAATGCGTGCGGGTGATTCGCCGCCTCCGACCGTCCCATGAGAGGGCCGACAATGACGACCGCCCCACAGCTGGCTCCCGCCGATGCGCTGCCGGAGTCGCTGGTACAGCCATTGCTCGCACATGCTGTCGCGGGCGGTGCGCCCTCGGTCGAGGTGTTCGCACCCGCCACCGGCCGCAAGATCGCCGATCTGCCGCAGTCCTCCACCGCCGACATCGAGACCGCGTTCGCGACGGCCCGTGAGGCCCAGCGAGGGTGGGCGCAGCGTCCGGTGCGCGAGCGGATCGCGGTACTGCGCCGGTTCCACGACATCGTGCTCGCCGAGCAGAGCACCATCCTCGACATCGTGCAGACGGAGGCGGGCAAGTCCCGTGCGCATGCCTTCGACGAGGTCGGCGACGTCGCGGTGAACGCCCGGTATTACGCGTCGGTGGCCGCGAAGCTGCTGGCCAACCGCAAGCCGCGCGGTGTGCTTCCAGTCCTGACGCAGGTCGATGTGCGGCACCGCCCCAAGGGCGTTGTCGCGGTGATCTCGCCCTGGAACTATCCCTTGGCCTTGGCCGCCTCCGATGCACTCCCCGCCCTCGTCGCGGGTAATGCCGTGGTCGCGCGTCCGGACAACCAGACCGCGCTCACCGCGCTGTGGGCCATCGACGCCGCCGAGCGGGCCGGTCTGCCGCGCGGGCTCTGGCAAGCTGTGCTCGGCCGTGGCTCCGTGATCGGCGGCGAGGTGATCGCACGCGCCGACTACGTCGATTACACCGGTTCCAGTGCGACCGGACGCACCATCGCCAAGCAGGCGGGTGAACGGCTGATCGGATACTCCCTCGAGCTCGGCGGCAAGAACCCGCTGCTGGTGCTCGCCGACGCCGATGTCTCCCGGGCCGCCAAGATCGCGATTCGCGCCTGCTTCGCCTCGGCGGGGCAGCTGTGTGAATCAATGGAGCGAATCTACGTGCACGACAAGGTCTACGACCAATTCGTGACGGAGTTCGTCGAGCACGTCCGCGCGCTCGAGCTCGGCGCGGAACTGGACTTCGGCAGCGACATGGGCTCCTTGACCTTCCAGCGTCAATTGGACACCGTCAGCGCGCACGTCGATGATGCGGTGGCCAAGGGCGCGACGGTGCTGGCAGGTGGCCGCACGCGGCCGGATCTCGGCCCCTACTTCTACGAGCCGACCGTGCTCGCCGATGTCCGCCCCGGCATGACCGTGTACCGCGAGGAGACCTTCGGCCCCGTCGTCTCGATCTATCGGGTCGGCAGTGACGACGAGGCCATCGAGCAGGCCAACGACACCGCCTACGGTCTCAACGCCAGCGTTTGGACCAGGGACGCCGCCCGCGGCCGACAGGTGGCCGCGCGCATCAATGCCGGATCGGTGAATGTCAACGAAGGTTTCATCGCGGCATGGGGCAGCGCTGATGCACCGTCGGGCGGCCTCGGTATCTCCGGGACCGGCCGCAGGCACGGCCCGGAGGGCTTGCTGAAGTACATCGATACCCAAACCATCGCCGTGCAGCGGGTGCTGCCCATCGCGCCGCTGCCCGGCATGTCCGAAGAGTTGTGGGCGAAGACGATGACGCTCTACTTCGGGGTCATGAAAACACTGCGCCAGAAGTAACCACTGCGCCGGCAACAATTTTCACGAGAGACGACACAGAGGCAAGGATGAAATTGGACACGGTCGCAGGTAAGAAGGTTCTCGTCACGGGTGCGGCAATGGGCCTCGGCAGGCTGTTCGCCGAGCGAGCCGTCCGGGAGGGTGCTGCGGCGGTGGTGCTGTGGGATGTCAACGAGGTCGGGTTGAAGGACACCGCCGCCGAACTCACCGCGCTCGGCGGCAATGTCCACGAGTATGTCGTCGATGTGGCCTCCGAGGATGCCATCGTCGAAGCCGCCGCCGCGGTGCGCAACGAGGTCGGCGATATCGACATCCTGGTCAACAATGCAGGGATTGTCCGCGGCAACGGCTACTTCTGGGAAACCACGAATCGCGCCGATATCGACAAGACGATGGCGATCAATTCCCTTGCCCCCATGTACATCACGCTCGAGTTCTTGCCCGCGATGGTCGCGGGCAAGGGCCAGGCACGGGTGTTGAATATCGCCTCGTCGGCGGGACTGGTGTCGAACCCTCGGATGAGCGTCTACGCCGCGTCCAAGTGGGCGGCACTCGGCTGGTCGGACTCGGTGCGTATCGAGCTCGAGCAGGCAGGTCACGAGCACGTGAAGGTCACGACGGTCTGTCCGACTTACATCAACACCGGAATGTTCGACGGCGCGAAAGGCTTCCTGTTCACGCCGATCCTCGAGCAAGACGAGGTGGTCGACACCTCATGGCGTGAGATGAAGGCGGGCAACCCGTTGGTAATCCTCCCGTGGACCTCTCGGCTCAACAAGGCGATCTCCGGTCTGCTGCCGATCAAATTGCGCGACCTGTTCCTCAACACCGTTGGTGTGTACCACTCCATGGATGAATTCACCGGCCGCAACAAGTAACACGGCTCCCCGGCCGAGGCCTCATCCGCTGCTCGGCGAGCGGGGTCGGACTGCGGCAAATGTCGAGTCGCCCACCACCGCGTCCGGTTCGTCGAACAGACCCCCTATGGTTTGGTGCCGATGACGACGGTGGCGTAGAAGTCTTCGGATTCTGCTGTGCGGGCGGCGAATCCGTGGTCGATCAGGACGGCGGTGGCAGTCGGCGCTTGGGCTGCGCTGGATTCGACGAGGAGGTGGCCGCCGGGGGCCAGCCACGATTCGGCGGCTTCGACGACGCGGCGGAAGATGTCGAGGCCGTCGGGGCCGCCGTCGAGTGCTGAGCGTGGCTCGTAGTCGCGTGCCTCGGGAGGCATCTGGGCGATCTTCTCGGACGGGACGTAGGGGGTGTTCGCGAGCAGGATGTCGATGCAGCCACGCAGTTCGCGGGGAAGTGGCTCGAAGAGGTCGCCCTCATACACTGCTGCACCGATCGGCGCGAGGTTGCGCCGGGCGCATTCGACCGCGGCAGGCTCGATGTCGGCGGCGGCAAGTTCGATCGACAGACCCGCGTCGGCCAGTGTTGTCGCCAACGCCAGCCCCAACGCGCCGGAGCCGCAGCACAAGTCGACGACCACGGGGCGTTCGTGTGCGCGAGCGAGCTCGGCGGCCTCGTCGACTAGGAAGCCGGTGCGTTGCCGAGGCACGAACACCCCCGGTGCCACCGCGACGCGCAGGCCATGGAATTCGGCCCAGCCGAGCAGATACTCCAACGGCATGCCCGACACCCGTTGAGCGACCAATCGCTCCAGGTCCGCACCTGTCTCGGCGGCCGCCGCGGCCAGTAGCGCGGCCTCCTCCTCGGCGAACACGCAGCCGGCCGCCCGCAGCCGCACCACCAGGTCGGTACTTTCCGTTGACATCACCAGGACATCCTGCCGTGTCGTACACGGCCGGTGCCGACCGACAGGCGGTTCGGCGCTAGCGCGCGGTCGCTAGCTGGAACGTGCGGGTGGCGTCGAGGTAGATCCCGCGCTGACCCTGCTTGGCGGGCGGCGGGAGTTGGGAAACCAGTTGTTCCAGCGAGGTGGTGGCGCCGACCACGCGGGTTCCAGCGACGATGAAGTCGGCCACGGCGCGGCGAATGTGATTGGGGGAGGTGACCACCACCGCGCTGCTCGCGCCGAGATCACGCAGCATCGTGGTGCTGAACAAGGCGTTCTGCACCGTGGAGCCCGCCCGCCTTTCGACATGGACGCGGTCTGCGGGCAAGCCCTTACCGACCAGCCAGTTGCGCATCGCGTCGGCTTCGGTGATGCCGTTCTGCGGGTTGCCGCCGGTGACGATGACCGGTGAGAACGGCGAGGCGACGGCCTGCAACCACGTCGCGGTCAGCCGGTTCACCAGCTCGGGGCGCAACGCGCCGTCGGGCAGCAGGCCGTAGCCGAGCGCGACGATTCCGGTTTGCGGGCCGACAATGGCAGGCAGCGGATTCGGCAGGGTGCCCACGGCGGCGGTGATCGCGCCGAGCACGTTGGTGGTGCCCTGCGCCAGCCCCGGATCCACGGCGGAGAGGCGCGCCATGGCGTCGGCGAGTGCGAGCAGATCTCCCGCGTAGTGGGACCAGATGGCCTGCAACGACAGCGCCTCGGCGTCGGTGGGGTTCGCGCCGAGCAGTTCGCGCAGCTCGGCACGGCCCGCGGCGTCGTTGCCGTTGGTGAAGTTGCGCTGGGCGGAGTTGTAGAGGGCGTCGATGTCCGGGGCGGCCTCGGCGGGCGCCCCGGCGAGACCGGTGATGGTGACCGCCGCGAACAAGGTCGCGATCAGGGTTTTCCAATGCCTCGAGATCTTCACTACAGTCGACACCTTTCCGCGCATGAAACGGGGCTTTCGGTACGTCAGCTGACAGTTAGCCGATGGCAAGCATTGATCACAATACGACTGGTAGAAGCCATATGCGTGTAATTGCCAGGCCGAATCGGCGGTTTCTTCCCGGCATCCGGGCAAACCGGGCACGGCTGCGGGTGGCCGCCGCGACCGCCGCGACAGTGCGCGCGTCGTGACCATTAAGGTGTGACAACGTGGATACCGTTTCGCTGTCCGGCAAGGAACTCGCCGCCGCCATCAACGCCGACACCAAGGCGCGCGCCGCCACGCTGGCTACGGGCGGACCCGCCCCGCGGCTGGCCCTGGTCGTCGCCAACGACGACCCGGCGAGCGCCTGGTATGTGAACTCGCTGCGCAAGGCTGCCGAGCGACTCGGAATCACGTGCGACACGGTCGAACTCGGCGCCGACGCGAGCGCCGAGGCAATCCGCGCCGAGCTCACCGCGCGCAGCGCGGACTCCGCCACCGACGCGATCATGCTGCAGACACCGCTGCCCGCCGGTATCGGCCTCGACGACGTCAGCTCCTCGATCGCCGCGACGAAGGACGTCGACGGTGTCAGCCCGCTGTCACTCGGCCTGCTCGCCAGCAATCTCGGCGGTTTCGTCCCCGCCACGTCCGAGGCCGTCGTCGAACTGCTGAAGCATCACGAAATCCCCCTCGCCGGTCGACATGTCGCGATCGTCGGCCGCTCCAACATCGTCGGCAAGCCCTTGGCTCAGCTGCTACTCGCCGAAAACGCCACCGTTACCGTTGCTCACTCGCGCACCACCGACCTCCCCTCGGTGACCTCTGCCGCCGACATCGTCGTCGCCGCCGCGGGACGCATCGACCTCGTCACCGCCAAACACATCGGCGAAGCTGCGGTGGTCGTCGACGTCGGCACCAATGAAGCCCCCGACGGCAAGATCGTCGGCGACGTCGAAGCGGATTCCGTGCGCGGTAAGGCGGCTGCCCTCAGCCCCGTCCCCGGCGGAGTCGGCCCCGTTACCACCGCCCTCCTGATGCGCCACGTCGTCACCGCGGCCGAAAACGCCCGCCGCGCCTGAAATCGGTCGCCACCGACAGCGGTCCGAGTCTCAGTTCCTTTCAGGTGGAATATTCCCAATTGTGGGGGTTTGTGAGTTCCGGCTCGAACAAACCCGTGGGTATCGTTCGCTCGTGCACTTCCCACCCAAGCGACCGATCGGAGATCGGCGCCCCTGAGAAACCTCTGGATGCGAGCGGCTGATACCTGGCGATATGCCGAGATGAGGTTTCTCATCTGTCGGTCACACTGCCACTCAGCTCATCGTCGCTGCCGCAATGAACCTGCGCCTGTTCCCGAGCGGATTCCGGGCGGTTCCGTGTGGCTTGACAGCGGTGTCGACGGGGCGTATTCCGACCGTGCCGGAACAGCGAACAGGCATGGAACATCATGAAAGTACGGATCACCGGCGCGGGCGCGTCGGTCCCACCGCTGGTAATGACCAACGAGCGACTCCTCGGTATGTTTCCGGGTCCGCGCAGGATGCCGTGGACGCCTGCGGAATTCGAGCAGAAGACGGGTATTCGCGAGCGGCGATTCAGTTTCGATCTCGACGACAAAACCGGCCGTCCGCTGTTTCCGCCCGGATACGGTGAAGCGCCCGGCCCGGCAGGGGTGCTGGCGGAAGCAGCACTGCAAGAGGCTCTTACCGTCGCCGGAGTCGATGCGACCGCACTCGACGGTCTGATCGTCGGCGGCAGCACCCCGGATCGGCTGCATTTCGGCAGCGATGCGCAGCTGCTCCACCATCGGCTCGGGATGCGGTCCGACGCCGGAGTACTCCAGGCCGATATCGGCTGTGGCGGTGCGGTGTTCTGTTTGCAGTGGGCCAAGGAGATGATCCTCAGCGGTGTCCGCAAGCGGGTCGCGGTCGTGATGGTTCAAGTTGCCTCGCCATTGCTCAACCGCGAGGTATTCACCGGCGGTATCGAGTACGACGGCAAGGAGAGCGAGGCTTTCCTATCGGCCCTGTTGTTCGGCGATGGTGCGGGGGCGGTGATCCTCGAGGCTGCCGATGACGACAGCAGTTCGGAGCTGGTGTCCGCGGTAACCGTCAATGAGCACTTCGAGATCGCCGTCCAACCCGCGGGCGGAAATCTCTGCCCGCCAGGACTACCCGGTGCCGCGCTGTCGGACTATGCGGTTCACATCATCGGCAAGCGCGTCGCGGATGCATACACGCCGGTCATGCAGAAGTCGATCGATCGTGTCCTGGCCGATGTGCAGTGGGATGTCGGTGACCTGGAACGCCTGTATCCGCATCAATCCAATCGCCGGCTCATCGAGCAGCTGATCGGCGCCCTCGGCATTGCCGAGAACCGTACGGCGATCAACGTCGACCGCTACGGCAATACCTCCGGTGCCAGCGTCCTCATCCTTCTCGCCGAGGATCTGCGCAACGGGGTGATCGGCCTTGGCTCCGGCGACCCGATAGTGATTGCGGCCGTCGGGGCCAACATGCAATACGGCGCTCACCTCATTCGGCTGTAGCCACTCGGGCCCGCTGCACGCTCCGCGCGAGAACGGCTCTCCTTCAAGCGAAGTGGCGTCGTTCTCATTCTCGTCGTCATCCGGCGGCCCCGCCGCGGCGAATACCTGTTGATCGAAGCTTCGTCCGATCGCGCCTGGCGCCGAGGTATCCCTCGGCGGGTGTCGATCTGTGTCCGAGACACGTTATGCCGGTCGTGCGAAAGGTGGGATCGCTGATATGGCAAGGGAATTGATCGTGGCGATAGGGGTTACGGCCCTCGCGGTGCTGGTGTTCGTGCTGGGGGACAGGTTGCGGCCGGATTCGTGGCGGCAGACGGGTGACGAAGCTGCGGGGACGCTGGTTTTCGATCTGATCAAGACGTTCTTCGCGGCAACCGTGGCGTTCGTGGTGATCATCTGCTGGCAGCAGTATCAGACTGCGCGCAGTTACACTGTGGCCGAGGCGAAGTCGCTGGTCGACACCTACACGGCGGCACATGCCATGCCGGATCCCGAGCATCACCGGATCCAGGGATTGGTGCGTGACTACACCACACAGGTCGTCGACCAGGAGTGGTCGATGATGGATCGAGACGGTCACCTGAGTCAGAAGGCCCAGGGAACTCTCGATGTGCTTCGCGACAGCGTGGATTCGATGCGATCGTCGGATCCGTACGTGAACAACCTGCGCGCTACCACCTTGGCGAGCCTGGACAGAGTCGCAGGGGCACGTCACGACCGCGCGCTCGTGGTGGGGTACGGGATTCCGGGGTTCCTCTATGTGGCTTTGTATTTCGGCACACTGCTGCTGTTGCTGAGCCCTGTGCTATCGGGTGTGCGGGTCACCAGGCGCAGTGTTCTGATGATGGTGCTGCTCGGTGTCGTGGTCGGCGCCGCGATTCTGGAGGTCCACAATTTGGACCAGCCTTTCTCCGGTGGGAACACCGTCCCGAGGGATGCCTTCGAACTGGCGCTGGCGCGCTTCCAGCAGATCACCTGACGAGTTGTTCGAGCTTCGGAAACTGGTGTGGACGAGCTGACGGACGGGGGTAGCTGCAGATGGCATGTGCAATCGCTGTGCCACGAATACGAAGGCGCACAGGGGGTCTGCGCTTCGCGGCGCTGCTCCCGGTGGCGGTGGCGGTGGCGGTGCTGGCGGGCAGGCCGACGACCGCTGCCGCGGACCCGCCGTGGCAGTCGCTCGTGGACAGTATCGCGACCGGGAGCGCGACGCCGGGAGTCACCGATGTGTCGACTGGAAGCTCTGGTTCCGGTACAGCGCTGAGTCTCGGCTCGAGCAGCATCTCGACCGGAAGCGCGGATAACGCGATCGGTTCGAATGCCGGCTCGCCGCGCACCGTCGACGGGTTCGATACCGGCAGCGCAGAAAGCCGACTGCCCGCCACGGGAGGTGCTGAGCCCGAAACGACCACAACGCCAGTCGGTTCGGTCGAGGCACTCGGCTTGAACCAGGGCAGCGTCGAGCTAGCGTGTTCCGGGAGCGCCGCAGTCGGTGCCGCCGGAATCCTTGTCGGTTCCGCCACCGGAAGTGGAGTGGGCAGCGGGCTGATCGGATCCGGCTCGAGCGGCGGTTCGGGCCTCGGCAGTGTCGTCGTCGGCAGCGCCGCCACCGGCAGTGCGCTACTGACATGTCTGTTGTTGTTGCCGAACAGCGCGCCCCCGGCGCCCGGTGCTCCACTCCTGCTCAGCCCGCCGTTGGTGCCGCCGAGCCGGACTGTTGCCGAACCTGCGCCTGCGCCGCCGCCCGCGGCAGTGCCCGTGATCGCGCTGGAGAGGCCGGTCGTCGCGTCGCCACCCGTGCTCCCGCGCACCACGACCGCCGAGCCCGCGTCGGATCCGATTCCCTGGAACGTGCTGGAACTGATCGCGTTGCTGGTGGTGACCGTGTTCGCGATCCGCAGCAGGTCATCGGACGACCGCAGCCGTAGCGAAGGGTAGTGCCGCGCTGGACGACTCAGTCTTGGGCGTCGCGGATGAGGAGGGCAAGCTGGACTCGCTTCTTGATCGCGAGCTTGGTGAACAGTCTGCCGGTGTGCGATTTCACGGTGGCAATGCTGAGGTTGAGCTTCTCGGCGATCTCGGCGTTGGACAACCCTTGTGCGATTGCGTGGGCGCTGTCGAGCTCTCGTGCGGGGAGCCCGTCGAGAGCGCGGCGAGCCCGCGCGTTCGACGCTCTGTACAACCGACTTCGGTACATCACCGATTCGCCGAAACGATGAGGTGGATGGAGACGTGCGGCCGACATCCGTGTCGGTATGCGCGGTACGCGGACTGGCTACAGCCCATCTACTCGGCCGCGGAGATACCGGTGATGAGCGTACGACTGCCCGCACGGGCGGTCGTCACCAGTTGGGCGTTGTAGGCCACCGGCAGTGCATTGGGGCGCTGTTCACTCACTCGGACGAGGTACTGGCCGACGAACGCACCGGGGGTGATGGTGACACAATGCGTGGTGCCCACGGGGATCGTGTCGATGCCGTGTTGGATGTCGGTGGCCGACGACACGGCCGCGTTGGGCGCTACGACAGCGTGGGCCTGCTCGCTGGAGCGTGTCACGTAGTAGGCGTATTGGAACGCGAAGATCGCCGCAGGGCCGGAGTCGACGCCGCCTGCGCCATTGCCTTGGATACGGTTGCCGACTTTTTCGGCGGGGCATCGGGTTGCGGGAATGGTGGCCGAGACAGGGATATCGGCTGAGCTGGACGCCGCGGTCGGCGCCGGCGCCGGGGCGCCGCGGAATTGGACAAAGGCGGCGGCGAGCAGTGCCGCGGAGCCGAGCGAGGCGAGCAGTGCGGGCATCCAGCGCCGACTGCCCTTCGGCAGTTGATACCAGCGCCGCCGCACCCGCGACCGATCGATCAGGCGCGCGAAGACATCGTCATCGTCGTCGGCATAGTCGGGGGTGTAGGCCGCAGTGTGCGGCTCGGGTTCGGCGGGGAATCGATGGGCCCACTCGGACCAGTCGCCTCGATAGGCATCCCCAGGCCGTCCTCGCATGTCCGATCGATCCATTGCCCCACCTTCATCAACTCATACCGTCAGGTTCGTTCCCCACTCTGATAGCTCCGGAGGATACTGCGCATCGACCGCAATGCAAGCGAACGCGCCCGGCCACGTCATCCAATTACCCTCAGTCCGCACGAATGGTCGCCCGGTGCTCGAATGTCGAACTCACACATGGACAGCCGGCACCCCGCTCGTTGCCGGCGGTACGTTTCGGCGGTATCGTGGTCAGGAGGCGGGGGAGTGCGGTCGGTCTACCAGTGCACGCTGACCGGGTCGCCGATGCTGGCGATTTCGTAGTACCAGGCGGCGTCGTCGGGTGCGAGGTTGATGCAGCCGTGGCTGACGTTCGCATAGCCCTGGGAATCCACCGACCAGGGTGCCGAGTGCACGAAAACTCCACCCCACGTGAGGCGTTCGGCATATTCACCGTTGATGACGTAACCCTCGGGGGAACTCAACGGGATGCCGATGGTGCGTGAGTCGAAGACCACCGAGCGGAAAATCTCGAGAATCGGGAAGATGCCCGTTGGCGTCTCGTAGCCTGGTTTGCCCATCGAGGCGGGCATTGTGCGCGGCCACTGGCCGCCGATGGTGACCGTGAAGGTGTGGTTGGACATGTCGGCGTCGGCGATCACCCCGGCGTTGGTCCTGAATTCCGTTCGCGCACTACCTATTCGAACCGAGATCGGGGAGCGGGTGGGAAGGAATCCCGTGGGTGTCCACGTCACTTCGCGGTCGTTCGCCCATGCGAACGTACCCGGGATCGATCGGGTGGACGTGATATCGATGGCTCGTTCGGCGCGAGCGCGATCCGCGACAGCCGCCGTGAACTGGATCGTGACCGGATGCGCGATGCCGACTTCTTGGCCGGCCGATGGCGTGACGGCCGCTACCGAGGCAGCCGATGGTGTTCCGATAGAGGTCGCGAATGCTGTTCCGGACCCGAACGCAGCCAAGGCCATGACCATGACTGCGAGGAACAGATATCTGAGTACGCTCCTCATGGCTCCACCCCTTCTAGATGGTGTGGTGGCAGAAATCCATTCTAGGACTTCATGATCAACTCGAGGTACCGAATCCGTAACGGCCCCCGGCTGTAGGTGAACCGTGCCGGCAGGTCTTCTCTCCGACCGCGGCGGAGGCGGCCGTACTTGGCTGGGGTTCGGCAGCTCAGCCATGGCGTTCCAGCGGTCAGCGCCAGCGCGAGGTGCCGAGCACCGTCTTGGCGGCGGTGTCCCTGTCGGGCCGAGGCGCATGAGTGCCACGACCGCGAGTGTCGGCGTGGCAGCGGTGCTGGGCGTGGTGTTCGCGAGCGCCGGTGAGCGAGCAGGGCGGGCGGCCTTCTGCCTCGTGCGCCGGAGGTCATCGCGAACTCGGACCTCGTTGCCGGTCTATATCGGGCGTACCCGGCGCCGCGGCGCGGAAACCCCCGGTATTCCCGGGCCCCGCTATCAGCTGCGTACGGCGTGCAGCACGTCGGCGTGCAGGGCATCGGCACGCGCGGTGATCTCCTCCACGCGCATCAGCACGGGTGCGAATCGGTCGCCTTCCGCGGCGCTGAGGGAGGCGACGTTGATCTCGATATTGAGCTGCGAACTGGTGGCGGCCGCGCGAGCGGCGTCGGCGGCCGCGCCGATATCGGTGACCACGTTCGGGTTTCCGATCGGAAGCAGTTCCGCAGCAAGCGACAGGATTTCGTCGGCCTCGTCGACGACGGCGGCGGGCACCTGGGCGGCCTGGATCAGTGCGGCGGTGATGGCCGCGGTGCGCTCGGCGACGTCTTCCGGAGTGGTCTTCGGCAGCTTGTAGGCGGCACCAACGGCGGTGAAGGCGGCGGCGTCGGCGTCGGCGAGGGCGAGTGCGCGGTCGCGCGCGGCGTCGGCGGCCTCGATGATGCGGTCGACGATCGGGCGGTGCTCGGCATCCTTGGCGCGGGTGGTGTAGCGGGCGACCATCGCAACCAGTGCGGCGCCCTGAGCGGCGTGCAGTGCGGCGACCGCGCCGCCACCGGGTGCGGGCACCTTTGCGGCCAGGTCGGTCAGGTACTGCGCGAGCGTGGCCCTGCCGAAGGAGGGTGCAGTTTCCTGGGACGACGTGGTGGGCTGCGACACGGCGGGTGGCCTTTCGTTTCTTCGGCGATCACGGGGAAGTCTCGGCGATTACGCTACCGCCCGCGCGTAGGTGGCCGGTGCGCGCCCGGTCCGTAGCTGCGGTTATGTTGAGTGTTATGCGGATCGGATTGGGCATCAATTACTCGGGCGGTTTCAAAGAGGCGGCGGCGGAAGTGGCCGACCTCGAGCAGGCCGGTCTGGACATCGTGTTCGTCCCCGAGGCGTACTCCTTCGACGCCGTCAGTGCGCTGGGCTACCTGGCCGCCAAAACCACCCGTCTGCAGCTGGCCTCGGGCATCCTGCAGATCTACACCCGTACCCCCAGCCTGACCGCGATGACCGCGGCGGGCCTGGACTTCGTCTCCGACGGCCGCTACGTGCTCGGCCTCGGCGCGTCGGGCCCGCAGGTGATCGAGGGGTTCCACGGCGTCGCCTACGACTCGCCCATCGGCCGCACCAGGGAACTGGTCGAGATATGCCGCAAGGTGTGGCGGCGTGAGCGGCTCGAATACGACGGCAAATACTACAAGATTCCGCTGCCCGCGGGCGAGGGCACCGGCCTCGGCAAGCCGCTCAAGTTGATCAATCACCCAGTGCGCGAACGCATTCCAGTGTTGCTCGCCGCGCTCGGCCCGAAGAATGTGCAGCTGGCCGCCGAGATCGCCGAGGGCTGGCAGCCGATCTTTTTCGTACCCGAGAAGGCCAAGGAAATCTGGGGTGAATCTCTGGATGCCGGTCTGGCCAAGCGTGATCCGATCCTCGGCGAACTCGACGTGTATGCCGGACCCGCGCTGGCGATCGGTGAAAACGTCACGCCGCTACTGGAATTCGTGAAGCCGCACCTCGCGCTGTATATCGGCGGCATGGGTGCGAAGGGCAAGAACTTCTATCACGCCCTCGCCACGAAGTACGGCTACGGCGCCGAGGCCGACCGTATTCAGGAGCTGTACCTGGCCGGCAAGAAGGAAGAGGCCGCCAAGGTCGTTCCGGACGACCTGGTGCGCGACATCTCCCTCGTCGGCCCCGCCGGCTACGTCAAGGAGCGGGTCGCCGCGTTCCGTGAGGCGGGCGTGACCGTCCTCAACGTCGTTCCGATGGCCGCGACCCCGGCCGAGCGGATCAAGCTGATCGAGCAGCTGCGCGAACTCTGCTGAGATCCTGGAGGCTCGCCGGGTCGGCGCGGCGAGCCAACAGGTAGGCGCGGCGAGTGTCGACCTCGTGCGGATAGTTCGGGCGCTCCATGCGCATCCGCACCTCGAACCCCGCCGCCGCCAGGTCGGCGATGATCTGATCCGGATCGAAGAAGCGGAAGTCGACATCCACCTCGTGTCCCCACCAGGTATCGAAATGACGGATCTCCGATCCAATGTGGAACGAGACCAGGAACAGGCCCGACGGGCGCAGCACGCGATGCACCTGTTCGAAGGCGCTGCGCAGTTCGCCAGGCGCGAGATGGATGATCGAGTAGAACGCGACCGCGGCGCCGAATTCGCCATCGGCGGCGGGTAGTTCGAGCAGATCGCCCGCACGGAACTCGACCGCTGAATAGTGCTTGCGTCCCACCGCGACCATGGCGGCGGATAGGTCGATGCCGACTGTCGTCGCACCGTGATCGGCGAGCCAGGCCGCAATATGCCCAGGGCCGCAGCCGAGGTCGGCGATCGGTGTTCCCGATTCGGTCTGCTCTATGAGACTGCTCAGCAGTGCCCGGTCGAGCGGTTTGCCGCAGAGCTCATCGCGGAGATCTGTGGCGTAATTCTCGGCGACGGTGTCGTAGCTGCGGCGGACGGTGTCATGCGTGCCGTGATCTCCCACAGGCTCCAGCATTCCACGGTCCACCGCAACGAGCAGGGCTGTGGGACTCCAGGATCAGCGGAACGACGCCAGGGCCTGATCGAGGGTCGAATGCAGCGCGAAGACCTGATCCAGGCTGGTCATCTTCAGCTGGCGACTGGTCGCCGGGCCATCGGCGACGACGGCGATCGAGGTTGACGCTCCCGCCCGCTGATGCGCCCCGACCAGTGCGGCCATCCCCGCCGAGGCGAGGAAGCTGACCGCGGACAGGTCGATGATCAGGGCCACGGGTTTACCGGCGAGAATGCCCTCGATCGCGGCTTCGAGCGCGGGCGCTGTCGCCAGGTCGACCTCGCCGGACACCGTCAGCACAGTCGCGCCCTCGGGCGTTGTCACCGTGGTGGTCATCGTGTCCGCGAGGGGATACGCGTCTCCGGAAGTATTGGTCACATCTTCACAATCTGCCATGAACCGCCCGATCTCGCTGTACTGACACAAAACATGCAGCAAACCTGACATGTCCGCGTGCCATGCGAGTTTTCTTGCCGTCACACCTTACCGCCCTGGATTGTCCTCGGGGTCGAGTCCTTCGGAGCGAGCGTGTGGCAACGGCTCGGCGTGCCGTATCGCCCAGGTCGGGTGCCGCGGACGGAGCGCCGACGGGCCGAAACATCTGAGATGTGGGTCACATCAGGAGCTGGACGCTATAGGTGTATACCGGAAAGGGTAGTTGACTGAGCTAACTACAGATCGAAAGAGGGAAGTCCTGTGGTTGCCTCCCTCACCGACGTCAGCCGCTTCATCCGGCGTCGGTCTCTCGTGTGAGCGATATCCGACCAAGGGAGGCTGGATCATGTCGATCGATACTCCAGCAGCGCGGCGCGAACACCGCATCGCCGAGTTGTATGCCTGTGATCAGCAGGTTCGCGACGCCGAGCCATCCGAAGAGATCAGCGCAGCGCTGAGCCGACCAGGACTGCGGTATGCGCAGGTCATTGCGACGGTGCTGGAAGGTTATGCCGAACGTCCCGCGCTCGGGCAGCGGGCATTCGAGTTCACCACGGATGTGGCGGGTCGGCGCACGCTTCGTCTGCTGCCCAGATTCGAGACCATCACCTACCGGGAACTGGGCGAGCGAATCGCAGCGGTGGCCGCCGCGTGGCATCACGACGTCGAACATCCTGTGCGCGCAGGCGATTTCGTCGCCATACTCGGCTTCACGAGTTGTGACTACGTCACGCTCGATCTCGCCTGTGCGGAGCTGGGCGCGGTGTCGGTGCCGCTGCAGGCGGGGGCCGCGGTCGCCCAACTGCGGGCGATCATTGCCGAGACCAACCCTCGGGTGCTCGCCGCGACGCCGGAACTGCTCGATGCCGCCATCGATTGCTTGCTCGACGAGGTGCCCACCGAACATCTTGTCGTCTTCGACTACCACCCCGAGGACGACGCGCAGCGTACGGCGGTCGATTCGGCACTACAGCGGCTTGCGGACGCCGGTAGCGGGATTGTCGTCGAAACGCTCGATTCGGTGCTCACCCGCGGCCGTGGCGCACCGCCCGCGCCGCCGTTCGTCCCCGACGCCGACGCCGACCCGCTGGCCCTGCTCATCTACACCTCAGGAAGTACGGGCACACCCAAGGGCGCCATGTACACCGATCGGCTTGCTGCCGGCATCTGGGTGGAGACGACCGCCTGGTTCGATTCGACCACAGCGCCCACGATCGGCGTGAACTATCTGCCCATGAGCCACCTCGCGGGCCGTCTCACCCTGTCGGGGATTCTCGCGCGCGGCGGCACTGCCTACTTCACGGCAAGAAGCGATATGTCGACGCTGTTCGAGGACATCGGTCTGGTTCGCCCGACGGCGGTGATATTCGTTCCACGCGTGTGCGACATGATTTTCCAGCGCTATCAGAGCGAGCTCGACCGGCGCGGCGCCACCGAGCAGCAGGTGAAAACCGAACTGCGCCAAGACTTCCTCGGCGGGCGTGTCATCTCCGCCTCGGTGGGCTCAGCGCCGCTGGCTGCGGAGCTGAAGACCTTCATGGAGTCCGTCCTGGATGTGGAGTTGCGCGATGGTTACGGCTCCACCGAGGCGGGCGGGGTGCTGGTCGACAACCAGCCGCGCCGGCCGCCGGTGCTCGACTACAAACTTGTCGACGTCCCCGAGCTGGGATATTTCCGGACCGACCAGCCGCATCCTCGCGGCGAACTGCTGCTGAAGACGCGCACCATGATTCCCGGGTACTACAAGCGTCCCGAGGTCACCGCGCAGATCTTCGACCCGGACGGCTTCTACAAGACCGGCGACATCATGGCCGAGATCGGTCCAGATCAACTCGTCTACGTCGACCGTCGCAACAATGTGCTGAAGCTGTCGCAGGGCGAGTTCGTCGCCGTCTCCCAGTTGGAGGCCGTCTACGCGGGCAGCCCCTTGGTCCGGCAGATATTCGTCTACGGCAGCAGCGAACGCGCCTACCTGCTCGCGGTGGTCGTGCCCACCGCGGCGGCTCTCGACACCGACGCGCTGAAGGGCGCGATCGCCGCGTCGTTGCAGCAGATCGCGAACGAGGCCGATCTGAACTCATACGAGATTCCGCGCGACTTCCTGATCGAGACCGAGCCGTTCACGATCGAGAACGGTCTGCTCTCCGGCATCGGTAAACTGTTGCGGCCCAAGCTCACAGCGCATTACGGCGCTCGGCTCGATCAGTTGTACAACGACCTGGCAGAACAGCAGGACAACGAACTGCTCGCCCTGCGGCATACCGCTGCCGAGCTGCCGGTGCTGGAAACGATCAGCCGGGCCGCCCGCGCACTCCTGGGTTGCGCGACAACAGATATCCGTCCGGACGCCCAGTTCACAGAACTGGGCGGCGATTCCCTTTCGGCGCTGTCGTTTTCGAACCTGCTCCAGGATATTTTCGCGGTGGACGTGCCGGTCGGCGTGGTCATCAGCCCCGCGAACGGGCTACGTGATCTCGCTGATTACGTGGAGAGGGCGCGGAATTCGGCTGTGCGGCTGCCCACCCTCACCACGGTCCACGGCCGCGACGGATCGGCGATCTACGCCGGTGACCTGACCCTCGACAAGTTCATCGATGCGAGGACCCTGAGCGCCGCCGAGGCATTGCCCGCGCCCGACGGCACTGCCCGGACGGTGCTGCTGACCGGAGCGAACGGCTACCTGGGGCGCTTCTTGTGCCTGGAATGGCTGGAGCGGCTGGATGAGTCGGGCGGCACGCTGATCTGCGTGGTGCGCGGCAGCGACGCGGTGGCAGCAAGGCAGCGGCTCGACGAGGCATTCGACAGTGGCGACCCGGAGCTGGTCGAGCATTTCCAGGAGCTGGCCGCCCGCCGCCTCGAAGTCCTGTCAGGCGATATCGGCGAGGCGAACCTCGGTCTGGACGGCGCGACCTGGAATCGGTTGGCCGACAGCGTCGATCTGATCGTCCACCCGGCTGCCCTTGTCAACCATGTGCTGCCCTACAGCCAGTTGTTCGGGCCGAACGTGGTCGGCACCGCCGAGGTGATTCGCCTCGCGATCAGCAGGCGGCTCAAGCCCGTCACCTATCTCTCGACGGTGGGCGTCGCCTCGCAAGTCGAGCCAGGGCGGTTCGACGAGGACGGTGACATCCGTGATTTCAGCTCGGTGCGTGTCATCGATGAGAGTTATGCCAACGGCTACGGCAACAGCAAGTGGGCGGGGGAGGTGCTGCTGCGTGAAGCCAACGACCTGTGCGGTCTGCCGGTCACGGTCTTCCGCTCCGACATGATCCTCGCGCACAGCCGCTACCGCGGGCAGCTCAACGTGCCGGACATGTTCACCCGTCTGGTGCTGAGTCTGGTCGCGACCGGGATCGCGCCGTCCTCCTTCTACGAGACCCACTCCGACGGCACGCGACGGCGCGCCCACTATGACGGGCTGCCCGCCGACTTCACCGCTGAGGCGATCACCATGCTCGGTAGCCTCGGCACGGCAGGATTCCATGCCTTCGATGTGGTGAATCCGCACGACGACGGCATATCCCTGGACAATGTCGTGGACTGGCTGATCGACTCAGGCCACCCGATCCAGCGCATCACCGACTACCGCGACTGGTTCGACCGTTTCGAGACCGCACTGCGCGCATTGCCCGAGAAGCAGCGCCAGGCCTCGGTACTGCCGCTACTGCACGCCTACGCCCGTCCGGAGCACCCGATCCGCGGCTCGGTCATCCCGGCCAAGACGTTTCAGACCGCCGTCCACAACGTGCGAATCGGCCCGGACAACGACATCCCACACCTTTCGCCGCAGCTCATCACCAAATACGTCACCGACCTCCAGCACCGCACGCTGCTGGTCTAGCCCGGCGCAACGTCCAGGTACAGCGCACCGTCCACAACCCGGCCGAGGCTTTCTGACCCCAATTGCCAGAACACAGCGAAAGCGAGAATCCGATGAGCTTCGGAACCCCCGCGGGCACCCGCGGCGCCCGCCAACCTTCCGGCCGGTTCACCACGTGGACGAACAAGTTCATGGCTGAACGCCTGCGCCGCAAGGGCGGCGGCAAATTCATGGGAATGGACGCTCTCGTCCTGACCACGCTCGGCCGCAAGAGCGGCGTCGAACGTTCCACACCGGTGGCCTGGTTTCCCGGAGACCACGGCACCTACCTCATCGCTGCCTCGGCGGCCGGCGCCGCGGGAAACCCCGCCTGGTACCACAACCTCGCCGCCAACCCCGACAAGGTCCGCATCGACGTCGATGGCCGAACCCTCGACGTGACCGCCGAACAACTCCACGGCATCGAACGCGACAAGGCGTGGCAGCAGATCACGACCACCACACCCCGATTCGCCGGATATCAGCAGAAGACCGACCGGGAAATCCCGATCATCCGCCTCGCTCCCCGTCCCAGCTGAAGTCCCGGCAGCTCACGGCCACGCCGCATATCCGCGATCCGGGCGCCGCCGCCATACAGCCCGCCCGAACGCACGGCCGGGTCGATAACGAACTCCGAGCACTGACGTGACCACCCAGTCGTGGACACGGATCAGAAGATCCGTAGTCAGCCCCCATAGCGCAGAGCGGACTTCGTGTCGCCCGAAATCGGCGCTGGCCGTCCAGAATTGACGCGAAGCGGGCGCTATCGGCGGTCAGAGCGCGAAGTCGGCCGGTCAGCGCCCCGTCATGCGGCGGTGACGTTGAACAAGGTCAGCTCCCGTGGCTGTCGTGAGGCGGTGCGCAGTTCGGCGCGTTCGCGGATCGCGCAGGCCAGTGTGTATTTCACGAGGTCATCGGCAGTGGTGCGGCCCGACAGAACGCCCCACACCAACGAAAGCAGCCCATCGCACGGGGATCCAACCCTTTTCGACCGCGTTCAACGCACGATACTGCCGCTTCGAGCGTTTTTCCGCTGGTCACCCCCGCGTAGGAAACCGTCACGTAGATCGTCGATCGTGCGGGCGAACACAGGGTTGCTGCACCCGACATTCATGATCTCTATCGTGCCCGTCACGTACTGTTCGGCAAGGCGCACAGCGTCTTTGGACGGCGCTGACCTGAGCATGATGTCCGGCAGAAAGCATCACCATGCCCAGGACCAATTATGATCAGCGACCGCAGCAGCCTTCGAAGGAGAATCGTGTCCCTGCCCAAGCTTTCCCAGCCGGTGACCGGTGACGTGCTGTTGGTCTGTACGTGCTACGAGGACGGCACCGCACTGTGGGGCAAGCTACTTCACGAGATCGCGGCCCGCCGGGAAGGCGATGTGCTCGTCGTCGGGGGCAGCGGGGTGCGGCTGCGACCGATCGAGGACTGCGGGTGGCACTTCCTGCACGGCGGAAACGTCCCGGCGCTTGTCGCGGACGGCGGCCCGGTGCCGCCGGTCGTCGTCTTGGCGGACATTCCGGTGGTATACGGCGGGGACGGGCCGTTGCTGGTGGACCTGGCGGCGATACCCGGGCGCGGCGTCCGGGTTCCCTCGGCACGGCTCGGCGAGATCTTGGCCGACCTGCTGGGTGGCGCACTCACGTTCGACCACCTGGTGCGCGACATGGATGTGTGCGGCATGTACCAGGGGGACGGCGGTCGGCCGGCGTTCCCCGCGCCGACGGCGCTGCCGCACCGGTTCTTCCCGGCACTGCCCGCCACCGCTGGCGTACTGCTGGTCCGTACCTTCTTCGACGACGAGGAGGGCTGGCGCGCCCTGCTCGACGAGCTGGGCGGGGCCGACGAGGATGGCTGGGTCGGCGCAGACCTGGACTCGGACGAGATCGACGAGGAGCACTATCCGCTGACGGCGTTGGTCGTCGACGACCGGGCCTTCGATGGCCTGCTGCCGGCTCAGGTCCCGGCGCAGGTCCCGCCGCCCAAGGAGCACACCGAGGAGCGCACCGCGCTGGTCGTTCTCGCTGATGCCAGGACCTTTGCCGAGCCCGGCCGACCGCTGACTGTTGTCGACCTACACGACACCCCGGGGCAGACCGCCGTCCTACCCTGCCGCATGGTCGGATCGATGGCGTGCAACCTGGAGATCGGCAACATGGATTTTTACGAGTTCGTCGCCGTGGAGGACACGGAGCCGTGGTGGGAGGGCTCCTGAGAGGGCACGTGATGCTGCCCTCTCGTCGTAAGCATTGACAGCAGGGCGGCGTAACGCTGGCGCCGATGAGTCTCGGAAACCGCAAGGTCACTCACGACACCAGCTACTCACCGTCGCACGGGCACCGAGGTGATCGCGCTCAACGACCTTGCCGTCATCGCGAAAAGACACCCTCGCCGAACCCGTCGGTAAGCTCCCCGCCGACGTCATAGATGGGTGAAGATCGGGCTGCGCGCTCGCTGGGACCCCTGACCCGGCAGCACCTCGCCCGCGGGCGCGCTATCGGGTGATGGGCGCTTCGCGAGCGTGGCTGATGTCGATGTCCGGACCGTCGCCGAGTGAGCGATAGGACGGCCCCAGATCAGCGGGAAAGGATCCGTGCACCAGTTGCACGTGGGACTCTGCCAGCACGTCCAGGGCATATTCGACCATGGTGGGGCAATGCGCCGGTGCTGGTATTCCGGCTCTACAGTGACGATTTCGAGTTTCATCAACCGCACCTGTGTCTGCATTTGCACCGTTGGACCGTAAGGTGCGACGCGGTCGACGAACACCACTGCGGCGTTGCCGGGTATCCGATCTCGGCGCCCACCGGCGTGGCCGGCGGCCGCGGGCGATGTGATGGGAGCATGATGAACGTCGTGCCCAATGATCCGAATGGTCCCGATATCAAGCCGCGCAGCCGCGATGTCACCGATGGGTTGGAGAAGACCGCCGCTCGAGGGATGTTGCGAGCGGTCGGGATGGGCGATGGCGACTGGGGGAAGTCGCAGATCGGGGTGGCCTCCTCGTGGAACGAGATCACCCCGTGCAATCTGTCGTTGGATCGGCTCGCGAAGGCCAGCAAGGAAGGTGTGTTCGCCGGGGGTGGCTATCCCATGGAGTTCGGAACAATTTCGGTCTCCGACGGCATCTCCATGGGGCACGAGGGCATGCACTTCTCGCTGGTGTCGCGTGAGGTGATCGCCGACAGCGTCGAGACGGTCATGCAGGCCGAGCGCCTCGACGGCTCGGTGCTGCTGGCCGGGTGTGACAAATCCTTGCCCGGCATGCTGATGGCGGCGGCCCGGCTGAACCTGGCCAGCGTGTTCCTGTATGCGGGCTCGATCCTGCCGGGGATTGCGAAAATGTCCGACGGCAGTGAGCGCGAGGTGACGATCATCGATGCGTTCGAGGCGGTCGGCGCGTGTTCGCGCGGGCTGATGAGCCGCGAAGATGTCGACGCCATCGAGCGGGCAATCTGTCCGGGTGAGGGCGCTTGCGGCGGGATGTACACCGCGAACACGATGGCCAGCGCGGCCGAGGCCATGGGCATGTCGCTGCCGGGCAGCGCGGCGCCGCCCGCGACCGACCGCCGCCGCGATGGCTATGCCCGGCGCAGCGGCGAGGCCGTCGTCGAGTTGCTGCGGCGCGGGATCACCACGGCCGACATTCTCACCAAAGAGGCCTTCGAGAACGCGATCGCCGTGGTGATGGCATTCGGCGGCTCTACCAACGCCGTGCTGCACCTGCTGGCGATCGCGCACGACGCGAATGTCGAACTGACGCTGAAGGATTTCGCCCGCGTCGGCCGCCGGGTACCGCACCTCGCCGACGTGAAACCCTTCGGCAAGCACGTGATGACCGATGTGGACCGAATCGGTGGTGTCCCGGTCATGATGAAGGCGCTGCTGGATGCCGGGCTGCTGCACGGCGACTGCTTGACGGTGACGGGGCGGACCGTGGCGGAGAATCTGGCCGAGATCGCCCCGCCGGACCCCGACGGCAAGGTGGTTCGTGCCATGAAGTCCCCGATCCATCCGACCGGCGGCATCACCATCCTCGAGGGATCGCTCGCACCCGGCGGTGCCGTGGTGAAGTCGGCAGGCTTCGATTCCGAGGTATTCACCGGCACTGCAAGGGTTTTCGATCGCGAGCGCACCGCGATGGACGCACTCGAAGATGGCACCATTGCGGCCGGTGATGTGGTGGTGATCCGGTACGAGGGGCCCAAGGGTGGTCCGGGGATGCGCGAGATGCTCGCGATTACCGCGGCCATCAAGGGTGCGGGCTTGGGCAAGGATGTCCTGCTGCTCACCGACGGACGTTTCTCCGGCGGCACCACCGGACTGTGCGTCGGCCATGTCGCCCCGGAAGCGGTGGACGGCGGCCAGATCGCGTTTGTGCGCGACGGTGATCAGATCCGCCTCGACGTCGGCGCGGGCACCCTCGACCTACTGATCGAAGCCGAGGAGCTCAACCGCCGCCGCGAGGACTGGGAACCGTTGCCGCCCCGCTACACCCGTGGTGTGCTCGCCAAGTACTCGAAGCTGGTGGGGTCGGCGTCCTACGGCGCCGTGTGCGACTGACGCCTCGTCGGACTCGAGATCGTGCGCCGCAGCTGCTGCGGCGCACGATAATTCGGCATCGGACCCGTCGCATCGAGCGGGGTGAATGTGCCACTGAGCCAACCGATCTGATACCGGATGGTCCGAGGTCGGTCGTGTCGCCCGAGCGTTCCGGCATGACCACCTCAGCTCCGACCGGACCATCAGTTGGTGAAATGCGCGACAGTGTAAGCACATCGATGCATGTTGACCTGGTGAATGTCGGATTCTGTTGTCCGCACTCGCTGTAACCCTCATTTACCGACGAATTCTGATCTAAAATGGGGGCATGTAGGACCCACGCGGTCCGACCTGGCGCCCTCGTTGCGCCCCACGATCTGAAGATTGATTCGGCTGGCGGGGCCCGGGTAATGCATTCGGCCGGGGTGCCGCAGAGTTGGGGTGCCCGGCACGGAGAATCTGCCTGCCGAGGAGACGATGATGGTCCAGGGAATCGGAACCGAACACGACGACGACTTCGAGCAGGTGCCGGTGATCTGGCCCGACCCGAGCCCGTTGGACGCCTGGTGGCGTCGTGTGATGGCCGCTCCGAGCGATGCAACCGGTGATCTGTCACATCCCGGGAGGGCATCCGGTCACCGTAAATAACCCGCCGCGACTGTTATTGCGCTCGTGACAGTCTCGAACAACTTCACCGAAACCCGTTGTGTGGGAAAAGGATCGGCGCGCACCCGAGGTTTTCCCGGTCGCGTCTGAGGCGCTATGCGGACGCGACCGGGAAACCACCTCGCCTGCCTAGCCGGCGACGGTGCGATCGGAACCTCCAGTACGCCGATATCGCCGCGTCGTCAGCTGGAAAAGCGGCGCTGTGTGCCGCGCAGCGGGTTCGCCACCGGGGATTTGATCGCGGGCAGGGTGACCGACATGCGGACGGTGGTGCCGGGGCCGGTGTGGTCGATCTCCAGCTCCTCGGTCAGTGCTCGCATCATGTCGATGCCGCGGCCGCGATAGCCGGGGTCGGCCGAGCGTGGCTTCCATGTCCCGGCGTCGGTGACCACGATGACCACCGTCTGGGTGTCGCATTCGGCCGTGAGCTGGACTCGGCCCGCGTCCGGCGCGTCGGTGGCACCGGTGGCGCGGCCCATCGATGCGTCGGTTGACCGCACGGGTCGGCTCACGGACAGCTCACCGTCGCGGTAGGCGTGTTCGATGCTGTTGCTGCACGCCTCGTTCGCGGCCGCGATCAGATCCGAGGCGAGATCGTGCGGCACCGCGGCGGCGGCCAGCCAGGCCTTCAGGCTCCGGCGCATCGCCGAGAGCTGATCGGGGTTGGCGGGCACGTCCAGTCGCAGTGGAGCGGGCGGCTGGCGGTAGACAACCATGGCGACGTCGTCGTCGTAGCCCGCGGCCGGGCGCAGCCGCGACAGCACCGCGTCGGCCACCTCCCGTGGTAGTCGGCCGGGGGTGTCCGCGAGCACCGCGCAGATCTTCGCGAAGCTGTCATCGATGTCGACACCGCGCTGTTCGACCAACCCGTCGGTGAACAGCACCAGCGTCGAGCCGGGGGGGAGCGCTGTAGTCGCCTCTGGGCGCCGCGGCACGTCGAAGGTGGCCAGCGGCACCGATCGGCCGCCCTCGAGCAGCCTGCCCGGTTCGCTCACGTCGGCGAGGATCGGCGGCATATGACCGGCGCTGCTGTAGCGGACCAGCCCGCGCACCGGGTCGAGCACCGCCGCGCACACGGTGGTGCACATGGCACCGGGAATGCGCGCTGCGACGGTATCGAGCTCGGCGAGCAATTGGGCCGGCCCCGCGCCCCCGAGCAGCAACGTCTGTGCGGCCGTGCGCAATTGGCCCATCACCACGGCGGCGGACAGCCCTCGTCCGACGCAGTCGCCGACCACGATGCCGATTGTCCCGTCCCGCAGCGGCACCACGTCGTACCAGTCGCCGCCGATTTCCAAGGGCGGCAACGCGGGCTCGTAGTGCACGGAGAACCGCGGCGGCAGCTCGATCGGGCCGAGCATGGCACGCTGCAGTGTCAGCGAGGTGGAACGCGCTTGATCGAAGTTGCGCGCCCGCTGCACCGCCAGGCTCAAGTGGCCGATGAGCAGGGAGAACAAGGTCCAGTCCGCGGCACTGATCGCGCGCGGCGCGGCGAAGCGCAACCACAACGCGGCATCACCGGTCTCGCCGAGTGGAGCGACGATGCCCTCGGAGCTTTCGGTGCCCTCCGGGATCGCGATCAGGCTGCGGCCGGGCCTGCGTCGTGCCCGATCGAGCAGCGCACGAGCCCGTGCGTCGAGCGCGTTGGCAGGCGAGGGTTTTCTGGTCGCATCGCCTGTCGCCTGGATCTGGCCGGTGTTCGCGGGGCGGTCGGTGACCTGCGTGCCGCCGGAGACATAGACCTCGGGACCGGTGTTGCGGCTCGGCCAGACCGAAACCACCGCGGTCTCGGCGCCGACCGTGCGTCGCAGCTCATCCAGCCCGACGGCGAGCACCTCGACCACGCTGGTGGCCGCGCCGACGGCGGTGGCCAGCCGGGAGGCGGCCTGATCGCGGGCCTGGGCGTCGTGTTCGGCCGTCACATCGCGAATGGTGCCGACGAAGATCTGCTCATTGTCGTCCGGCTTGATGAGGGCACTCGTGCTCACCGCGAGCCAGACCGTGCGGCCGTCACGATGCTGGATCGGAATGACGAAGCGCTGTGCCTCGGTGCCGAGATCGGGATAGCGCGGGCCCTCGGGCATCGACCACGGATGCGGCAGCGGGTAGGGGATGTCGGCGGCGCCGTACCCGGTCAGCGCGCCGAAGGCGGAATTGACCTCGACGATGGTGCCGTGCGAGTCGGCAACGAAGAAGCCGTCCTGCAGTGATTCGACCAGCGCGGTGCGGAAGGCGTCGCGGCCCGCGAGATCGTCTGCGCGGGAACGCTGTTGCTCGTAGCGGCGGTTGCCGTCGAGGAACCCTCTGGTGGCGATGTCCAGCGCGGCGAGGGTCTGCAATAGGAATTCCAGCGCCGTCTCGGCGAGCTTGACGTCCTGGTCGTCGGCGGGCTGCTGGGCGGCTTGTACGACGCGGAAGTGGTTTTCGGTGAGGTCTAGCAGGCTGATGCCTTCGACGAGGGCGCGGCGGCCGAGGTCGTAGCCTTCGGCGAGGCCGGCCTGCGTCGGCGCATCCAAGTGCCGCCGAAGCGCATCCGCGTAGGCGTCCCGAAATGCGGCCAGCGCAGCGGTCATGTCATCACATCCGGTGGGCCGCCCCGATGACGTGCGGCGAGGACCAAGGCGTCATCGGTGTCTTTGGCATGCTTGGCGAGGATATCGGCGGTGATGTCGGCCGTGGACTTCGACAGATCGATGCTGTCGAGCGAGTCGATGACGATACCGTCGGTCGACATCAATAGTAGGTCGCCCTGACGTACCGCCACGGTCTGCGGTTGTAGGTTCTGCGGTAGCCGGTAGCCGACGATGCCGCCCGTCAACAGCACCGTCGCGCGGATCGTCAGCCCGATGGGGCCACGGGTGAGCACTTGGGAATCGACGTTCCCGACGCCGAGCCAGCGCACCGTGTCCGCATCGTCGAAAAGCGCTAAAGATACTGCCGCGCCGCGGGTTTCGGCCATGGCTCGATGACACAGCACCATCAGGACGTCCAATGGTTCGGCGCGGTTTTCCGCGAGTATCTGTGCGGCGCGATCGGAGGCGTCGGCGGCGGCGGCGCCGTGGCCGAGGCCGTCGAGCACGGCGAAGAGCACGGTGCCGTTGCCCGCGTCGAGGACCACACAGCGATCACCGGAAACCTGTTGGCCCGGCAGCGCGCGACCGGCCACCGCCCACTCGATTCGGCCGATGAACCCGTCCTCATGCACCGTTGGGTACCCACTTCCACATCTCGATCAACGTGCCGCGTCCGGGCGCCGAATCGATGATCAGGCGGTCCATCAATCGTCGGGCGCCGGGCAGGCCGAGACCGAGGCCACGTCCGGTGGAGTAGCCATCGTCCAGCGCGCGGGCAATGTCGATGATGCCGGGACCTTGGTCCTCGGCCTGAACCACCAGCGCTTGGCGACCCTCCCGGTCGTCGACCAGCAACCGGATCTCGCCGCTGCCTGCGTAGCTGGTGATGTTGCGAGCAATCTCGGAGATAGCTGTCGAGATCATTGTTCGATCGGTCAGAGAGAATCCGAGCTTGGCTGCCAGTTCACGTCCGGCCTGTCGTGCGATCACAATGTCCCCGGACACCCTGACCGCGATCACCAAGTTCTCAGCGGCCACTGTCACGACCATCTCGCTGGCGACGGGCTGGAGTTTTGCGGTTCAGCCAGGCGAGGCCCTCTTCGAGGTCGAGGGCCGTGTGCATGTCTTCGAACGTGAGCCCGAGCTGAACCATGGCGAACGCGACTTCGGGTTGCAATCCGACGATGACCGTTTCGGCACCGCGGAGCTGCGTCATGTGCGCGATGGTACGCAGCGATCTCGCTGCGAAAGAATCCATTACATCGATCGCCGTGACGTCGACGATGATGCCGTGCGCCCGATATTTGCTGACCTGCTTCATCAGGTCGTCTTGCAGGCGCTCGGTGTCGGCGTCGGTCAGTGCGGACTGTACCGACGCGATGAGGAATGTGCCTTGCTTGAGTATCGGGACCGGCATCAGTTCGCCTGATCAGCGTCCGTCGCGTTCGATGGGCCGATCCGTCACGCGGGTCACCTCGTAGCCCAGCAAACGTTCGGCTTCCTCGATACCGCCCTGCAGGTCGCCGACGGCATTCATCTTGGACAGATCGAGTCCGATGGTCACCAGTGTCAGCGCGATCTCCGAGGACAGACCGGTGATGATGACGTTCGCGCCCATCAGGCCCGACGCGTCGACGGTCTGCACCAGGTGGTTGGCCACCGTGGAGTCGATCGCGGGCACACCGGTGATGTCGATGACGACGACCTTCGCGCGGTTGGCGCGGATCGCGCGCAGCAGCTGCTCGGTGAGCTGGCGCGCACGCTGACTGTCGAGCACACCGATGATCGGCAGGATGAGCAGCTGCTCACGGACCTGCAGCACCGGGGTCGACAGCTCGCGAATGGCTTCCTGCTGCTGCCGGATAACTCGCTCGCGCTCCTGCACGAAGGAGATGGCCACGGTGCTCGCGATGCGGTTGGCGGCCGGTTCGTATGCGTCGAGCACAGCATTCAGTAGCTCGAAGTCGGCTTGGTACTTCTCGAACAGCGAGCGGGCGAGCACGTCACGCAGCAACAGCACGATGCCGAGGACCTCGTCGGTCTCGACTCCTCTCGGAATGATGCGTTCGGAGAGATCGCGTGCGTAGGCCTGCAGCGCTTCGACGCTGCCGGTCTCGAGCACCTCGACGTAGTTGTCGTAGACGGAGGTCGCCTCGGAGAAGATCTCCTCGGGGGTCATTGCGGTCAGCAGCTGGGCATCGGTGATACGCCGAGCCCATTCCTCGCGCAGCGCGGTGCGGTTCTGCCGCAGGTGTTCGACCAACTGTGGAAGCAGGTTGTCGACCGGTCCTGCGGTAAGGGAATCCGCCGAAAGGCTCATGGACACCTCGGACATGGAAACTCCAGCCCCTTTCGACGGGTGGGTCGGGATTCGTACGTTCGGCTGCGAGCCGCTACCGAGCCTAGTCATACCCCACCGGAGTTGCTGGCGAAACCTGCCGGTCGTTCGCCGGGTTTCACGGTGGCGGCGCGAATCCGCGAGCCAGACCGGCCAGCGCCGCGTCGAGGTAGACCGTCAGGTCCGCGTCGGCCCTGGCGAGCCAGGCATCGAAGGCGGCGCGCGCGGCGGCGAGGGTGGTGCGCCCGACGGCGAGGGGGAGCAGTGCGTCCTCCGGCTCGCCGAGCCGTTGCGCGGCGAAGGCGCTGACCGCGCGTTCCCAGGCGTCGTAGTGCGCGCCCGCGGTGGCGGCGAGTGCGGGGACGGCGCCGACTAGTTGCATGCGGGTGCGCAGCTCGGCGACGTCTTCAGCGCGATATCGGTTGGCGTTCACCACAACTCGGCGTACGGCAGCCATCATCGGCACCTCGTCGGGCATTGTGGCGAAGGCTTCGCGCAGCGCGGCGACCTCGTCGTCGAACTGGTACCAGAGCACTTCCGCTTTGGTGGGGAAGTAGCGGAAGAAGGTGCGTCCGCTGATGCCCGCGGCCGCGGCGATCTGCTCGACGGTCGTCTCGTCGAAGCCCTGTTCGGTGAACAGGCGCATGGCGATCAGCTCGAGTTCGCGCTTGGTTGTGCCCCTGGGGCGACCGCGCGTCGGAGGTGTCACGGCTATTGATTATGTCAGTGACTGACGATAATCTCGCGACGTGTTCGAAAATGTCCAGGTGGCGGATCTCACGTGGCCCGAGGCGGGCGAGCGTGCCGCCGCGGGGGTGATTCTGGCCGTGCCGGTGGGCGCCACCGAACAGCACGGTCCGCATCTGCCACTGTCCACGGACACCGACATCGCGGTGGCATTGTGCACGCGGCTGGCCGCGCTGCGGCCGGATGTGTTTGTCGCGCCTGCTGTCCCGTACGGCTCCAGCGGTGAGCACGCGGGCTTCCCCGGCACCCTGTCGATCGGGCAGGCCGCGTTGGAGCTGCTGATCATCGAGCTGTGCCGTTCGGCCACCGAAACGTTCGACCGCATCCTGCTGGTCAGCGGGCACGGCGGCAATCTGGAGCCGCTGCGCAAGGCGTGCGCACTGTTGCGCGGCGAATCCCGTGACGTGCACATGTATATGCCCCGATATCAGGGCGATCCACACGCGGGGCGCTCGGAGACCTCGATTCAACTGGCGCTGGCGCCGGGCCGGGTCCGCGCCGAGCGCGCGGTTGCCGGTGATACCCGGCCGTTGATCGAGATCCTGCCGCTGATGCGCGCGGGGGGAGTTCGTGCGGTGAGTGCCAACGGTGTACTCGGCGACCCGGCGGGCGCGACTGCGGACGAAGGCACAGCGCTGCTCGCGCATCTGATCACCGATCTGAACGACCAGATCCGGCTGTGGTGGCCGGCAGCTTCCCGGGAAAGGACCGGAACATGAACCCGTGGTTCGAAACAGTCGCCGAGGCGCAGCGGCGTGCGAAGAAACGTTTGCCGAAATCCGTGTACGGCGCGCTGATCGCCGGATCCGAGCGTGGCCAGACCATCGAGGAGAACCAGCTCGCCTTCACCGAGCTCGGCTTCGCACCCCATGTCGCTGGTCCGATCGGTGACCGAGATCAGTCGACAACCGTACTGGGGCAGCAGCTTTCGATGCCGGTGCTGATCTCGCCGACCGGCGTGCAGGCCGTGCACCCCGATGGTGAAGTGGCCGTCGCCCGCGCCGCGGCGGCACGCGGGATCGCGATGGGGCTCAGCTCCTTCGCCAGCAAGCCCATCGAAGAGGTGATCGCGGCCAACCCGTCGACCTTCTTCCAGCTCTACTGGTGCGGCAGCAAAGACGAGATCCTGCAGCGGATGGAGCGGGCGAAGGCAGCGGGCGCCGTCGGGCTGATCCTGACCCTCGACTGGTCGTTCTCGCACGGCCGCGACTGGGGCAGTCCGGTGATTCCGGAGAAGCTCGATCTGCGTGCCATGCTGCGCTTCGCGCCGCAGACCCTGATCAAGCCGCGGTGGCTGAGCACCTACTTGAAGTCGGGCCACATTCCCGACCTCACCGCGCCGAATATGGCCATCGGCGACGGACCCGCACCGGGGTTCTTCGGCGCCTACGGCGAATGGATGGGCACCCCCGCACCCGACTGGGCCGACGTGCAGTGGATCTGCGAACAATGGGCGGGCCCGGTCATGCTCAAGGGCGTGATGCGCGTGGACGACGCACTGCGCGCGGTCGATTCGGGCGTGGCCGCTATCTCTGTCTCGAACCACGGCGGCAACAATCTCGACGGCACCCCCGCCGCAATCCGCGCGCTGCCCGTCGTCGCCGATGCTGTCGGCTCGCAGATCGACGTGGTGCTCGACGGCGGCATCCGTCGCGGTAGCGATGTGGTGAAGGCGGTCGCGCTCGGTGCGCGCGCGGTGATGATCGGTCGCGCCTACCTGTGGGGCCTGGCCGCCAACGGCCAGGCCGGCGTCGAGAATGTCCTCGACATCCTGCGCGGCGGCATCGACTCGGCGCTGCTCGGGCTGCGTAAGACGTCGGTGCAGGACCTGGATCGGTCGGACCTGATCGTGCCGGAGGGCTTCGAGCGTGCGCTCGGGATCCCCGCGCGCCCCGTCGACGTTCCAGCGCGCTCGGCCTCGGAGCCGGTCGTCGCCGGATAGTCGGTGGATGGCTGCCCCGGACCGCGTCCGGGGCAGCGTGGGCCGGCCTGGGATCTGCTCGGCAGGGCTGTGGCTTACATTGCGAGCCAGCCATGTTCGGTCAGTCCGGAGCCACCGCCTTGCGATGGTGGGCGAGCAGGGTGTCGTAAATATCTGCGAGCGCGGCTAGTTGCTGACGGTCGAGAATGTCGACCATGTGTCGGCGCACGCTGTCGACGTGGGCGGGCGCGGCGGTCGCGAGGACGTCGGCGCCGCGCGGTGTCAACCGTGCCGCCGTGCGGCGGGCGTCGTCGGGGATCGACTCCCGTGCGACCAAGCAGCGTTTCTCCATCCTGGTGATCTGGTGGGAGAGCCTGCTCTGCGACCACTCGAGCTTCGCGGCCAGGTCGGCGAAGGTGAGCCGATGGTCGGGGGAGTCGGCGAGATAGGCAAGGACCGAGTATTCGACGTAGGTGAGGTTCGACTCGCGGGACGAGTCGCGCCCGACCGCCGCGGCGATGAGATCGCGGGTGCGCACGAAGCCGAGCCACGCACGCATTTCGACGTCATCGAGCCACTGGGGATCGGTCACGATAGCGCTCCAAACTCTGACATGTCATATAAATTGTCGCGTGCCAGTCGACCCGCTGACAACTTGTCAGAACTGAGAGGTAGCACTACGGAGTTGAACGTGCAACCTTATTGGCAATGTCCACAGGAAGGCGGCCGACTCGCCTTCGCTCGGCCCAACGCAAGCCGCGGATAGACCTCGTCCGACGATGCCTATTAGGCTTGCCTAAGCATCGGTCGGCTCCTGGGTGGTGGATACGCTTCCTGTGCTCATGACCAGCCCCGGCTGTACTCAGCCGCAGGCCCGCCCGAAGGAGTGCGTCCCGTGACCGCGCCGGATTTCCGCTATTCAGATCTGCTGCCGATCGGGGCCGACGACACCCCCTACCGGTTGATCACCACCGAGGGCGTCAGTACCTTCGAAGTCAACGGCCGGACGTTCCTGCAGGTCGAGCCCGAGGCGCTGCGGCTGCTCACCGCCGAGGCGATGCACGACATCAGCCACTATCTGCGACCCGCGCACCTGTCCCAGCTGCGCAAGATCATCGATGACCCGGAGTCCAGCGGCAACGACCGCTTTGTCGCGCTCGACCTGCTCAAGAACGTGAACATCTCGGCGGGCGGCATCCTGCCGATGTGTCAGGACACCGGCACCGCAATTGTCATGGGCAAGAAGTCCGAGGGTGTGCTGACCGGCGTAGACGACGCCGAATGGATCAGCAGGGGCGTGTTCGATGCCTATACCAAGCTGAACCTGCGCTACTCCCAGCTCGCGCCGATCACCATGTGGGACGAGAAGAACACCGGGACCAACCTGCCCGCCCAGATCGAGTTGTACTCCACCCAGGGTGATCCCGCGCATCCGTCCTACAAATTCTTGTTCATGGCCAAAGGCGGCGGCTCGGCGAACAAGTCGTTCCTCTATCAGGAGACCAAGGCGGTCCTGAACCCCGAGCGCATGCTGGAGTTCCTCGACGAGAAGATCCGCTCACTCGGCACCGCGGCCTGTCCGCCGTATCACCTCGCGGTGGTCATCGGCGGCACCAGTGCCGAATTCGCTTTGAAGACGGCGAAATACGCCTCGGCGCACTACCTGGACAACCTGCCGACCGAGGGTTCACTCGCAGCGCACGCTTTCCGCGATCTCGAGCTCGAGGAAGAGGTCTTCAAGCTCACCCAATCCTTCGGTATCGGTGCGCAATTCGGCGGCAAATACTTCTGCCACGATGTGCGCGTGGTGCGGCTGCCGCGTCACGGCGCCAGCTGCCCGGTGGCGATCGCGGTCTCTTGCTCGGCCGACCGGCAGGCTCTCGCCAAGATCACCCCGGAGGGTGTGTTCCTGGAACAGCTCGAGCGCGAGCCCGCGCACTACCTGCCCGAGCAGACCGACTCCATCCTCGGCGGCGACGTAGTGAAGATCGATCTGAACCGGCCGATGTCGGAGATCCGCGTGGAACTGTCGAAATATCCGGTGAAGACCCGGCTTTCGCTGACCGGTCCGCTGGTGGTGGCGCGCGATATCGCGCACGCCAAGATCAAGGAACGCCTCGACGCGGGCGAGCCGATGCCGCAGTACCTGCGCGATATGGCCGTCTACTACGCGGGCCCGGCCAAGACCCCCGAGGGCTACGCATCGGGTTCCTTCGGCCCGACCACAGCAGGTCGGATGGATTCCTATGTCGACCAGTTCCAGGCCGCGGGCGGCTCGTTCGTCATGCTCGCCAAGGGCAATCGCTCGGCCCAGGTGACCAAGGCGTGCAACGAACACGGCGGCTTCTACCTCGGTTCCATCGGCGGGCCGGCCGCGCGTCTCGCGCTGGATTGCATCAAATCCGTCGAGGTGCTCGAGTATGAAGAGCTGGGTATGGAAGCGGTCTGGAAGATCGAGGTCGAAGATTTTCCCGCCTTCATCGTGGTCGACGACAAGGGCAACGATTTCTTTGCCGAAACGCAGAAGCCTATTGCGCTTCGGGTGCGTACGCGCTCCAAAGAACGCGTCTGATATGGCCGTTTGACCGCAGCGCGGGCAACTATGCGGACATCCGAATGTCACCCCGATCGCCGGGGTGGCGTTTGCCGTCACAGCAGGCACTCTTAATCGAGGACGTCGCCGCACAGTTGTGCCATGGAGGTCGAGGAGGGCAATGAGTACGACGTTTCGTATCTCCGAATCAGCCAGCCGCCGGTTGGCCGAACGCGCCGCACGCGAGGGAACCAGCTCGATCGCATTGCTCAGCCGCCTGATCCGCGAGGGGTTCGACCAGCTCGATCACCCCGGCATCGTTTTCCGCGGCCCCATCACCGACCGCCGTGCGGCTCTGGCGGCCGGGCCCGATGTGTGGGAAGTCGTTGCGCGACTGGAGGAACTCGATGGGCCGGTCGAACGCCGGATCGCGGTATTGAGCCAGCAATCGGATCTGCATTCCCGCAAGATCGAGCTCGCCGTCGCCTATGCGCGTGATCACGGCAGCGAGATCGTTGAGCGAATTGTCCGGAATCGTGAAGCCGCAGAGGAGATCCGGCGGGGGGTGTGGGCGAGCTCGACGTCACCGGGTGTGCGTAGTCGACCAGTGTGAACAGGTGGTCAAGGGAACTCGGGGTCGCCGATGCGGTGTGCATCGGTGACCTTCCCGTCGGTGCGCCTCCCCATGTTTGGTCGTGCGGGAAGGGGTGTCGTGCAATAAAGTTCGTGCGATGTGGGCGATCGTCGGGCGGTGGATACCCGATCGTGACGGCGGGTTCGGTGTCGTGACCACCGAGTCGTGTGACGAGCTCATGGTGCGGGACGCGCTCATCGAGGCCGACGGTCCATTGCGGACGGGGGATCGGGTGTGGGTCGAGTTCGTCGATGGTACGGACGCGGGTGCTGTCATCAAACTGGTGAAGGCGCCCTAGATTCCGGATTTGGTGATAGCAGAACCCATGCTTCAGTGATCCACAACACTGGAATGGATTGTGGACAAGGGCCATTCCTGTGGATAACACGCTGTGGGACACGCCGATTCGGCCTTGCTCGACGGTAACTCCTTACGCCAGATGTGGATTCTGGACAACGGTGTCCCGAGGACAAGGTGTTGTCACCCCGTTTGCCGGCATGTCGCTGAATTCGTCGCGCCACGCGGCTTGCGGTTCCGGCGTATGCGAGCCTGTCGAGCAGCGTGCGGCCGTTTTGCCGCTGGATCGGGCCTGAGGCAACCTGCCGCAGGAAGCCGTTAGTATCGCCCCCATGCTGAAGTGCGGAGTGCAAAGGAATCGGATCCTGCTCGCCCTGCCTGTCGCGGTGTTCCCCGCGCTGGTCGCCACCGCACTGGCCCTGCCGACCGCGTCCGCCACGCCCGTCGACGAGCGGGTGGTGACCGGGTCGGCGAGCGGCACCGAGGGGCTCGAGCCGAAGCTTGCGTTGGCCTATTCGCTGGCTCATGACCAGGCCGAGGTGGAGGGAGTGGAGCTGTCGATCACCTCGGGCTATCGCACGCCGGAGCAGCAGGAAGAGCTGTGGCTCAACGGGCTGCAGACCTACGGCAGCCCGGACGAGGCGCGGCGCTGGGTGCTGCCGCCCTCGGAGTCGACGCATGTGTCGGGTCAGGCGATCGATGTGGGGCCGCGGGGTGGTGCGCAGTGGCTGGAAGTGAACGGTAACCGGTGGGGGTTGTGCCGGATCTACGAGAACGAGTGGTGGCACTTCGAGCTCGCCACCTTGCCCGGCCTGGCATGCCCGCCGCTGCGCGCGGATGCCAGTGGGCGGTAGCTGGGCCGCTACAGTGGATCGCCGTCCAGTAGCGGTTCCATACGGCGGTAGGCGTCGTAGTCGCGGAAGTGGCGGGAGTAGAAAGTTCCGCCGGTCTCTAGATTGTCGTCGACGGCGGGGGCTACGTCGACAAGGTGCTCGAGTGACCAGGTGACGGTGTCGCCGCGCTCGTTGCGATATCGCGCTTCCTGGTCCTCGGCCTTGGTCCGCGCTGCCGTCCGCGCGGATTCCACCGAATCGGCGAACACGAGGATGAAGCACTCTTCGTAGAGCGGCCGGTAGTCGGGTGCGTCAGAGGTCGATTTGTAGAGCGCCACCGCCACGTACGGACTGGTCCGGGTGCGCTCCAGCGCTTCGGGCGGCAGCACCTGCTGTGCGCCGAGGACTTCGAGGCCGAGCAGCGTGCCCGACGCGCTGATGTCGAGCACCACGGTCCCTCTTTCGATCGCCGTGACGACCCGTTGTGCAGCCGCACCTGGGGCGATGCTGTCGGCGATGTGGCAGTACGCGGCATCGGCGGCCGGGTCGTAGGTCATCCGCATGTCAGATTCCTTCGTCGGTGTCTTTTCGCCATTGTGTCGCAGAGCACTCCACCGTGGCCTCTGCATTCTGGGACCATGTGGTCTCAGAATTCCAGTGTGGCTCGGAGCGACGAGTTCGGCCGAATCGACAGTCGGTGTCGTGACAGCGGTCGTCGCCAACCGCGACCCGAATTCGCCGCTGTACGACAGGATCGACCTGAGCCGGACCTTCTTCGCCGGACATTCCGGCGGCGGGCAGGCCGCTTTGCAGGCGGGGTCGGTGTTCCCGGGTATCGCCTCATTGATCGATCCGGCGATGCGGGTGCGCGGCGTACTCGCGGTGCAGCCGGGCCCCTTGGCGGTCGGCGCGCTGGTCGGCGTGCCCACCTTGTTCCTCACCGTCTACAACGATTTCGTGGTGCCCGACTTCGCCTGGGTGCGCTGGTGGCAGTACAACCTGACCTTCCGCGCGTCGGGGTGGATTGCAAATGCTCGTGGCGTCAGCCATTGCAACGTCCTCTGGTGCAACGGAAAACCGTTGCCGCAGGACGTCTTCGTCGCCCTGCTCGTCCATGCCGGCCAGATCGTCACGGCGCTACTCGGACTGCCGCGTGGCGCAAGATAGGGATGTTCTGCCACCTGATGCGGCCCGCAGCTCGGCGAGGGCAATACGTCGACCGAGATCGTGTACGTCAAATCTCATGGATCAATTATCGAACATTTCAGCGGGCAGGTCGTTGTGCCACGAAGTTGGCAATATGTGGCGGCTCATATGAATCGAGCTCATCGGCACAGCTCGCCAGCGCCTCGTCGAGCAATTCAATTCGCTCTGCTATCGGTATACTCATAAGGCTGGGTAAGAATGTAACCATGGAGCCATGGCGATAGAATCCGTCGAGCGTGAATCGAAATGCTTCACTCGGTGACAACGGCAGCTGCCAAGCTTCGATATGTACGTTGTCGAAGCCTGCTGTACGCAACTGCTGCGACTCCCAAGAAGTATCTGTAAACTGTTCGGACGACTCGGCGTTCTCCTCGGCCGGTTCAATATGATGCCGTGCGAGCGTCGATCGAAGGTGATCGACATAGACTTTACCGAACGAGTTGTACCATCGTCCGTTGATTTTCATCTCACCGAGATACTTTGTGAGGTTGAAAGCCCACCGCCCTCCAGGTCTCAGTATCTTGTACGCCGCCCTATGGAGGTTCGTACGGGATTGGTATGTGTAGTAGTAGGTAAAGCTGGAAAGGATGACGTCACAGTCCAGAAAGCTGGCATCCGTAGCCGACTCGACTAAATCTTCTGCGCCACCCTGAGCCCATTCGACGCCGCAAGGGAAAATTTTACCCGAGGCGCGTTCGAGCATGGGGAGACTTGGTTCAAGTGCTAGCAACCTTCCTGACGGGCCTGCAGCTTCGGCGATGGATTCAGTCGAAATTCCGGTTCCCGCTCCGACATCTATGGCCAAATTTCCTGGCTCGACCACAGCCAGGCTCACGAGATGATCGGCAGCAGATTTATAGATGTGTGAGTATCTTCTGTTCAGGCCCTCATACTGGTCGGGATAATCTACAGGCAACGCATTCCAGTTGAATACAGGAATTTCGTTATTTGGCATTGCAAGCTCCATCGTAAGGTAATCCGAATCCGGTCCGCTCGGGAGATCGGCTGGATTACCTGAGCTTGCTCATGCCCCACTGGGCGGATCCGGTCACAAGCGCGGCAAGGGCAAATGTGAGAACTCCCGTCGCCGGGTTGGCGGCGAACGCAGCTGGGATGGCAATGATGGCGCCGCCGGATATTGCAACGATCGGCTCTATTGTTGATGACCAGATGCGGTAAGTAACACAGCCGCTGATCGTTTGTCCCTGTCGTGGTTCCCAGCTCGTGTGCGAATACACCGCGCGACCGTCGATCTCCGCAGTCCTCTCAACGGCATGCAATGAGGTGTCGTTACTGTCGACGCTCAAGCTTGCCCCTTTCGGGAATTGCATTTTGGTCTCGAAATGATTGGTGCGGGACAGAAATGTGTAGGTCCATACAAACGTGTGAGTTGTGTAGAACGTGCCCCGCTTTGTGGTATCCACAGAGCTTTCCAGCGAGTAGCAGAAGTTGAGTTCTATCGCCGATCCTTCAAGGCAATCCGACAGATCGAAAATTACAATCGTACACGCAATGTCGTTCGAGGTGTCTACTTGCTCGACCCGATAGAGCAACGGGGATGGACGTGTAGTTATGTCGACAGCAAAAGGTGGGCGGTTGGGTGTGTGTGGAATACGCCAGCGGTATTCTGGTGAATCGTCGACGAGCGGGCCCAGGCACATCAATACACGAATTCTTCGTGTAAGGTCTCCATGAGCGGAAAGTTCGCTGTCGAAAGTGACAGCAACAAGCCTGTGGGGAGACGGGGTTGCATCCCCGAAGGCCTTATCCTGCTCGCGCAGCTGACGATATATTGCACGCTCGTTGGCTGAACCGCGCCGAGATGGGGAGTTCGTACGCTCGTCACTGGCATTCATTTGTGCCTTACCGTATAGATGGATCGCTGAATTCAAGGCTACGTCACTTCGCGGTATCAGCGCCCCGGAACTCTTCACCCGTATCGACCGGTTTGCCGGCGGGCACGTAGCTCTGCAGCTGGGCCGAGCGCACCACCCGAACAGTCGGTTCGACTAGCGAATGTGGTTGTTCCACAACAGTCTTCGAGTGTCCCGTGCGGGACACCCGAGCGTGCGACGGAGCCGCCCACACACCCTGACCACGCCCCCTGGTTAATTGACCTTCCGTAGGGCTCTCAGAGGTCGCGGCCGATCATGAACAGGTCGGGGTCGAAGTCATGTGACCCGTCTTAGCGGATGTGGAGTCCGTCCAGCAACCTGCCTGCTAGTGCCTCGTTCGGATAGGTTGCGCTGGCGATCCGATGTGCCTACGGTTATATCCGGGCTGCGGGCACCGCCCCGAACAGGCTCGATCAGTCGGAGCAGGCCGAGCGATCGGTGCCGCGACTGCGAAACAACCGGCGTTTTCATTCGCGCCGCGTGGCACCCGCGTACATTCAGGGAACTTGCTCGGGCTGTTCCCTATGCGAAGGGATCGCCGTCATGAGCGTGCCTGATCGCCGATGGATGCGCAGCACCGCATGCGCTGCGCTCGCGGTTGTTGTCGCATTCGCTGCCGGAGCTTGCGGATCGGACCGTCGCAGTGACGTCGAGGAACACACGACCGCGCCGGGAACGGAGACTTCGCGCGTCGACGGCCCCGAAGCCGCGCGCATCGTCGAGGTCGTCCGCGGCGAAGTAGCCGAGCTCAATCTCAGCGCGGCCGTATTCGGTGTGTGGCATGGCGACGACGAGATCGTCCGCGGTGCGCTCGGGGGATCCCCGCTCGGCATTTCGGCGACATCCGATATGCGGCTGCGGGTGGGGCAGCCGATGGAGCCGATGCTTTCGACGGTGCTGCTGCAGCTCGACAAGAAGGGGGTGGTGCGGCTGGACGAGCCCATTGCCAAGTGGGTTCCCGACTTCCCCCGCGCCGACAAGATCACCCCGCGGATGCTCGCCAACGGCACCACGGGCATCGCGGACTATGTCACCGATCCAGAGTTCCTGCGGCGCTTCTACACGAACCCGATCGCGGGGTGGACCGCGCAGGAGATCTTGGAGCTGGCCAACTCGCGTCCGCCGCTGTTCGAACCCGGCACCAGCTGGGCGTATGCCCACAGTGACCTCACCCTGCTCGGCGTGGTGCTGGAGAAGGCGACCGGTCAAGCCCTCGGCGACCTGCTCGAGCAGCACGTCTTGGACCCGCTGGGCATGCACCACAGCGCGGTGGTGCTCACTCCGCAGATAGCCGAGCCGATCCTGCACGGCTACACGAACGAGCGCCACGTATTCGAGGACTCCACGTTCTGGAATCCCACGGCCTTTCTGAACAGCGGCAACATGAACTCCACCGTCGCCGATGTTGCCGTGTGGGTGCGTGCGCTCGGCGCGGGCAAGCTGCTCTCCGACACGCAGTTCCACGAGATGATGGCGGCGTCGACGGTAGGACTCGGACCACTGACCGCACAGAAGTTCTTCGCGTTCGGCGTCGTTCATTTCGACGACTGGCTCTTCATGAACCCGGCATTCGGCGGCTACAACGGTGTTGCCTTGTACGACGCGGAAACCAAGACGACCATCGTCGTCTACGTCACCCTCGGGCCGAGGGCCGACGCCAACCTCAACAACGCGGTCCCCATCGGCACCGCGATCGGTGCCGTCGTCGTGCCGGACCGCCCGCCGCATGTCTCATGATCTTCCACTAGCGACCTGGTCCGGTGGCCCGGAAGCGTCTGCCGGGACCACCGAGTCGGACATGTTCAGCTGACCTGGACGGTTTCGGCCCGGGTCGGTGTACCGGCTTCGTTTCCTGGCATGTCCGGCAATGTGAGTCCCCCTTCGATCGTGTTCGCTACCCGGCGGCGGTTGGGGGAGCCAAGGGCTGTGGTGAGGTCGGTGCCGTCGTGTTCGGCGAGGAGGTCGCCGCTGTCCCAGACCAAAAGGGTTGCGCTGACGGTGTTTTCGGCGGCAGAGTGGGCGAGGTCGTAGTGCGCACAGCCGGGGACGTGGGTGTAGGTGATCCAGAGGTCGTAGCCGGTCATGAACAGGTCGAGATCGAATTGGACGCTGAGGCCGAGTAGTTCGCTGCGGCCGTTGTCGTCGACGCCTGCGAAGGCTTCGTCGAGTGCCAGGAGGCGGGGGGCCTGGGGGTCGGCGGAGTCGAGCATGACATGGGCGGCGGCGAACAAAGGCAGGTGCAGCGACACCGACTGCTCGCCGCCGGACAACGCGCTGTGGCGGGCGACGGTGAGTTTGTCTTCGCTGCCGTCGGCGGAGATGAGGGTGAAAGAGAAGACTCGCCAGGTCCGGTAGTCCAGTGTTGCGGCAAGGATTTCGGGGTAGGAGCGTTCGGGGTGGGCGGCGCGCGCGGTGCGGATTTCGGAGGCGAAGTGAGCGCGGATGGTGGCGAGATCCTCGGCGACCAGTGACGAGGAGTCGCGGTCGAGAAGCTTGCACATCGCGCGCGCCGGATCCGACAGGGTGTCGGCCAGCACCCAGTGCACGCCGATGGTGTTGCCCGAGGACATCCGCCGCTGCTTCATTTCCGCGCCCATGCGGGCGATAAGATCGCGGGCGTCGCTGGTGCGTTCGTAGATCTGCTGGGCGAGTCCGGTCAGCAGCGCGTCTTCCAGGATGCGGCGTTCGGCGTCGGTGAGCAGCAGCTCTTGATCATGGCGGGCCTGGTCGATGCGGGTCGCGAAATCCGCGAGCGCGGACAGTCCGTGGTCGTCTTGGACCTGGACGACGGTCAGTCCGTCGGCGGCGTCCCATTGCAGCCGATAGTCCCGGCCGCACCCGGCGAGTGCGGCATCGAACTCCTGCAGCGCCGCGGTGACCGCGCTGCGGGTGGACTTACGGGCGGCCTCACCGGCGCGCACCGAAGCTGTTGCCGTGGAGAGATTTTCGAACAGCTCGGCGACCTCCTCCGGCAGCACCTGCGGTTCGGCCGCTGGCCCCGCCGCGGCGATCCGGTACAGCAACTGTTCGGGAGTCGACCACGCGGCCGCACTGCTGGGCCAGCGACCGTCGGCGGGCGTGCCCAGGAGTGTGAGCAGGTCCGGTTGTGCGTACGGGGCAAGACTTTTCACATCGGCGAGCACCTCGGTGAGTGCGGTGCCGAGCGATTCGTGTGCGGTGCGGTAGGCGGCCTCGGCATCGCCGACCGCTTCGATCGCTTCGTTGGCGGCCTTGCGGGCGGCCTTCTGCCCGGCCCGTGTCGCCTCGATCTTTTCCCGCGCCTGGTCGAGTTCCCGATCGATGTCGGCGGCACCCGCACCGAGCGCCTCGCGCAGCGTCTCCAGCTTCCGCAACTGTTCCTGGTAGCCGGCCTGCGCGGCTTCGGCCTCCTCGGCGAATGCCTCGGCGAGATCACGGGCCTCGTCGAAACGGTCGACGCCTTCGCGTTCGCGTTCACGCTCCCGCTCGTGGTCGGTGCGCAAGCGCAGCAGGCCTGTTCCGGTGTTCTCGAAATGCCGGATGGCAGCGGCGAGTGCGTCGATATCGCGGGCATCGCGCGGCGTGCGGTGCTGGACCGCGACGGCACGTAGCTTCTTCTCGACCGCCGACACGTCCGCAACAGCTTGGTCGAGATCGCGCTCGGCCTGTTGGACCGCCTCGGAGCGGGAACGCATCATGCCCGCGGTCTCCGAGACCGCGCGCAGCGCCGCCGCTACTGCGGTCGGGCGGGGCAGTGCCTTCGCGGCCGCGGAGATGCGGGCGAGCTCGGCGGCGGCCGCGGCCTCTTGGTCCTGCGCCTGCTGCCGCACACTCTCAGCGGCCTCGATCGCCGCCGAGAGTTCGGTCATGCGGATTTCGCGGCGCTTGGCGCGTGCGGTCGCGCCGATGAACTCTGCGTCGGGCTTGTGGTGGCGGCCGACCTGAACGCCCTGGCGGAAGCCACCGGTCGTGCTGACCGCCACTGCCGCACCGAGATCGGCGTCGCCGTCGTGCAACGCGATCGAGGCCAGCACTTCGGCGACAATCGGCTTCGGCACGGTGAGTTCGTCGGAATCGTCCTCGACGACAAGGACATCGGCGAGTGTGCGCCCCGTCGGCCGTGCCGTCGCGGGCAGGGGAACCAGGAACTGATCGGAGGCGTAGTCGGATGGCAGCTCGGATTCCGCGCAGACCCAGCTGTCGAGCAGGTCCGCGGCATGCAGCGCGGCCTCGATACCCGCTGCTGTCGCCGGGGTGACATCGTCGGCGAACCGGACCAGCCGCCACAGCGGTGCGCCGGGCCTGCCCTCCCTGGCATCGGTGCGGGCGACGTAAACCGGTGGCGCCTCATCGCGTTGGGCAGCCACCCGATCGCGCTCGGAGGTGAGTTCGGTGATCCGTTCGACTGCTGCCGCCGCGGTGGCTCGTGCTTCTCGGCGGCGGTTACGGATCTCTTCCAGCAGCGGTTCGGCATGTTCGGTGAGCACCTCGGACATACCCGCGGCCTCGTCGGTTCCCGCGTGTGCCAGCGCCGCGTCGAGTGCCTGGAACAGCCCTTTCGCGATGCGGGAGTATACCTCTCGGTGCGCGTCCCACCAGGACCGCAGTGCGCCCGCCGCCTCGGTGCGCGCCAGCACCACCGCCGCCTCGGCGTGTGCGACCTCGGCCGCGGCGGACTCACGCAATTCCCTTGCCCGCTCGGCCAATCGCTCGGCCCTGGTCCGTTCTGCGGCCGCGGAATCCATCACACCAAGCGCCTTGCGGACCGCGCGCACATCGGCGTCGCGTTCCTCGGCCTGACCGCGCACCGCCGCCGTCAGCTGGTCGGCGCGGGTCTGTTCGGGCAGCGCGGTCCAGTTGATGCCCGCTTCCTCGGCCGCGGCGCGCAGCTCGTCCTCGCCGCGAGCCAGTGCGGCCGCCGCATTCCGCACCGCCGCCTTGGCGCGCTCGGCCTCCTGGCCGCGTTGATCGAGGGTCTGGCGCGCCTTGAGCGCCTTGTCGCCGTGCACGCCGGCCGAGGTCTCCAGCCTGCGCACGGCGTCGGCGAGATCGTCGAGCTGCTGCTTGCCCTCGTAGGCGCTGGAGCGCTGCAGCGTTTCCCGATCGGAGAGAGCCTGTTCGTAGGAGCGGTCGGCATCGTCGGCGCGTGCCTCGGCGGCGGTGCGTTCGCTCTCGCGCCGCTCGCGCAGCGCGGTCGCGGCGAAAAGAGCGGTGCCGGCGTGGGTCACTGCGTCCAAGCGGGCGCGCACTTGATCGACATCCGTCTTCGCCTGCACCGCAAGGTATTTCCGGTACACGCCGACGAAAGCCCTGGTCGCCGTGTCGGCATGGACCAGGCCCTCCAGGGTACGACCGACCTCCTCCATATCGCTGAAGGACCGTGCGGCGTCGAGGATCAGCTGCTCGTCGAGCGGCCGCAGACCGTCGGTCAGCGCCTGCGAAAGGCCGCGCGGGTCCAGGTTCTTGGCCAGTTGTGGACGGCGCAGCGTGAGGATCAGGTTGATCAGCTGGTCGTAGCGCTGGGTGCCGAGACCGAACATGCGCGCGTCGATGGCGGTGCGATATTCGACCGGCCGATCGACGATGGCGTCGGTGCCGATCTGCTCGGCGAGCTGTTTGCGCGTCAGCGGCCTGTCGTCGGGTCCGATGAGCGAAAAATCGACGCCCGCACGACCATCGGCGACGAAATACCAGCGGGTGACCTTGTCGGAGGAGCGCGTCGCCCGCATTCCGATGCCGACAGTCACCACCTCCGGGTCCGCCCAGCTGCCGCGCGCGAACTCCATCCACACATAGGAGTAGGCCGATTCCTGCTTGCGGTACAACAGGTTCGACTTCATCGTGCGCTCTTCACCGGCGAACGGATTGAGCCTGCGTGGCTCGATCCTGCCGTCCAGCACGAACGGGAACAGCACCTCGAGCGCCTTGGTCTTGCCGGAACCATTGGGGCCGCGCAGTACCAACCTGCCGTCGGCGAAACAGAATTCCTGATCGCGATAATCCCACAGGTTGACAATTCCGGCGCGGGTCGGGACGAACCGCACTCCGCCATGAATGAGCGACATGATCTACATCCCTTCCGTACCAACGCTGTCGGCCCCGATGGTGTCGGAGGCGGTGACGAAGAGTTCCGCGGTTCGCTTGGTCCGCACCGTGACGACCGCGCCGCGATAGCGGGCCAGAGCGGGCAGAATGACCAGCCCGTCCGAGACCGCGCGGAGCAGGCGCAGGCGCTCCAGCAGCGCGACGACCTCGGTGGTGAGACCAGGAACGTTGGCCTGCCACTGCGCGGCGAAGGTGAGGCCGTAACGGTCGGTCAGCGCCTGGACCGTTTCCCGCACCCAGGCCGACTCGATGAACGGATAGGTCACTTCCTCCGGCGCTTCCGCGGATGCTTCCCGCACCGAATCCGGTTCGCCCGCACCGAAATCCGTCGACGGCAGATCGGCTAGCGGGGCGAACACCGTGGCTGCCGGGATGACGTCGTCGAGTTGCGCTGCCAGTGCGGCCGCTGGGTCCGGCGCGGCGGGGCGTCGCGGCACCGGATTGTCGATGTCGAGCACCCGATCGGCGATCTCACCGACCAGCAGCAGCGCCACCTGGGCCAGGGTCCCGGTGCCGGGAAACCTGATGTCCGAGAGTCGCCCAGAGGTATCGATGAGCGCGACGCCCTCGGCCCGGCGTTCGGCGCGCAGACCGGTGAACAGCTCCACATCCGCGACGACCCGGTCCTGCACGAGCAGCGGGCGTTCGTCGTCGGCGAGGTCCTCGGCATAGACGACGGGGCGCTCGACGAGGGTCCTGCGCACCCGGCGGGCACTGTCGGAAATATGCGCGGGCCCGGCCGGATGGGCCATCGCATCCTCGGTGAGCAGCCCTTCCACACTGTGCAGGTGCTGCAGCGCCCGTGGCGGACGGAACAGTGCGAACACCACAGGGCGGTCGATGTCGTAGAGAGCCTCGCCTGCTTCCGGGTCCGCCGCCCAACCGCCCGCATCGCCGTCGGCGAGTGTAAGTGCGCCGCGCGCTGCCAGCCAGCCGATCGCATCGACGAAGGCGTCGCGGTCCGCCGCCCGATCCGGGGCGAGTTCGAGTCCGTCGACTCTGCCGGTGTAGGCGGCGACCTGATCGGCCAACTCCGACAAGGTGATCTGGTCGCCCGCGCGGCCGAGCGCGGCCAGCGCCAGCGCGAGGTAGGCGTAGCGGCGGCGATCGAAAACGCGGTCGGCGACGGTACGGGCGGGCTTGCCCGCATCGAGCCGGTCGATCACCGGGAAGACCCGAGCCGTGGCCTCGGTGACCTCCAGCCGATAGCCGAACAGCGCGGCGAGGTCTTCCCGCAATTCGGTAGCCCAGCGGCGGATCAGCGGCAGCGCGATCCGGTCCGGGTAGGTCCGGGTCACCAGGTGATTCGCCAGGATCACCCTGGCTGCGCGCTGGTAGTTGTCCAGCGCCAGCGAGTCGATACGGCGTGCGTGGATCATGCGCGGCCCCCGCGTGATTCGGACTTTCCGGCGGCGGTGCGTGTCCGGGTCGTCTGCCGGACATCGAGCTTGCGATTATTCAGATGTAGCAGCCCGCGTGTGGTACGTACGACCGTCGGGGCGGCATGCTCCGACACCGTGAGTGTGACTCCGCTATCGGAGCCCGTTGTCCCGTCCACCCGCCCGCTCACCGGCACCCATGCCGTCGAGGCCGCATCGAGCAGCCGCAACAACACCTCGGTCTCCCGCTCGTCGAGCACCCGTTCGTGCACGTCCGCGGCGGCGAGGGACTTCGCGGCCTCGGCGCGTGCCCGCTGCGCATCCAATTGCGCTTCCCGCAATCGCCGAATTCCCGCATCATTGCGCTGAATTCGCGCGGGAGCACCCGCCGTCGGCGGGCGGCCGGTCTCGGCCAAGGTCCGCGAAATCTCGAGTGGCGGCGCGTCCCACCAGGATCGAGTGGCCGGAATCAGTTCCGCGTCTGGATGCTCCAGCGCCAAATGTCGCGGCCTGCCCAAGCCGAACACCGCATCGAACAGTGCATGTGCACTGTCGGTACTGGGCGCGGCGGTGAACCAGCCGGCCAGGTGCCGCAACGCGGACTCCCGGCTCACACCACCCCGTCGGGTTTCGGTCACCCGTCGCAACAGCGACAAGACCGCGGCGATTGCGCTCATGGTCGCTTCGCGCAGCCGCTCGGCCTCGGTCGACGACGTCTCGCCGGTTTCGGCCGCCGCCGCCACGAACCAGGTCCGCAACCCGTGCCATCGCGCCCGCCAATCGGCTTGCCGTTCGGCAAGACTCAGCAAAACCCGCTCATCGCAGCTCGCCGCCCGCTCGACGAGTTCCGCCGCGCCGGTCTCTTCGATCTCCCCGATCGCAGCGGCCAGCCGTGGCGCGAAGCGCGCGAGGTCCATGCTGAAGTCCCGCATGTGTGCGAGCAAGGCATCCTTGTGCACGAGAAACGACTCCGGGGTGATCTCGGTGGTGCGCACCATGTCGCCGAGCGAAAGATAGAAGTGCGCGGCCCGGGCGGCCATATCCGACAGGGTGGCGTCGAGCCGCCGCAGCGTCCGGTAGACGCGCTCCGCGTCGCCGGCCCGGTTGGCCTCGGCGAGCGCATGGAGATCGGCCAATAGTTCCGGCAGCACCAGCCGCGACAACGACGCCTCGTCCAATCGGGACTCCAGCACACCTGCGACCGCACGATATGCCTGGAACCCGGCCTGCGTCAGCTGATAGACGTAATGCCGATTGCGATACTCGGCCAGCGTGGCGGCCCGGGTGCCGTCATAACTGCGCTCGAGCACCCCCCACTGATGCAACTGGTCGAGCAGCGGCCCGATCTCCGCCCCCGTCAGCCGCGGCACCTCCAACTGCCCGTCACCCTCGACCAGCTCGGCCCGCGGACGCCCCCCGTTGCGGTCGATCCACTCGGCCACATCGTCGGCGTGTAACAACACGACATACGCCGCCCGAGCACTGTCGAATGCCCGCAGCACCCACAGGTACTCGGTCCGCTTCTCAGCGGTAGCGAAAGAAAACAGCCGCAGCCGTTCATCCCACAGCGCGGGCGCGGCACTCGGCAAGCCGTCGACGGAGTCGGTCACCGGGAACAGGGTAGTAGCGGGGTGGTCGCCGCCTACAAGAACGACCCCCATTCGGCGTGGCTGTGTCCGGTTTGCGAGCGTTCGCCACGCGGTTGTGCGAGGTCGCGGCTACCGAAGGCGCTGAGGTATCAGACGAGCGGTTCGCCCCGGGCACGGACGCGTCCGAAGTATCGATGCCGTCGCGGTGGTGCAGGCTGCTCGGCCCTCGGTTCGTCGGTCATGACCGGCCGTGGCGAATCGAACGCTACGGCGAATCAGCATGTGCCGACCGGCAAATGATCACTCGGTCGCCAGCGACCGCAGCTGGTCGAGGTACACCAGCGTGCGCGGATCACCGGGGAACCGCTCGATAATTTCCCGAGCCGTCTCGCCCGCGATCCACATCAGGGAGGGCAGGGATCGGCGTCTCCCCGCGAACGCCCGCATGCCCTCGTGCAGCGCCAACTCCAGGTCACGGCGGCGCACGGCCACTACGGCGAGGGTGAGACGGGCCTCCGACACTCGCATCGGGTTGCGGACGGTGCCGTCCGCCCGGGTCGAGTTGCGGATGACTTCTCGGGCAAAGGATTCGGCGCGCGAATCCTCTCCGGCCACGCGGCAGCAATCCATGGCGTAGAAATCGAACTTGTTCGGATCGACGACGAAATGGTTGTCCAGATTCGAGGGATGGTCGAGTCGCTCCAAGATTGCTCGGCCCTCGTCGAGCGACGCCTCGACCTCGCAGCGCTCGCCGAGGCGAGCCCACGCCTTCGCACGTTGTGCGGACAGCTGGACGCCGACACCGAGGTTCCGGCTGGTCCGCAAGGCCAGATCGACGGCCTCGATGGCGCCACGATAATTGCCCTGGGTGAGGGCGAACCAGGCCGCCATTTCCGCACTCCACCCGATGATTTCGGCGTTTTCGGCCTCCTGGCCGAGCGAGTAGGCGGCGCGACGGGTCGCCTCCGCGGTGGTCCGTCGGCCGAGGTCGTAGTCCACGCAGCCGACCAGCAGCGCGACCCAACCGGCGAGCACCAGTATTTCCCGGTGTTGCAACAACGTCAGGCGGCCGTCGAGCAACGAGGTGATACGCCGCAACCATGCGGTTCCCTCGATGTGCAGATCGTGCGGGTCGGCGTAGGGGTACTCGCAGCACAGCCGCTCGGCGGTGATTCGAATGGCATCGAGGGTGGCCGTGGAGACATCGGACATACGGAGCCTGCCGATGAACTCCAGGGTGTCCATGCCGGTGGCCGAGAGCAGTTCATCGTCCCGGTTCGGCCTGGCCTTGGGGAAGAACGCCGCGGTCACGGTGTCGAAGGCGGCGGCGATGATAGGGGCATAGAAATCATCGGGACGCGACTCGCCCGATTCCCAACGTCGCCAGTTACGCAGGAGTGTACTGTCGGTCGGCAAGTTGTGGGATGACTTGAGGCGCATAACGCGGACGGCATCTGCTTGTGACCACCCCCGTGCGTCGCGCTCGGAGCGCATCCGGACAGCCCAGACGGGTCGATCGTCTCCAGCGGCCACGTCTGTAGTATCGCACCAGTTAACGTTCGGTGGCCCGGATAGGGCATTTAGATGTCACTGGGTTGACAGCTGCATTCGCAGCATGTCGTCCTACATGCTGGGTATGGGCGCGGAGAGTTTGCCGCCCGCCGAATGCAAGAACATCTGCTCTTGCAGGAACGCAATACCCCACCAATGGGGAGATCCACATAAGAGAACAGCGATCCCCAATCCAACGGAGGTTCGGGTGGAAGCGTTGATCTATGGATACTTGCGTGACGATCTGGCCGACGGCCACAGCGAAGAGCTCGAGGATGCACTACGCACCCATGCCCGCGCGGAAGGGCTCTGCTTCGCCGCAACGTTCCATGAATCGACCTCAGGTGACGGCACGGCCTTGGTCGAGCTGACACAGGAGCTCAAGCGTGCGGATGCGCACCACGTAGTGGTGCCGTCACTCGATCACTTTGCCGGCCAGACGATTCCGCGAGACATGCTGATCGCGAAACTGGCTCAGGAAGCGTCGGCCGAAGTCCTGACTCTCGAGAGCTGAGCCTCTCGACAACGGCCATCGCCGCAGGCCCGCTACCACCCTTGTAGCGGCGACACCCGCCCCGAGTGCTGCGAGCAACGCCGCAACATGGTGATGCCCGAAGAGCGGATACACCTGCCAGTGCAACAGGTAGACGAACAGTGAGCTGTCGGCCAGCACTGCGGCCACGCCGGCGATGAGCGCAGGAACCCGGACAGCGGGCAGCCAGAACAACAGCAGCAGACCCGCCATGACGAGGCGCTCCCGATCGGCGACATCGACATCGGGAATGTCGAAGTAGCCCGTCACCGACATCAGCATGACTGCGCTCACCAGTAGCCGTTGCCAGATCGTGCGCGCTTTCGCGGCCGCCCAGCCCAGCGCGAAGAACCAGCAGGCCAGCGGCGAGAAGGGCACATCGTGCGCGGAGTACAGGCCGAAAGACTGGACCCGGAACAGCAGGGTGACTGCGACGAGCACCATGGCGAACCAGAACGGATCGCGCCGCTCGAGCCTGTCGAAGAACGGGATGCGAACCAGTAGCGCGGCCGCGATCATGAACAGCACCAGCACCTCGATGAACCACAGGTGCCCGGCGGTGTCGCTGTCGTGCGGCCCGAGAATCTTGTTGAGCAGCAACACGTTCTGCCAACCGTAATAGTCGGAGAACAGCAGCGTGAGCGCCACCCATGCTGCAGTCGGAATCGCGATCAGGGCGGCGGTGCGCAGCGCGTGGTGCAGCCGCTGCGCACGCGGCGCCGCGGTCACCGCGAAGCGGGCGAAGTTGAACCCTGCCACGCCCAGCAGCACATGTGCACCGCCCCACAAAGTGAAGATGCCGATGTGCGATCCCGCGATCAGCACGATGCCTACTGCCCGCAGCAATGTCGAGGGGTCGAGCGAGCGGCCGAACGTGGTGTTGCCGCTCGGGATCCGTTCGAGCTCGGCGACGGTGAGCGCGGGCCAATCGGCCGGGAGCCTGCCGAGCGCGCGTTCGAGTCGGGCGGAGGTCGTCACGTAGGTGAGCGAGTTGCCACCGAGATCGACGAAGCTGCTGTCGGGTCGGATCGTTGCGGGGTCGAGGCCGAGCGCGTCGGCGTAGAGGGCACGGATGTCTCGGGTGGTCGACGGTGCGGCGCCGGGCAGGCTGCGGATCGCCGGATAGTCCGGCTTTCCATTGGCCAGGCGGGGCAGTTCGTCGACCGGGCAGGTGCGGATGGCGGCGGCGGGCAGTCCGGACAGCCGGGCCGCGGTGGCGGTGACCTGGGCGCTCGAGCGGACATCGGCATCGCGCTGGGCCGCGATCACCAGGTGTTCCCCACTCTCGGTGCAATTGGTCGTGAATCCCGCTGTAGCCAAGCGTGATTCGAGCCGCTGCAGGTCGATGCGCAGGCCGAAGATCTTCGCGAACCTACTGCGCCTGCCGACCACCTGATACAGGCCGTCGGCGGTGCGGCGCGCCAGGTCGCCGGTCCGCAGCGCCTCGACGGTGTGGCCGAGCGCGAGATCAGCGGGGGACTGCGCGTACCCCATCATCACGTTGGGGCCGTGATAGACGAGCTCGGCCGCGGAGTCGTCGTCCACCTGCTCCAGGGTGAAACGCCCGCCGGGGATCGGAACGCCGATGCACTCCGGGTGTTCGGCGGCGAGCTCGGGCGGGAGGTAGGCCATCCGGGCGGTTGCCTCGGTCTGGCCGTACATGACGAAGAAATCCCAGCCCGAACGTGCCCCGAGCTGTGCGTAGGCGCGCACTCGCTCGGGCGCAAGACGCCCGCCCGCCTGCGTGATGTAGCGCAGATCGGGCAACCGCATCCGGTCGAAGCCGACCCGGTCGAGCAGATCGATCGTGTACGGGACGGCGGCGAAGGACGTCACACGGTGACTGCGCACCTGATCCCAGAACTCGTCGTCCAGGACAGACCGTTCGGTGAGCAGCAGGCTCGCGCCGCGCAGGAGATAGCTGTGTACGACCGAGAGCCCGTAGCAGTAGAACATCGGCAACGTGGTGGCGGCGCGGTCGTCCGGACCGATGGACAGGTACTCGGCGATGGCGGACGCGTTCGACATCAGATTCGTGGTGGACAATCGCACCAGCTTCGGCGACCCGGTCGACCCCGAAGTGCTCAGCAGCAGCGCGAGATCCGGGTGCAGGTCGTGCCCCGACTTCGCGCGGCGCGAAACGGGCGCACCGGCATCGACGACGACATCCGGATCGTAGGTATCCAGCAATTCTTCGGTGATCTCGGCGGCGAGCAGAACGACAGAGCCGGTGCTCAGCGCGCCGAGGTACGCGACGAGCGAATCGATGTCGTTGCGCGCCGCGAGCGCGACGAGCCGCCGGTGCGGTCCCAGTTGCGTCGCGTATTCCTCGACGAGTGTCGCCAGCTGCGCATAGGTGACCCGCTGCAAACCATCCGCCACCGATCCCGCTGCTGTGACACCCGCCGAAGGAGATCGAGAGCAGAGGACGGCGATCCGGTCGTCATAACTGCGAAGGTGCGCGACGATCGGGGAAATAGTCACCGGAAAAGTCTATGTGGGAAGCCTTTCCTCACCGACACGTGGCCCCACGGCGAACATCCGGTGAACTGTGCTATCGCCGCGGCGATTACAGCCCGAAACTGCCAGGACCACGCCTGCGCAGGTACTTTTCGAACTCGGCGGCGATAGCATCGCCATCGATCTTGGCCATCGCGTCGTTCACATCGACTGCCGCGTCGCCACGTTCCTCGAGCGAGCGCACGTACTCGCTGATCTCGTCGTCGCCGACGGTCATCTCGTTGACCGCGACCTCCCAGTCCTCGGCCTGCTTGGGCAGTTCGCCGAGGGGCACTTCGATGTCGAGGACGTCCTCGACACGGTGCAGCAGGGCGATGGTCGCCTTCGGATTCGGCGGCTGTGAGACGTAGTGCGGCACAGCGGCCCAGAACGATACCGCGGGCACTCCCGCCTTCACGCACTGATCCTGCAGTACTCCGGTGATCCCGGTCGGGCCCTCATAGCGGGTCTGTTCCAGATTGAACCGTTCGGCCGCTTCCTTGCTATAGGCCGAGCCGGTGACGGGAACCGGGCGGGTGTGCGGGGTGTCGGCGAGCAGCGCACCGAGAATGACCACAGTCTGTACGCCGAGTTGTTCGATGAACTCGAGCAGGTCCGAACAGAAGCTGCGCCAGCGCATGTTCGGCTCGATGCCGCGCAGCAGCACCACGTCACGATCGCTGCCCGGCGGCGAGCACACCGACAGCATGGTCGAGGGCCACTGGATTTCCCTGGTCACACCGTCGACCTGACGCACGGTCGGCCGATTGACCTGGTAGTCGTAGTAGTCCTCGGAATCGAGTTCGGCAAGCGGCTCGGCATCCCAGATCAGTTCCAGATGCTCGACAGCGCCACTGGCCGCGTCACCCGCATCGTTCCAGCCCTCGAAGGCGGCGACGAGCACCGGATCCCGCAAAGTGGGCAGTTCCGGCTCGGGTGACACCGGGGATTCACTGGAGTTCACCCCGCTCAGCCTACGGTGTGTGAGGAAGCTCTGTTGACTTTGCCACGCCTGCAGCGCTGTGTGTTCGCCGTGGCTGTGGGTGCTGTCTGGGGCGGTGTGGCGGCGGACACCCGTACGGTGGTACGGGTTGTCGCACCTGCCCACTAGGCTTGAACCCATGTCTGCGTCCATTCCCGCTGAGTTCGATACCACGCTTCTCGACACGCTCAGCCGGCGTGTTGTGATCGGCGATGGCGCGATGGGCACCATGTTGCAGGCGGCGGATCTGACACTCGACGACTTCCGCGGGCTCGAGGGGTGTAACGAGATCCTCAACGACACTCGCCCGGATGTGCTGCGCGATATTCATCGCGCGTACTTCGAGGCGGGCGCCGACGCGGTAGAGACCAATACCTTCGGCTGCAATCTGCCGAATCTGGCCGACTACGACATCGCGGACCGAATTCGCGATCTGTCCGAGCGTGGGACCCGGCTGGCGCGCGAGGTCGCCGACGAGATGGGGCCGAGCGCCGACGGCACGCCGCGGTATGTGCTCGGGTCGATGGGGCCCGGCACCAAGCTGCCCACCCTGGGTCACGCCCCGTACGTCGCGCTGCGCGATGCCTACGGCGAGGCCGCGCTCGGCATGCTCGACGGCGGCGCCGATGCCATTCTGATCGAGACCTGTCAGGACCTGCTGCAGGTGAAGGCCGCGGTGACCGGCAGCCAACGCGCGATGGCGAAGCTGGGCAGGCGGATTCCGATCATCACCCACGTCACCGTGGAAACCACCGGAACCATGCTGGTCGGCAGCGAGATCGGCGCGGCGCTGAGCGCGCTGGAGCCGCTCGGCATCGACATGATCGGGTTGAACTGCGCGACCGGACCGGATGAGATGAGCGAGCATCTGCGCCATCTGTCCCGGCACGCGCAGGTGCCGGTGTCGGTGATGCCGAACGCGGGCCTGCCGATCCTCGGCGCGCACGGCGCGGAGTACCCGCTGACGCCCGAAGAATTGGCAATCGCGTTGCGCGGCTTCGTTTCCGAGTTCGGGCTCGCGCTGGTCGGCGGTTGCTGCGGCACCACGCCCGAGCACATCCGTCAGGTCACCGCGGCGGTGCGCGAGGTCGAACCGACGCTGCCACCCATCAATGCTCGCCGTACGCCAGTGCACGAGCCGAGTGTGTCGAGTATGTACACGGCGGTGCCGTTCGAGCAGGACGCCAGCATCTTGATGATCGGTGAGCGCACGAACGCCAACGGCTCCAAGGCTTTCCGCGAGGCGATGCTCGCAGAGGACTGGCAGAAGTGCTTGGACATCGCCAAGGATCAGACCCGCGACGGCGCCCACATGCTCGACCTGTGCGTCGACTACGTCGGCCGTGACGGCACCAAGGACATGGAGGCGCTGGCCAGCAGGCTGGCGACGGCATCGACACTGCCGATCATGCTCGACTCCACGGAAACACCGGTGCTGCAGGCCGGTTTGGAGCATCTCGGTGGCCGCTGCGCGGTGAACTCGGTGAACTACGAGGACGGCGACGGCCCGGATTCGCGCTTCCAGCAGACGATGAAGCTGGTCGCCGAGCACGGCGCCGCCGTGGTCGCGCTGACCATCGACGAGGAAGGCCAGGCCCGTACCGCCGAGACGAAGGTGGCGATCGCCGAGCGGCTCATTGCCGACATCACCGGTAACTGGGGTGTGCGCGAGAGCGACATCATCATCGACACGCTGACCTTCACCCTCGGTACCGGTCAGGAGGAGTCGCGCCGCGACGGCATCGAAACCATCGAGGCCATCCGGTTGCTCAAGAGCAAGCACCCCGAGGTGCAGACGACTCTCGGCCTGTCGAACATCTCCTTCGGCCTGAATCCCGCGGCCCGTCAGGTGCTGAACTCGGTGTTCATGCACGAATGTGTCCAGGCCGGACTGGATTCCGCGATCGTGCACGCCTCGAAGATCCTGCCGATGGCGCGCATCCCTGACGAGCAGCGCGCAACAGCACTGGATCTGGTGTACGACCGCCGCACCGAGGATTACGACCCGCTGCAGAAGCTGATGGGACTGTTCGAGGGGGTGTCGACGTCATCCTCGCGCGCCTCGCGTGCCGAGGAACTGGCCGCGCTGCCGCTGTTCGAGCGCCTCGCCCGGCGCATCGTGGACGGCGAGCGCAACGGCATGGAAGACGATCTGAACGTGGCGATGCAAGAGGTGCCGCCGCTGCAGATCATCAACGAAACACTGCTGTCGGGCATGAAGACGGTCGGTGAGCTCTTCGGTTCCGGCCAGATGCAGCTGCCGTTCGTGCTGCAGTCGGCCGAAGTGATGAAGGCGGCTGTCGCGCACCTGGAGCCGCATATGGAGGCCACCGACGACAGCGGCAAGGGCCGCATCGTGCTGGCCACCGTCAAGGGCGATGTGCACGACATCGGCAAGAACCTGGTCGACATCATCCTGTCGAACAACGGCTACGAGGTGGTGAACCTCGGCATCAAGCAGCCCATCGCGACCATCCTGGACGCGGCCGTGGACAAGAAGGCCGACGTGATCGGCATGTCCGGGCTGCTGGTGAAGTCGACGGTGGTGATGAAGGAGAACCTGCAAGAGCTCAACTCCAAGGGTGTTGCCGAGCAGTTCCCCGTGCTGCTGGGTGGTGCGGCGCTGACCCGCGGCTATGTCGAGAACGACCTGACCGAGGTATACGAGGGCGACGTGCACTACGCCCGCGACGCGTTCGAAGGCCTGCGGCTGATGGACGACATCATGACCCGCAAGCGCGGCGGCGGTATCGACCCCGACAGCCCGGAGGCGATCGCGGAGCGCGAGAAGGCCGCCGAACGCAAGGCTCGCCACGAGCGTTCCAAGCGCATCGCCGAACAGCGCAAGGCGGTCGAGGTGCCGGTCGAGGTGCCCGCACGCTCGGATGTGGCCGCGGATCTGCCGGTGCCGGTGCCGCCGTTCTGGGGCACCCGCGTGGTGAAAGGTCTTTCGCTGCAGGAATATTCGGGGCTACTCGACGAGCGCGCGCTGTTCCTCGGCCAGTGGGGTCTGCGCGGCCAGCGCGGCGGCGAGGGGCCAGGCTATGAGGAACTGGTGGAGACCGAGGGCAGGCCGCGGCTGCGGTACTGGCTCGACCGGCTCAGCACCGAGAGCGTGCTGCAGCATGCCGCGGTGGTGTACGGATACTTCCCCGCCGTATCCGAGGGCGATGACGTCATCGTGCTGACCGAGCCGAGTCCGGATGCGCCGGAACGGTATCGGTTCACTTTCCCGCGTCAGCAGCGCGACCGCTTTCTCTGCATCGCTGACTTCATTCGCTCCCGCAAGCAGGCGAAACAGACCGGCCAGGTGGACGTGCTGCCGTTCCAGCTGGTCACCATGGGCCAGCCGATCGCCGACTTCGCCAATGAACTGTTCGCCGCCGACAACTACCGCGACTACCTCGAGGTGCACGGCATCGGCGTGCAGCTCACCGAGGCGCTGGCCGAGTACTGGCACCGCCGCGTCCGCGAAGAGTTGGTTCTGGAAGGGCACTCGGTCGCCGAATCCGACCCGGCGGACGTGCAGGACTACTTCAAACTCGGCTACCGCGGCGCTCGCTACTCCTTCGGCTATGGCGCCTGCCCCGAATTGGAAGACCGCGCGAAGCTGGTGGACCTGCTGGAAGCCGGTCGCATCGGGGTGGTGCTCTCCGAAGAGTTGCAGTTGCATCCTGAGCAGTCGACCGACGCGTTCGTGCTGCTGCATCCAGAGGCGAAGTACTTCAACGCCTGATCTGCCCTACCGCTGCTGGGAACACCGGATCGATCGGCTGCCGACTCGGTCACGTTCGCGCTCCAACCGATCGCTCTTGATCTTGATCAGGTTCTGGATCCGAGTGATCTTGTGCGGAGCTTTCGGCGGGTGCCACACCGGTAGAAGTCGCCTCCAGCGGGCTTCGAGGTGGGTGCTGCTACACACGTTTACCTGCGCTAACGGCACTGTTCAAGTGGGTTTGCCGGTGGTGTAGTGGACGAAGAGGGGGATCCCCTGTACGAGGAGCAGGCAATGGCCAAGCCATTCAGAGGTCTCGTCAATCTCGACATTCGCGACTCGATCCCCGACTGGGGACCGTACGAACAACCGAAGGCGCCACCGGGGTCGCCGAACGTGCTGTACATCGTGCTCGACGACGTGGGATTCGGGGCACTGGGCTGCTATGGCGGCCCGATCGACACTCCGAACATCGACCGGATCGCGGCCAACGGTCTGCGCTACGGCCAGTGGCACACCACAGCGCTGTGTTCCCCGACCCGATCCTGCCTGCTGACCGGCCGCAACCACACCACCAACGGCATGGCGTGCATCAGTGAGGCGGCGGTCGGCTTCCCCGGTGCGAACGGGCACATCCCGCCGGAATGCGCCACCCTCGCCGAGGTCCTGGTCGAGCAAGGCTTTTCCACCGCGATGGTCGGCAAATGGCATCTGTGTGCCGAGGACGAGATGAATTTGGCGTCCACCAAAAGGAATTGGCCGATCGGCCGCGGATTCGAGCGCTTCTACGGCTTCCTCGGCGCCGAGACCAACCAGTGGTACCCCGACCTGGTCCACGATAACCATCCCGTCGAGCAGCCCGCCACCCCGGAGCAGGGCTACCACTTCAGTGTCGACATCACCGACAAGGCCCTCGACTACCTCGGAGACGTCAAGGCGATTGCACCGGACCGGCCGGTGTTCCTGTACTACGCGCCCGGCTGCGCCCACGCCCCGCATCAGGTGCCGCGCGAATGGGCAGACCGCTACCGCGGCCGGTTCGACGCCGGCTACGAGGCAATGCGGGAGCAGATCCTGGCGCGGCAGAAGGAGATGGGTCTGGTCCCCGCCGACACCGAGTTGCCGCCGCTGAACCCGATCGGCACTCCCGAGACTCGCACCGGCCCAGATGGGAAACCCTTCCCGGCATTGGACTACACCAAACCGTGGGACACCCTCTCCGACGACGAGAAACGTCTGTTCGCCCGGATGGCCGAGGTGTACGCGGGATTCGTCTCGCACTGCGACGATCAGATCGGTCGGCTGCTGAACTATCTCGAGGACATCGAGCAGCTCGACAACACCATCATCGTGGTGGTCTCCGACAACGGCGCCAGTGGCGAAGGCGGTCCCACCGGGTCGGTCAACGAGAACAAGTTCGCCAACGGTGTTCCGGACAATCTGGCCGAAAATCTCGCCAAACTGGACGAGTTGGGTGGCACCAAGACCTATAACCACTACCCGAACGGGTGGGCGATGGCCTTCAACACCCCGTTCAAGATGTGGAAACGCTACTCGTTCAACGGCGGTACCGCCGACCCGTGCATCTTCTCGTGGCCTGCGGGGATCGAAGCGCGCGGCGAGACCCGGGACCAGTACCACCACGCGATCGACGTGGTCCCGACGTTGTTGGACTGCATCGGCATCGAACTTCCGGACACGGTGAAGGGGTACACCCAGCACCCCCTGCAGGGTGTGAGCATGCGCTACAGCTTCGACGCCGCCAACATCCCCACCGCCAAGCGCACCCAGTTCTATTCGATGCTTGGCACCCGGGGTATCTGGCACGACGGCTGGAAGGCCGTCACCACCCATCCCGCGATCAGCGGCTGGGGCCACTTCCCGGAGGACACCTGGGAGCTCTACCACTGCCAGGTGGACCGATCGGAGCTTTGCGATCTCGCCGCCGAGGAGCCCGTGCGGCTCGCCGAGCTGGTTGGGTTGTGGTTCCACGAAGCCGGTGCGAACCAGGCGTTGCCGCTCGACGATCGCGCCGCCGTCGAGATCGTCACCACCCCGCGTCCGCAGCTCGCGCCGCCTCGAAACCGGTACGTCTACCGACCCGGTGGAGCCGAGGTGCCCGAGTCCGTCGCGGTCAACATCCGCAACCGTTCGTACTCGATCGGCGCGCTTGTCGACATCCCCGACCCGGGCTCGGCCGGGGTGTTGTTCTCCCATGGCGGCCGGTTCGGCGGGCACGCCCTGTATGTCAAGGCCAATCGGCTGCACTACGTCTACAACTTCCTCGGCAGCGAGGAGCAGAAGATCAGCGCGTCCGAGGACCTGCCAACCGGGGAGAACCTGATCCTGGCGGCCTCGTTCGAGAAGGACGGTGAGGATCCGCCCGGCACCGCGCACGGCGTCGTCAGCCTTTACTACGGTGACCGCAAAGTCGGTGACGGACGGATCAAAACCCAGGCCGGCAAGTTCAGTATCGCTGGCGAGGGTCTGCACGCCGGCCGCGACAGCGGGGAATCGGTCACCGACGACTACCCCGGATCCGCTCCTTGGGCGTTCACCGGTGGCACCTTGAAACGGGTGGCGGTGGATGTCAGCGGCGAACCCTACGTCGACCTCGAACGCGAAGCCGTCGCCATGCTCTCGCGCGAATGACCGCTGCCCGACCTGGACAGACATGAATAGGACACACAGGCCGGTCGCCGCCCCTGCCGCGGCGGCGACCGGCCTGCTGTCCCTGTGGAGACTTGCCGCCCTCGGCCTTCCTCCGATATGTCTCTATCCCGGGTCGCTGGTGCGCGCGTGGCTGACGGCGACGATGCGGATCGCGGAGTTCAATTCGTCAGGTCCGATATCGCGGACTATCGGCACACTTCCGGAAACCGAAGCCGTCTGCTTGGGACCGAACCCGGGTAGAAAGGTTTCGGTCCATCACGGTCTGATGATGCATCGGAAGCCGATGTGACATGTGGAGGTCTCCTCGGTCTGGCCCTGACGCGCCGCAGGTCGATATCGCAGGCAGTAGTTCGGCGCACACAGGTACGAGCCGCCTTTGATAACACGACGTGCGTATGGCTCGCCGGGCTCGGGCGAAGGCGCAACGGCCTGGCGTGGGTTGGCGGGAATGCAGCAGGCAGCTGCCGTTGCGCCGGTCTTCCCCGCCTCGGAGTGGTCGGCGGTGTAGTAGTCCACCGTCCACTCCCACACATTGCCCGCCATATCGCTGAGTCGATAGCCGTTCGACGGGAACCGGCCCACCGGCGACGTGCCCGCGACGCCGTCCCCATTGAGGTTCTCCCAGGGAAACCGGCCCTGCCAGACGTTGGCGCCGCGCCTGCCACCAGGTTCGTGCGTTGCGCCCCATACGAACGGTTGCCGGTCCAGGCCACCCCGGGCGGCGAATTCCCACTCTGCTTCGGTCGGCAATTGCTTGCCGGCCCACCGGACGTAGGCCGAGGCGTCGAACCAGGACACTTGGGTGACCGGATGGCGTTGCCTTCCATCGAGACTGCTGCCGGGTCCCTGCGGATGGCGCCAATCCGCACCCGGCGTAAACGACCACCAGCGCCAGTAGTCATCGAGCGGCACCGGTCCTGGGGTGGGGGTGAACACCAAGGAACCGGGCACCAGCAACGACGGGTCTGCTTCCGGGTGTTGCGCCGGTTCTGGCGGTGTTTCTGCGGTGGTGACGTATCCGGTGTCCTTCATGAACCGCCGGAACTCCGCCACCGTCACCGGATGGGTATCCATCCAGAAACCATCCACGGTGGCCTGATGAACGGGACTTTCTTCCGGATAGAAGTTTTGGGATCCCATCCAGAAAGTCCCGCCCGGGATCCACTCCATGTTCTTCGGAGCCGTACGCGTCATAGAATTCAGCGTTTCATAGTTGGCTCCAGCATAGGAGGGATCCACGCGGTCGGTCGGCTTCAAACCCTATTGCGACCAGTGCTTATTCGGTGGAGTCGCGCCGGGGCCCGCGAGCAACTTTTTGTGTCGCAGCCATCGCTCGCGGTCGGCGTGGCGATGCACGCCGGAAGGCGGCGAAGCCGAAGAATACGTAGATTCCGCGCGTCGGTCCGAGGTGGGAAAACGCTGGGAGACAATTCACGCATCCCGGTGCAGTCAGCGGTCGGTCGACTCGACTCGCGATTAGACCACCTCTCACGTGGTGGTGGTACCGCCCCAGTCCTCGCTGTGGCACTGACTCGCTACAAGAAACACGCGAAATCAACCACATGAGACGCGGTCTCAGCGGGACTTTTCGCAGATCTGGTCCTCAACCCCCGTACAGCAGCCGGTTGAGGGCCAGAAGGTCGCCCACAAAGGTGACGCTCCCTTCGGCGAGCGCAGCGTCGAGCGAGGCTGGATCGGCCAGCAGACTGCCGAGCGTCTTGGGGTCCGTACGAAGCGAGATGTCGGCCGTGGCAGGTTCACCGCTGTGCACCTGAACCTTTCCGGAGTCTGCGCAGACCGTCCAGACCGAGCCGTCGAGGTCGAGGCGACAAACGATAGGCGCCGCCGCCGGGTCGGGACGAGCGGCGCCTCGCAGGAAGATCAGCACCGAGGTGGCGCTGAGCGAGGTGGGCTCCGTGGGGTTGGGGGCATCGATCCCCCAATCGCCAAGAGCTAGCACGATCGGTTCCAGCTTCCGGCCCCACTCTGTCAGTTCGTAGACCTGTGGGCCTGCCGTTGACGCCAGTTTGCGGCGACGGATCACCCCGTGACGTTCGAGTTCTCGAAGTCGATCGGCAAGCAGGTTCGAGCTGGCGTTAGGCAGAGCGTGCCGCAGCTCGGAGAAGCGTTGTGGCACCAAGAGCAGCTCCCGGACGACCAGCAGTGCCCACCGCTCCCCGACAACGTCGAGAGCCCGAGCTATCCCACATGAGTCCCGATAGCTACGGCTGGTCGGCATGACCACTCCCTCCTCGTCCACCCTCATTCGAAACTGCCACTCATGGTAGTTGCTTTTCGCAACTCTTTGCCGACGGCTCCCCGACAGCGTCGAGAGCCCGAGCTATCCCACATGAGTCCCGATAGCTACGGCTGGTCGGCATGACCACTCCCTCCTCGTCCATTCTGATTCGAAACTGCCACTCATGACGGTTGTTTTTCACAACTCTTTGTGGTTATTGTTTAGCAGTCAGCCCGGCGAAGCCAGCGAGGTCAGGTGGCGACGATGGCGCTCGGCGGCGATCTGGCGCTCGGAAGGACAGATCCATGCGACAGCCAAGTGGCCCACTCCGAGATCACCGGACCGATCCGGCGGTGGAGCCAGCGTCAAGGTCGCGCAATAACCCGGCAAATAGGAGCCTGCAATGAGTATTTCGACCCCAGCCTCAGCTCAGAAGCCCCAGCATGCATCGATCGTGGATCCCGATGCGCACCAAGTCTTGTTCGAGAATGAACACGTTCGGGTGATCCATGCGCGCGCCTCGCACGGTTGGGAAAGTGCGATGCACTCGCACCCGCCGATGCTGGTGGTCAACCTCGGCTCCGGGCGACAGAAAGTGACCTGGGCGGATGGGACGACGCAGATCGTGGATCTGAACCCCGGTGCGGTCGTCTGGCAAGAAGACGCCTTCGATCACGCCTGGGAATTGCTGGCGGGCGAAGTGAACGTGATTCTCGTCGAGGTCAAGTCGGCATCCACGACATGAGGCACGGTCTCGAATCCCACGCGTGAATCGGCAGCAGGCCCACTCCGGGCCTGCTGCGTACTACCAGCACTCGCACACAATAAGGAGATTCGCCAATGACCATCCCGAAACCCGGCAGCATCCTGCTCGGCACCACCCAGCCCGCGGTCCTGCGCGACTGGTACCGCAAGGCACTCGCGCCAGAGCACACGGGCGACGGACCGATCGATCTCGGAGGGTTTCTGCTAGTCATCGATCAACGGGACGACGTCGGCTCGAAAACCAACGAGCCGGGCCGGGTGATCCTCAACTTCCACGTCGACAATTTCGACGAGGTCGAGGAACAGTTGCAGGCGGCGGGCGTGGAGTGGATCGCCCCCGCCGAGGATCGCCCGTCCGGCCGCTTCGCGACGTTCGCCGACCCTGACGGAAACTATCTTCAGATCATCCAGTTCAAGCGGAACGGGTGAGCCTGGCCTCGGCCCACACATAAGCTCAGTGAGCGAAAAGAAGTACCCGCGCTGCGCGGGCCGGGCCGATGAGAAAGCTGTCCTGGCCCGCACGGTGGTTGACGGCGGTTAGTGGAACGAGCATCGAGCCCGCCGTGATCAGCACCGGAAACTGTCGTAGCTTTCTGCTACCACGGAGTCTCGCGCTCCGGGTTGCCGGCCCGCCGACCCAAGCCGAAGCGGACCTTCGGCTGCTGCCCCGCCGCCGCCGTCGTCGGTGATCGGACCGAAGGGGACGGTGTGATTCTCAACGCATCGGATCCCGCAGGGTCGCAGCGCCGTTCGACTGGCTATTGCCGTGATTGCCTCGAAATATGCGATCGCGGTGCAGGTCCCGGCCGGTCGCGGGAAATTCCGTAGCCGGGGCGCGCCGGGCTTTTTTGCTGACAGGGCCTGTGGTGACCTGCGGAATCGCGGAAGATCGCGCGCGATGGTGGATGTATGTCAGTTGGGTATGACATTGTCGGAAGCATTGCAACTGCATCCGGAGCAGTCGGCGGATGCCGCCACCCTGCTGTATTCGGGTGCAATGTACTTCAGCGCGTAGGATTTTGGACGATTTCCGCTTACGCGCGGAGTGCTGGACGACTCGGCGGGCAAGTAGGAGGGGCACAACACCATGACCTCGGATCGGTTGATCGCGGGACGGTATCGGATCACGGATCCGATCGGTACCGGTGCGATGGGGGTTGTGTGGCGGGGGACCGACGTCCGATTGCGCCGTACCGTCGCGGTGAAGCAACTGCTGCTCGCACCGGGTCTGTCCCGGTCGGCCGCCATCGAGGCCAGGCTGCGGGCGATGCGGGAGGGGCGGATCGCGGCCCGTCTGCATCATCCCAATGCGATCACCGTTTTCGATGTCGCCGAAGAGGACGGCCAGCCGTGGCTGGTGATGGAGTACATGAACGCTCCGAGTCTGGCGGCCAAACTGTCCGGCAAGCGCACGCTCACGCCGATAGAGGTGGCCAAGATCGGCGCCCAGGCCGCCGGTGCCCTGGCCGCCGCGCACGACGCGGGCATCATGCACCGGGACGTGAAGCCGGCGAATCTGCTTGTCGGCGATGACGGGACGGTGAAGATCACCGACTTCGGCATCTCCCGCGCGGTCGGAGATGTGACTGTCACTGCGACCGGTTTCCTGGCGGGCACACCTGCCTACTTGGCGCCGGAGGTGGCGCGCGGCGAGAATCCTGAGTCGGCCTCCGACGTGTTCGCGCTCGGTTCCACCCTGTACGCGGCGGTCGAGGGTTCGCCACCGTTCGGCGAGGGCGACAACCCCTTGGCGGTGCTGCATGCGGTGGCGCGCGGGGAGATACCGCCGCCGAAGCAGGCCGGTGCGCTCGGACCGGTGCTGCTGCGACTGCTCGCGCCGACGATCGATGCGCGCCCCACCATGCGCGAGGCGCAGGAGGCCATGGAAGCCGTTGCCGCGGGGCGTATCCCGGCCTTGGCGTCGGCACCGGCATCGACGAAGACGCTGCCTGCTCCAGGAGCGGACGCGACGACGGTGCTGGCCGCCCCCGGCTCCGACGGTGTGGCCGTAGCGGGCAATGCCGCCGGGGCCACCGAGATGATCTCCGCCGCCGCAGCGTCGGGCGCGCCTGCCGTCGCCGCGGCCGCCGCACCGCCCGCGCCGCCGAGCCGCTCGGGTGGCACGCTGCCCGGCGGTTCCGGTGACGGTCAGTCGCGTGGGCGGTTGCTTGCCGTCACGGCTATCGCGGTCGTCGCGGTGCTCATCGTGGTCGGACTGATCGTGGCCTCGACCAACGGTGACGGCGCGGACGGCCCGACCGCCGCGCCGTCGACCGGTGCCGTCATCTCGGGCGCCGCGGAAAGCCCGGCGGACCCGTCGACGAACGCCGTGGGACCGGCTCAGCAGGAGCCGTCCGCCGCATCGCAGGCGACGACTCCCGCTGCCTCCTCGGCGTCGGTCACGCCGAGCCCATCGGTCAAACCGACCACCACCCGACCGCCGGCTACCACCATCACCACCACACCGTTCGGCCCGCCCACTGCCGAGCGGATCGCGCAATTCATCCAGGGCTACTACGGAATGCTGCCCGGCAATGTGGGCGCCGCGTGGTCCCAGTTGTCGCCCGCCTATCAGGCTCAGACCGGCGGCTACGACGCCTACGCCCGGTTCTGGGGTTCGGTCCGCTCGGTGAGCGTGGGTGCCGTCACACCGAACGGTGAGAACCGAGCGGTCGCTTCGCTGACCTATAACCTGAAGGACGGCACGACCCCATCGGAGAACCGGTGGTTCCAGATCGCGTCGGACAATGGGCGACTGCTGATCGCGGCCTCTGGCACGTAGTCGGCGACACGAAGGAGACGTACCGCAGGTGACAGCGCGATCAGAACTGGCGGGTGTGCTGTGGGACATGGACGGCACGCTGCTGGATTCGGAGAAGCTGTGGGACATCGGTGTCCGTGAGCTGGCGCGCCGGCACGGCCACGAGATGACCCAGGACCTGCGGCATGCATTGATCGGCGCTTCGGGCCCCGATGCGCTGCGCATCATGTTCGACGGCCTCGGCATCGAGCACACCGCCGCCGCTGTGCGCGCCGCGGGCGAGTTCCTGGAGCGGCGGGTGACCGAGTTGATGACGGGCCCGATTCCGTGGCGTCCCGGCGCGAAAGACGCACTGGCTCTGGTGCGGACGGCGGGACTTGCCACGGCACTGGTCACCAACACCAAACGGTCGCTCACCGAATTCGGACTCGACACCCTCGGCCGTGACTTCTTCGACGAGTCGGTCTGCGGCGACGAGGTGGCCAACGGCAAGCCCGAACCCGACGTCTATCTGCGCGCCGCGGGGCTGCTCGGTGTCGACCCGCGCAACTGCGTCGCCATCGAGGATTCGCCGACCGGCGCACGTGCGGCCCAGGCCGCGGGCTGCGCGGTGATCGTGATCCCGTGCGAGATTCCGGTGCCGCAGCTGCCGGGCCGCGTCTTCCGTGATTCACTGGTCGGGTTGACTCTCGGCGATCTGCACGACGCATTGCGCGTGCGCGACGCGATGGCGGCTTCGGCAGAATCCGGCCATCGGCGTTGATCTTGTTCTGCGCCACAACAATTCGGTCGACGCCATTGTGACCGACAGGTATACACCGCCGATGCCGGGCGAGTCTCAGTGAGAGTTACTGTGCCGCAACACAAATGAGTGCTGTTCGGGGGTGTGACGGTAGTCACGGGCAATCTTTCCGAATCCCGGGCGTGTCTGCGAATGCTGCACCAAAATTACGCCATGACAGCGACGGGAGTGCTGGATGAAATCGTCGATACGGCACGGTATTCGCTTGCGGATCCTGGGGGATCGTCCTGGCGGGATACGGTGGCGCGGGCGCGCGCGGAATTGGCCGAGGTCGGCTGCACTGTGCTGCGGGAATTCATCCGGCCGGAGCTGATCGAGACGCTGCGCGCGCAGGGGGAGGCGATAGCGCCCGAGGCGTATTACGAGGTCGAGCGGGTGAATGCGTACAACATTCCGCTGGATACCGAACTGCCGGAAGACCATCCGGGACGGATCGTGCTAACCCGCGGAAATGCGTTCGTGCCGCGCGATCGGATCCCGGTCGACGCACTGATCCACCGCCTCTACATCAGCGCGGTGTTCCAGCGGTTCGTCGCGGATTGTTTCGGGCTGGCCGAACTGCACGAATTCGCCGATCCGCTGGCCGGACTCTGTCTGAATGTCGTCGCGCCCGGAATGGCGCATCCGTGGCATTTCGACACCAACGAATTCACCGTCAGCATGCTGACGCAGCCCGCCGAGACGGGCGGTGTCTTCGAGTATTGCCCCAATATCCGCTCGACCGAGACCGAGAACCTCGACAACGTGCGCGCCGTGCTCACCGGCGCGGGGGCACGGCTGATCCGGCGACTGGACTTGCGGCCCGGCGACCTGCAGCTGTTCAAGGGCCGCTTCTCGCTGCACCGGGTGTCGCCGGTCGAGGGCGGCACGCAACGACATTCGGCGATCTTCGCCTACACGAATCGTCCCGGCGTCATCGGCACCGTGGAGCGCACTCGCCAGCTGTTCGGGCGGGTGCTGCCCGACCACCTGGCCGCCGCGGCCGACGCCGTCCGAGGCGACCGATTGCTCGACTGAGTACAACGACGCTGCCTGGGCAGTACATAGCTCGACCCGAGAGGAACGAACTAGTGTCAGTGCCGTTACACACGACCGGAAAAGCTTCCTTCGACGATATCTACACCCGTCCCGATCCCCGCGACTACTACGCCCGGATGGCCGAACTCGACTATCGGATTCCGGAACTGGCGAAACCGTTCTTCCAGCAACAGATTCGGGAGTATTGCGCCTCGGCGCGCGTGAGCACCCCGACGGTGCTCGACATCGGCTGTTCCTACGGCGTCAATGCGGCACTGCTGCGCCTGGACACCACCATCGGCGAACTCGCCGGGCACTACCGGCGGGCCGAAGGCGACCAGACCGCGCTCATCGCCCGCGATCGAGCCCGGCTGGCCGCGCAGGACCGGCTGCCCGATGTTCGCTTCATCGGCATGGATGTCGCTCACCCCGCCCTGTCCTACGCCAACGCCGCCGGATTCCTGCACGACACCGTGCACGCCGACCTGGAGGCCACGGACCCGACCGAGCAGCAGCGAGCCATCCTGGCGACTGCGGATATCGTCGTGTCCACCGGCTGTGTCGGTTACGTGACCGAAAAAACATTGTCCCGGGTTGCGCTCGCGCACCCACACCGGCGGCCGTGGATGGCACACTTCGTCTTGCGCATGTTCAGCTTCGAGCCGATGGCCGCGGAGCTTGCCGCGCTCGGCTACCGCACCGAGCAGGCGCCCGGCATCTTCGAGCAACGCAGGTTCGCCTCCGACGCCGAACGCACGCAGGTGCTGAATACCCTGTCCGACAATGGCATCGACACCACCGATCGCGAAACCGAAGGCTGGCTCTACGCCAACCTGTACCTCTCCCGCCCGCTGACCGAACACGCCGACCCCGAGGAACTGCATTGAGTCAACGCACCTTCGCCGCCGACGAACACCTGCCCCGGGTGCCGCTGCCGACGCTGGAGGACAGCTGCACCCGATTCCTGGAATGGTGCGCACCGCTGCTGACCGCCGATGAAATCACCACCACCGAGGCGGCCGTCGCCGACCTGCTGGCCGCGGACGGCCCCGGCCGGACTCTGCACGCCGCACTGGCGGAATACGACGCGACCCCTGGCGTCGGGAGCTGGCTGGATCTGTTCTGGCCGTCGCGCTACCTCGGCAGGCGCGATCGAATCGCCTTGAACGCCAACTTCTTCTTCCTCTTCCGCGACGACACCCCGTTGGCCACCTCGACCGCTCCCGACCAGGTGGAGCGCGCGGCGGGGATCGTCGCGGCCGCCGTCGACTACAAGCTGGCGCTGGACGCCGAGGACGTCCCGCCCGCCACCCAGCGTGGGCAGTTGCTGACGATGTGGCAGCACAAATACCTGTTCTCCGAGACGCGGATTCCCGGCGCGGAACAGGATTCCGTGCGGGTGCCCTACAGCGCGGAATGGCCGGGGCCGTCGCAGGCCGGGCACATCGTCGTGTTCTTCCGCGGGAGCATGTTCCGGATGGAAGTGATCGGGCCCGACGGCGCGCCCTACTCGCTCGACGACCTCGCCGACGGTCTGCGCGCGGTATTGAAGGCCGGTGCGCGCTCGGCCCGCACCGACACCGCGGTCGGGCATCTGACCACCAAAGCGCGTGCCGAATGGGCGGCGAGCAGACAAGAGTTGCGCGCCGAACCGTCCAACATCGCGGCGCTGGACACCATCGAGACCGCATTGTTCTGCCTGTGTCTGGAGGACTTCACCCCACGCGACGAATTGCAGGCCTGCGATCAGCTGCTGCATGGCGACAGCGCCAACAGGTGGTTCGACAAGGCCGTGTCGTTCATTGTCTTCGGCGACGGGCAGGCCGGCATCAATATCGAGCACTGCGGGTTGGACGGCACCACCATCCTGTCGTTCGTGGACACGCTGCTGGAAAAGCCCACGCAAGAGCATGCCGACCGGTCCGGCGCACAGCCGCAGGGGCTGCCCCCGGTCGAACCGATCGAGTTCGTGCTCGATGCTGCCCAGCGCAGCGATATCGCGGCGGCGGGAGCGGCCTTCGCTCGGTATGCGGCCGAGAACGCCACCACCACAGTCACTTTCGAGAACTTCGGCACCGCGCGGGCCAAGCAGCTCGGCATCTCGCCGGATGCCTTCGCGCAGTTGAGCTATCAGCTGGCCCACCGTCGCAGCAAAGGTGTCACCGGCGCCACCTACGAATCCATCGCGACGCGCCAATACCGCAACGGCCGCACCGAGGCGATGCGGGTAGTGACCCCACAGCTGGTGGCCTTCGTCGACGCCATGCAGGATCCCGCGGCCGCTCCCGCCGACCGGGTGACCGCGGCACGGGCCGCGGCGACCGCACACGTCGAGCGGGCCAAACAGTGCCAGGCAGGGGACGCGCCCGAACAGCACCTCTGGGAGCTGCAGTGGATTCAACGCCGCCGCGGAGCCGAGCTCGGCGTCGAAGCGCCGATCCCGCTCTACGACAGCCCGGGCTGGACGATCATGCGCGACGACTATCTGAGCACCAGCTCGGCGCCGTCGGTCAACATCCGCTACTTCGGATTCGGGTCCACCAGTCCCAAGTGCATCGGCGTCGCATACGTGCTGCTGCCGGACCGGTGGAATCTGTACCTCGCGACGCCGCGCGCGGTCGCGAACGAGATGCATGTGTTCGCCGACCATCTGCGCACGGCTGTCGCTGATCTCGAGGCGCTGCTCTCGGGCGCGTGATCAGGCAGTTCCGATACACCGGCCGTCGTGGTTGCGGCGGCCGGACCTCATCGGTGGCATGTGCACGCGGATGACGGGTTCGGCTGGCCGTCGCCGCCGGTGTCCTGCCGGGCAGGTGGTGGTCGGCGGAGATGGCAGGTGGCGTAGCGGTGCGTGCGGACCGCAGCAACAGGCCCGCATGCGGGTCTGAAAGAATGACCTCTCGTGAAGAACTTCGAAACCCTGTTCGCCGAGCTCCAGGATCGTGCAGTCACCCGCCCCGAGGGGTCTGGGACTGTCGCTGCGCTGGACGCAGGCGTGCATAGCCAGGGCAAGAAGGTGCTCGAGGAAGCCGGTGAAGTGTGGCTCGCCGCCGAGCACGAGAGCGACGAGTCGCTCGCGGAGGAGATCTCGCAACTGCTCTATTGGGTCCAGGTGCTGATGGTCGGCCGCGGATTGAAGCTCGAAGACGTGTACCGACATCTGTGACGGTCGCCGGATTCCGTAGTTTCTCCCTTCCGAAAGGACACCCTCCCCATGCTGCGCGTCGCAGTCCCCAATAAAGGCGCCCTGTCCGAATCCGCCACCTCGATCCTGTCCGAGGCCGGCTACCGCAAGCGCACCGATTCCCGCGACCTGACCGTCCTCGATCCGGCCAACCAGGTGGAGTTCTTCTTCCTGCGACCCAAGGACATCGCCATCTACGTCGGGTCGGGCGAGCTCGACCTCGGCATCACCGGTCGCGACCTCGCGCTGGATTCCGGTGCCACCGTCCAGGAACGGCTCTCGCTCGGCTTCGGCCGCTCCACCTTCCGCTATGCCGCCCCGGCCGGTCGCGAATGGAAGGTCGAGGACCTCTACGACAAGCGCATCGCCACCTCCTACCCGAACCTGGTACTCAGTGATCTGCGTGCACGCGGCATCGAGGCCGAGGTGATCCGCCTCGACGGCGCGGTCGAGATCTCCATCCAGCTCGGCGTCGCCGACGCCATCGCCGATGTGGTCGGCTCTGGGCGCACGCTGCGTCAGCACAATCTGGTCGCGTTCGGTGAGACGCTGTGCGATTCGGAGGGCGTGCTGATCGAACGGACCGGCTCCGATCAGAAGGACCGCGCCCGCAACCAGCTCATCGCGCGCGTTCAGGGCGTGGTGTTCGCACAGCAGTACCTGATGCTGGATTACGACTGCCCGAAGGAGCTCCTGGACGCCGCGGTACAGATCACCCCGGGTCTGGAGTCGCCGACGGTCTCGCCGCTGACCGATCCCGGCTGGGTCGCTGTCCGTGCCCTGGTGCCGCGCAAACAAGGCAACGAGGTCATGGATCAGCTTGCCGAGTTGGGTGCCAAGGCGATTCTCGCCACCGATATCCGCTCCTGCCGCGCCTTCTGAGGCGCCTCGGCGGGTGGCGGGTGCTTTGTCTGGTCGTGTTTGCTGCCCGAGAACGGCCGATGCGCGCGATTTCATCGCTATGGCATCGGCCGTTCGGCGCGTCTGAGTTGCCGAGTGTTCGGGCGGCCGCGAGCGGGTGTCCTACCCATGAACACGGTCGGTTTGTCTTGTCCGGGTGATTAATTCACGTCGAGCGCAACCGGTGTGCTGCCTCGTCGAACGTTGCTACTGTGCGGCCTCTCGATGAGGAAACGCAAGGAGCACATCGTGTCACAGACACCGCCTGAGGAACGTTCGGGCAGCACATTCGCGTGGAGTGAGGACTGGCTGGCGGCAATTGTCGGACTCGCCCTCATTGCGCTGGTTCTCGTCGGCGTCATCCCGGATTGGCTGGTGCCGTGATGTCGGAGACCGATGCGGAAGTACCCGCGGTAGCCGAGGCTGACAATACGATCGACACCGAGCAGCCGGCGGCGACAACCGATGCCGCTGCGCAGTCGGACGTCGATGCTCGTGCGCAGTCGGACACCGATGTGCCAGTGCGGTCGGAAACCGCTGCGCTGCAGGCGATCGCCCGCCCGACGGTGACGGAGGTGGTGGTAGGCATTGCCGTCGTCATCCTGCTCGGTGCGCTGACCCGCTACTTCGACACCCATGTGCCGCGCTGGGCTGTCGACACTCCGCTGCAGCGGGTCGCCAGGTCGATCGAGTTCCCGGTCTACGCGATCGGCATCGGCCTGCTCGGCAATGGGGTACTCGCCGAACTCGACTTGCGCGAACGGCTTTCGGCCGGCTTCCGCACCGAGTTCTTCATCAAGACCGGTGTGGTATTGCTCGGCGCATCGATCAACCTGAAGATTCTGGTGACCGCCGCGGGTCCGTCGATACTGCAGGCGCTGCTGCTGATCACCTCGGTGTTCGCCTTCACCTGGTGGCTCGGCGGTCGCCTCGGGCTCGACGACAAGCTGCGCGCCCTGCTGTCGTCCGCGGTGTCGATCTGCGGCGTCAGCGCGGCGATCGCGGCCGCGGGCGCGGTGCAGGCCCGACGTGAGCAGATCGCCTACGCCGCGTCGCTGGTGATCATTTTCGCGCTGCCCTCGATCTTCGTATTGCCGTGGCTCGCTGATGTTTTCGGGCTGCCCGACGCCGTAGCCGGAGCGTGGATCGGCGGCAATATCGACACCACCGCTGCCGTCGCCGCCTCCGGCGCCATCGCGGGGGAGAAGGCGTTACAGATCGCCACCATCGTGAAGACCACCCAGAACGCGCTGATCGGCATTGTCGCGATCGCGCTGACCGCCTACTTCACCCTGCGGGTCGAGCGGAGCGCGGGCGCGGCGCGGCCGTCGCTCGGGCAGTTTTGGGAGCGGTTCCCGAAGTTCGTGATCGGCTTCGTGGCCGCCTCCGTCATCGGTACTCTCTACCTACAGTCGGTGGACAAAAAGGCCGGCGCGGCCCACATCGCGATCATCAACGACCTGCGCACCTGGTTTCTGATCTTCGCGTTCGTTTCCATCGGCCTGGAGTTCTCGCTACGCGGCCTGCGCGAGGCGGGCTGGCGCCCGATTGTGGTCTTCGGTTCGGCTGTCGTGGTGAATCTTCTTGTCGGCCTCGGCCTTTCGGTGCTGCTGTTCCACAACTTCACGGTTTGACCGGCGCGTGCCGCATCCACACGTTGGTGGGTGCGGCGCGGTGACCAGCGTCGATTGCTCACGAAATGTTAACGATTCGTTCCCGATACTGGATGACGAAAGTGTCGGAAGATGTCTGGGGCGCCGTGGTGCCACAGCGTTATGACTATCGGAGGACAGTGATGGATATCGGCGTCGAAACGGCCGGCCCGTGGCGGAGAACTCGAAATATGCTGATCGCCGCGGGGGACGTGATGGGCGTGATGGTGTTGAGCGGGGCGGTGTACGTGCTCGGATCCCATGGCGGCGCGCTGGATGCGTTACTGGCGTTCCGCGCGAAGTAGTCGCTCACTCCGTGACCGCGTCGGCCAGCGTCTCATCCGCTGATTCGCGGGTGCCGCCATCCGGCCAGCCGGGGTACGGCGGGGGTGTGCCGCCGAATTCGGGGCATAGGTCTTTATAGGCACAGTAGTCGCAGAGCCAGCTGGTGTTCGGGCGGAAGTCCCCGGTGCGGCCCGCCTCGAGAATCGCCTGCCACAGCGCGGAGAGGGTGCGTTCGAAGCGCAGCAGCTCGTCCTCGTCGGGGGCGTAGGTGAGCAGTTGTTCGTCGGCCAGGTAGATCAGCCGTAGTTGGGTGGGCAGAATGCCGCGGGTGCGCAGCACGACCAGCGCGTAGAACTTCAGCTGGAACAGCGCCTTGGCCTCCTGTGCCACTCCCGGCGCGCGACCGGTCTTGTAGTCGACCACGCGAAGCTGACCGGTTGGCGCGACATCGATGCGATCGACGAAGCCGCGCAGCAGCACTCCGTCGTCGAGTTCGACCTCGACTCTCGACTCGCAGGATTCCGGGTCGAACCGGGTCGGATCTTCGAGCCGGTAGTACGTCTCGATGAGTGTGCGCACCTCGCCGAGGAATTCGGCAAGACCGCCGTCGGCCACGAGTTCGTCGATTTCGGGTTGTTCGGCGAGCACACGGGCCCAGGCCGGTTCGGCGAGCAGGGCGGCGCGCTCAGGGCTGCGCTCGGCCGCCGGAAGCCCGTAGAGGTCCTCCAGCACCGCATGCACAACCGTGCCGCGCACGGCGTTGCGTGACGGCGGCTCCGGGATCCGATCGATGGCGCGGAAGCGGTATTTCAGTGGGCACTGCTTGAAATCCATTGCCCGCGAAGGGGACAACGCCGGCCGGGAGCGATCTGGCATCGCTCCGGGCTCGGGCGCCGCATCGGCGTCGGCGGGGGGCGTGGTCACGGGCACTGGCATACCTGGCAGGCTATCCGGCGGTACCGACACGCCGGTGCCAACACTGTAGGACCGCATCGACCGATCGAAACGGAGATTCATGACGGCCAGACGGACCGGGCCATTCACCACCGGTGACCGGGTACAGCTGACCGATGCCAAAGGGCGCCTCTACACAGTGGTGCTGGAACCCGGTAAGGAGTTCCACACGCATCGCGGCGGGATCAAGCACGACAGCCTGATCGGCGCCGACGAGGGCACGGTGGTGAACTCGACGAACGGCACGCCCTATCTCGCGCTGCGCCCGCTGCTGGTCGATTACGTGCTGTCGATGCCGCGCGGCGCCGCGGTCATCTACCCCAAAGACGCCGCGCAGATCGTGCACGAGGGCGATATGTTCCCCGGCGCGCGGGTGTTGGAGGCCGGAGCGGGCTCCGGCGCGCTCACATGTTCGCTACTTCGCGCGGTCGGTCCGCAGGGTGAAGTTATCTCTTACGAGATCCGTGATGACCATGCCGAGCACGCCGTACGCAATGTCGAGACGTTCTTCGGCGAACGTCCGGCTAACTGGTCGCTGACCGTCGCCGACGTCGCGGCCTATGACGGCCCGCCGGTCGATCGCGTCGTGCTCGACATGCTCGCCCCATGGGATGCGCTGCCCGCGGTGAGCCAGGCGCTGGTGCCCGGCGGTGTGCTGATCGTCTATGTGGCCACCGTCACACAGCTGTCGAAAGTCGTGGAGGCCTTGCGTGAACAGGAGTGCTGGACCGAGCCGCGCTCATGGGAATCGATGGTGCGTGGCTGGCATGTCGTCGGTCTTGCGGTTCGGCCGGAACATCGCATGCAGGGCCACACCGCCTTCCTGGTGAGTGCACGGCGACTGGCGGAGGGCACCGTCACGCCGAAGCCGCAGCGCAGGCCGTCCAAGGGCTGATGTAGCGAGCGCAACATGACCGATCGAACACAGACCGCCCTCGTCCCGTCGTATAGGGCGAGGGCGGCCTCGGGTCCGTGCCCGCTACGACGTGCAGGGCGCCTGGGCGAAGCCCAGCATGGTGCAGGCGGTGGCATCGGAGAGCTTCCACTTGCCATCGACGTGTTCCCAGGTCATCGGCATGGCCGGGGCAGCTCCGTGCGGGGAGGTGATGACGACCTGTGCGGTCGCGGTGGTGCCTTCGACCTTGACGTCGGTGACGGCGAAGGTCAGCGCACCGTAGCCGGCGAGCGCCTGATTCATCTGATCGATATTGGCGCTGCGCTTGTCGCCGTTGACGATGAGCGCGGTCTTCTCGGCTGTCGACTTGGCCGGATCGGCGACCAGCGTCAGGGTGGCCTTCAGTTCGTCCGCCAGCGGTGCGGTCGCGGTGCCGTGCGCACCGTGGTCGGCGCTGGTGGCCACCACACTGGTGGATGTCGCCGTTGCGGTGTCGGACTTGTCGTCGGAGCCGCAGGCGGTGAGCCCGAGGGTAACGGTGACGGCCGCTGCGGCGGTAGCCACGGAAACGCGCAGTGTCCTGGCGGGAAGGAGCATCGTCAGCAACCTTTCAGTTCAGTCGGCGGAGTAGGTCGCCGGAAGCAGGTTAGGGCAGGCTAACATGGTTCGTCCGGCCGCTGACCGCAGCCTAGATGTGATCACGACGAAACCATGTCGGAAAGCGAGAACAGTTCGCGCCCGGTAGCGTTGATAGACCGGGACTGGGAGGAGCAGCACATGAGCCCCATCGAGAATTCGGATTCGGCGGCCTGGAGAGAGCTCGAGGCGGTACGCGCCGAAGCGGCTGCACTCCGAAGGCAACTTGCCGATTCGCCGGATCATGCGCGGGAATTGGAAGCCCGCATCGATTCGCTGACCATTCGCAACGGCAAGCTGATGGACACACTCAAGGAAGCGCGTCAGCAGCTCGTCGCGTTGCGTGAGGAAGTCGATCGGCTGGGTCAGCCACCGAGCGGATACGGCGTTCTGATCGGCGTGTACGAGGATCAGACGGTCGACGTGTTCACTTCGGGTCGCAAGATGCGGTTGACGTGTTCACCGAACATCGACACCACGACCCTCGAATACGGCCAGACCGTCCGCCTCAATGAGGCGCTGACGGTTGTCGAGGCGAACTACTTCGACAAGGTCGGCGAGATCGGTACCCTGCGCGAGATCCTCGACGACGGCCGCCGGGCCCTTGTCGTCGGCCACGCCGATGAAGAGCGCGTGGTGTGGTTGGCGGGTCCGCTTGCCAAGGTCGCCGAGGTCGACGATATCGACGACCCCGATTCGCCCATTCGCAAGCTGCGCCCTGGCGACTCGCTATTGGTGGATACCAAGGCGGGCTTCGCCTTTGAGCGCATTCCCAAGGCCGAGGTCGAAGACCTCGTGCTGGAGGAAGTGCCCGATGTCGGCTACACCGATATCGGTGGCCTCGGTCGCCAGATCGAGCAGATCCGCGACGCGGTGGAACTGCCCTTCCTGCACAAGGAGCTGTTCCGTGAGTATGCGCTGCGCCCGCCCAAGGGCGTGCTGCTCTACGGTCCGCCCGGCTGCGGCAAGACGCTGATCGCGAAGGCGGTGGCCAACTCGCTGGCCAAGAAGATCGCCGAGTCCCGTGGTGAAGATGCCAAGGAAGCCAAGTCGTTCTTCCTCAACATCAAGGGCCCCGAGCTGCTGAACAAGTTCGTGGGTGAGACCGAGCGGCACATCAGGATCATCTTCCAGCGGGCACGGGAGAAGGCGTCCGAAGGCACGCCGGTGATCGTGTTCTTCGACGAGATGGACTCGATCTTCCGCACCCGCGGATCGGGCGTGTCCTCCGATGTGGAGACCACGGTCGTGCCGCAGCTGCTGTCGGAGATCGACGGTGTCGAGGGCCTCGAGAATGTCATCGTGATCGGCGCTTCCAACCGCGAGGACATGATCGACCCCGCGATCCTGCGACCGGGTCGTCTCGATGTCAAGATCAAGATCGAGCGGCCGGACGCGGAATCGGCGCAGGACATCTTCTCGAAGTACCTGACCGAGTTCCTGCCGCTGCACCAGGACGATCTCGCCGAGTTCGACGGCGACAAGGCCAAGTGCATCCGCGCGATGATCGAACGGGTCGTCGACCGGATGTACGCCGAGAGCGAGGACAACCGCTTCCTGGAGGTCACCTACGCCAACGGTGACAAGGAAGTCCTGTACTTCAAGGACTTCAACTCCGGCGCCATGATCCAGAACATCGTGGACCGCTCCAAGAAGTACGCCATCAAGGCGGTGCTCGACACCGGTAGCCCGGGTCTGCGCATCCAGCATCTCTACGATTCGATCGTGGACGAGTTCTCTGAGAACGAGGACCTGCCCAACACCACGAATCCCGATGACTGGGCTCGTATTTCGGGTAAGAAGGGCGAGCGGATCGTCTATATCCGCACGCTGGTGACAGGCAAGAACGCCTCGGCCAGTCGCGCGATCGACACCGAGTCGAATACGGGTCAGTACCTGTAGGTTCGAGACCGAGGGCCGCGCTTTCCACGGGAAGCGCGGCCCTTTGGTGTGTGGCGATCAGTGCCGGGGCGCGGTGCGTTTGGCATAGGAGGTGACCGGTGTCGCTTCCATGCGTTCGATGTCGTTCAGTGCGCTGATCCGGTCGGTCAGGTAGGTGGCGAGGGCGGCCGAATCTCGCAGGACCGTGATGACGATCAGGTTGTGTACACCGGTCATCGCGCCGATGAACGCCACTTCGTTGTCGGCGGCCAGCGCCCGAGCGACGTTGATCAGATGGGTCGGCGCCACCGTGAGCCAGAGCACGCACTGCGTCGAGTAGCCGAACACCGCGGGCTCGACCTCGACCTCGAGCCGCACCGCCTGGGCACGCCGCAGTTCTTCCAGACGGCGTCGGACCGCGGATTCCGACCAGCCGAGCCTGCGCGCCAGGTCGGGGTAGGTGGCTCGGCCGTCCACCGCGAGCGCCGGGACCAGCGCCCGGTCGAGATCGATCGGGGAGACCGGGGCGGCCTCGTCCTCATGTGGCGGCCGCAGCGCATCGATCTGAGACCCCGTGAGCGCCGAGGTGCGGCCATGCCAACGGCCGTCCATCAGTTGGGCCAGCAGTTGTTGCGCGGACACGTCGCGAACCTATGGGTGGCGTGCGAGCGCTGCCAGCGGCACCGCCCCACCGTCGGGGACACGAAAGACGCAGGCGATCTCCGTGCCGCTCGACATCGTGGTGACCCAGGCGGTGTCGGGGCGCCGGGCCAGCGCGCGGGCCAGGACGTCGGTCCCGTGCGGGAGCACGCGCATGCGCACCACCCACTCGGCCGCCCCGGATAGGTCGCTGTCGGTCGCGCTGGTCACCCGCAGCTTTCCCGCGGCGCGCAGCCGTTCATAGCGTCGGGCGACGGTGCGGTCGGAGACGCCGAGTACTTCGGCGATCCTGCTGAACGACGCGCGCCCGTCGATCTGCAAGCGCGTGCAGTAGCTGCAGGTCGAGGTTGTCGAGCGGGTGGTGTGTGTCCGATTCCACCAGTCCAGGGTAGGTGAGTGTCGGATACCGGCGTAGCGCTCCGTGCTGGGGTCCCAGCAGCCGCCGCGATCGCAGAATCGGCCTATGACCTACAGCATCAACGCCTTTCACCACACCGGAATTCTGACGCGCGACCTCGACGGACTGGAACGCACGTACCGCTCCTTCGGCTTCACCGCGAGCCCGCGTTCTCGCCACCTGCTCAGCGAGCGGCCGGGCGAGCCGCCGCAACCGGGGTGCACGGCCAATGCGTGCCTGTTGTTCGGCGGCTCGTACATAGAGTTGCTCGGCATCATCGACGAGTCCGCGCCGGACCCGTGGCGCACCAAGTCGATGGCCGACGGTTTCCAGATCCTGAACTTCGACACCGACAACGCCGAGGGCGTCGACCGTGCACTGACCGCCGCCGGGTTGCGCACCTCGGGCGTCCTCGATCTGGAACGCGAGGTCGACACCGACGAGGGCACCCGCACCATGCGGGCCCGCTCCCTGCACATCGATCCGCGCACCACCGTTGAGGGCTACATCGGCATCGCCCAGCACCTCACCAGGGAGTAAGTACACCAGCCGCGCTACCTCGGCCACCCGAACGGCGCCCGGGGCATTGCGGCCGTGCTGATCGTGGCCGCCGACGGTCAGTTCGACGCGGTCGTGGAGCGGTATCGTCGGGTGCTGGAAACCGATTCCAGGCTAGAGGGTCCGCGCACAGTACTGGAGCGAAAAGATGTGCGGCTCGAGCTGGTTCGCGCTTCGGGCGTGCCGGACGCACTGCCCGGCGAACCCCTCCTCGCGCAGTCCTACCTCGCGGCGATGACCATCCAGGTCGACGACGTGAATCATGCCCGCGGGATCGTGGAAAGCGCAGGCACCGAGACTCGGTCCACCTCGGACGGGTTCTTCGTCTCCGCGCGTGACGCCTACGGCGCCGCTTTGTACTTCGCGGCGCGATGATCGTCGAGACGACCTCTGGCCGCGTTCGCGGCGTCTCCGACGGCCGGGTTGGTGCTTACCTCGGCATACCGTTCGCTCGCGCCACGCGATTCGGGCCGCCACAAGCCGCGACGCCGTGGCAGGGGGTGCGTGAGGCTGTCGCACCCGGCCCGGCCGCACCGCAGCCGCCATCTCGCATGGCACCGGTGATGGGGCCTGGCACGACACCACAACAGTCGGAGGACTGCTTGTCGCTGAACGTGTGGGCGCCCGCGGGCGCCGGCCATCCGGTCCTGGTGTTCATCCACGGCGGTGGGTTCCTCACCGGCTCGGGTGGGCTGCCATGGTACGACGGCACAGAATTCGTGGCGCAGGGCGACATCGTGGTGGTGACCGCGAACCATCGGCTCGGCGCGCTCGGCTACCTGCGTCTACCCGGGGTGTGCGAGGGCAATATGGGGCTGGCGGACACGCGCGCGGCGCTGAATTGGGTGCGCGACAACATCTCTGCCTTCGGTGGTGATCCAGAGAAGGTCACCGTCGCAGGACAGTCCGCGGGGCGATCTCGATTCTGGCGTTGCTGTCGGGGAACCGCGCGTGCGGGCTGGTCCGCCGCGCGATCGTGCAGAGTGCGCCGCTGGGTATGCTCCCGGCAGCGCCGGATGCAGCAGCGGATATCGGGGGAATGTTGTTGCGGGAGTTGGGCATCGGTCCGAACCGGGCGGAGCGGATCATCGACGTGCCGGTGGCGCGGTTGCTCGCCGCGCAAGGCGTGGTCGCGCGCCGCACGGCGGGCCCGACGAACCCGGTTCCGCCGTTCCAACTCGTCGCCGACGGCACGATGGTCGCCGCCGATTTGGCTGAGGCGATCGGGCGCAGCGACGCGGACGGGGTCGAGATCCTCATGGGCACAACGCGCGACGAGGCGGCAGCGTTCTTTGCCGGCGATGGGAATGCCGTGGAGACCGTGACAGACCGGATGTTTCACGAGCCGACGCGGCAGCTGGCGAAGTCGCTCACCGACCGGGGCGAGCCACCATGGCTATACCGCTTCGATTGGCATCCCGGCGCCAGCCCGTTCGGTGCCTGCCATGGCATCGAGCTGCCGTTCCTGCTCGGCCACGCGATGGCATGGCGACATGCGCCGATGCTCAACGGTGCACGCCCTGCCGGCCTCGTCGCCGAGGTCCGCGCCGGCTGGACCGGCTTCGTCCGACACGGTGATCCGGGCTGGGCGCGTGGCACAACCCACCACTTCGCAGGTCGAGCCGTCCAGTGAACGGTGGCTTCGGCACTCGAATTCTGGCGGGAAAGGCAATAGGCGACACCCTCGCGCGCAGCCACCCGCCCGAGCCGCACTGGTACCTCGCGGCGATCGGCGGCGACCCGCAGGTCCGTGGAGCCGGGTACGGGCGAGCGCTGATGCAACATCGCCTGGACCAATGCGACGCCGACCAGCACCCGGCTTACTGGAATCCAGCCACCCGGACAACGTTCCTACTACGAGCGGTTCGGCTTCGAAGTCGTCAACCGGGTTGCGCTGGCCGACGGCGGCCCGACGTTGTGGGCGATGTGGCGGAACCCGTACTGGCCGTCCGTGCTAAAATTTGGCCGTGCGGCCAGAAAATAGTCCGATGGGCCAGCAGCGGTCCTTTATCGAGGAGGCACGGCGGCGGCAGATCATCGCGTCCGCGGTGGAGGTGATCTCGGAGGTTGGGTACGGGAAGGCGTCCTTGGCGCGGATCGCCAAGCACGCCGGCATCTCGAAAGGCGTGATCTCCTATCACTTCGAGGGCAAAGACGATCTGATGATGCAGTTGGTGATTCAGCTGTATGTGTCCGGCGCGGAGTACATGGTTCCGGTGGTCGCCGCGGCCGAAGGGCCGCGCAATCGGCTACTGGCGTACCTGGCTTCGAATCTGGCGTTCATCGAGGCGAACAAGAACTACGTCGCGGCGATGACCGACGTGGTGGTGAATCTTCGTGACGTGGAAGGGAAGTCGGTCTTCGCCAATCCGGACGGCGAGCGAGAGGTGCTCGAGCCGCTGGTGGAGATGCTGCGCGAGGGCCAGGACGCCGGGGTTTTCGGCGAGTTCGATGTGGTGATCATGGCCAAGTCGATCCGAGACTCCATCGACAGCGCGGCCGGACGCTCGATCCGGGAGCCGGATTTCGACATGGGCAAGTACTCGGCGCATTTGAGGAGGTTGTTCGATTTGGCGACGCGGAAGGTGGGGGACGATGACTAGTGTGGCGGAAACCGATGTGCGGGAGGGTGATAGGCCCGAAGCGCGGCAGCCGTACGCGCTCGTCGGTGTCACGGCGATCGCCCTGGTGTCGGCCATGGCATTGCTGGCGACCCTCGGGCGCTACGGCTTCTTCGGTGACGAACTGTATTTCGTGTCCGCCGGGCGCAGGCTTGCTGTCGGATACGCCGATCAGGGTCCGCTGTTGCCTGCGATCGCGCGACTGATGGATCTGCTCGCACCGGGATCGCTGATAGCACTGCGGATTCCGGCCGTGCTGGTCACCATCGCGGCGATCTTCCTCAGCGCGCAGATCGCGCGGGAATTCGGTGGCTCCCGTGCCGCACAGCTGTTGACCGCGACCGCGTACGCGACCTCGCCGTTCCTGCTCGTGCAGGGCAGCCAGTTGGCCACCAACACCATCGACACCGCTCTGTGGGTGCTGATCAGCTGGCTGCTGATCCGATGGGTACGGACCCGCCAGGACGGCTTACTGGTGTGGGCGGCGGTGGTGACCGCGATCGACATGCAGGTGAAATGGCTGATCCCGTTCTTCTGGGTTGCGGTGGCGATCGGTGTGTCGATCTATGGTCCGCGAGAACTGTTGCGACGCCCAGCGCTGTGGCTGGGTGGGGCAATCGTGGTCGTGGCCACCGTGCCGAGCTTGACCTGGCAGGCCGGTCACGACTGGCCGCAGCTGCGCCTCGGCGCGGTGGTCGCCGCGGAACAGAGCGTGATCGGCGGTCGCTACACATGGCTGCCGATCGCCGTTATGGCGGCCGGGGTGTTGGGCGCGGTGTTGCTCTTCGCAGGCGTCTGGGCGCTGTTTCGTTGGGAATCGTTGCGCCCGTATCGATTCCTCGGTCTGATGCCGATCCTGCTCGCCGTCGTTTTCATGATCACCAATGGCCGTCCGTACTACGCCGTAGGTTGTTACGCGGCCGTCATGGCGGCGGGGGCGGTGCGGTGGACTCAGAGCGCCGCACGCTGGCGGCCCTTCGTCGCCGTTCCACTCGTCGCGATTTCGGTTGTGGTAGTGGTGTTTTCGTTACCCCTGAAATCCGAGTCGACGATCGATCCGGCGGACAGTCAGGCCGAGGCCGGGCTGCAGATCTCGGTATACGGCAAGTTCGGCTGGCCGGAGCTGCGCCGGGCAACCGCCGAAGCCTATCGCGGACTGCCGGAGTCGGCGCGCGAGAAGGCGGTCGTGATCGTCGATTCCTACTGGCAGGCGAGTGCACTGGACGTGGATCGGGAGAGCTATGGACTGCCCGCGATCTACAGCCCCAACCGCGGCTTCGGCTATTTCGGCACCCCACCGGACGCCGCGACGACGGTGCTGTGGGTCGGCGGCGACGAAGTGGACCTGCACTCGATCTTCGAGACCGTGACACCGATCGGCCGCGTGGATGCCCGCCTGGGATACCCGGGCGTCACCCGCGATGTCACGATCTGGCGTGGTGAGCAGCCGCGTCGGATGTGGTCGCAGGCATGGCCGGACATGCTCCGACTGGACTGACGAGACATCCTCAGCAGGGGAGGTCGGAGTGTCCGCGCTCATCGAACCTGCCGGTGTCCGACAGTGCGCAGTGCACCGTCAACAAGCCAGAACAGCCCACCAGACCGCGAGGTCTGGTGGGCTGGCGGCGTTCGTGAGTGGTCGGACTCAGTTGCGCACGGTGGTCACCGAATCGAGAATCACGTCGGTGGCGGGGGCGCCGTCGCCCGATCCGTCCTGGACACCCGCAGCGGCGATAGTGCCGAGCACGTCCATGCCGCCGATGATCCGGCCGAACGGGGTGTAGTTCGCGGGCAACCTGGTGTCCTGGTAGACGAGGAAGAACTGGCTGCCGTTGGTGCCGGGTCCGGCGTTCGCCATCGCGACCGTGCCCGCGGGGTAGGTCGCGCCCGCGAGGTTCTCGTCGGGGAACTTGTAGCCGGGGCCGCCCATGCCGGAGGCGGTCGGATCACCGCACTGGAGCACATAAATGCCCTGGGTGGTCAGCCGGTGGCATTTGGTGTGGTCGAAGTACTGTTCGCCGGACAGGAACGCGAAGGAGTTGACCGTGCGCGGCGCCCGAGCGGACTCCAGCGCGATGGTTACTGTGCCGCAGGTGGTTTCCAGCGTGGCTGTGTATCCGGCGCTGGTATCGATGACCATTCCGGGCTCGGCCTGCCACTGCTTGCCGTTGGGCTGGCCCGCGGCCGGCTCGGAACAGCCCGCGCCCGTTGCTTTTTCGAGTCGGATCCCGGTGTCGGCCGAGACGCCGCCCGCGGCGAGAACCGCCACCGCCGCCCCGGCGGCCAGGACGCCGAGCAAGCGCACCGCACGCATGGGGACGCCGATTCGGCGATGCTGCTGCCGGTTGCGCCGATCGTGGTCGAGTTCTCGGGCCTGCAGTTCGCTGCTCACCGGTCGGAATCTCCTTCTGTCGGGTTGCGCACCGGACGATGCTCCGGGCGATCATTCCATCTCACCCCGAAGCGCGTGGCAGGTTGGTGCTTTGCGGCGTCGATCGGCCGCGAGCACGCGCGGCTTGTTGCCGTGCAATCAGGCTCGACGGACCCGTCGATAGGTAGGGGCGGCGGTGGTGGCGGCGACCAATTCCGTTGTCAGCCAGTCGAGATCGCTATCGGTGACGGCCGCGACGGTGATGCGCAAATGGTCGGAGACGGGGTGGTCGCTGACTTCGAAGGGTCCCCCGGGGGCGACTTTGATGCCTGCGGCGGCGAGCGAGATCATGGCCGCGTTCTCGTCGGCGACCGGTAGCCAGAGGTTGATGCCGTCGTTGCGGGCGATGGTGATGCCTCTGCTGGACAGCGCGCGGCGGAGTTCGGCCGAGCGTCTTCGATACTCGGCGCGAGCCGCGGTGACGATGTGGATGGCATCTTCGTTGTCGAGCATGCTGAGCAGGACGCGTTGCAGCAGGCGGCTGGTCCAGCCGGGGCCGAGCATGCGGCGTTCGACGACGGGGTCGAGGAGTCCGGCGGGTCCGCCCGCCACCGCGAGACGCAGGTCGGCGCCGTGGGATTTCGAGAACGAGCGGATATGCACGGTGTGCCGGGGCAGCCTGCTGCCGAGGGAGCGCAATGGTGCCGCGGCGATCCCGGCCGAATGGTCGTCTTCGATCACCAGGGTGGCGGTGCTCTGCAGGATGTCGGACAGTTCACGGACCCGGCCCGCGGTGAGGGAAACGCCGGTGGGGTTCTGTGCGCGGGGTTGCAGAATCAGAGCGGTGGCGGCGTGCGGACCGACAGCGCGAGCCAGATCGCCGGGTAGTAGACCGGATTCGTCCATTCGAACCGGTATCGGGCGGGCGCCGATGCGGGCCAAGAGGTCCAGAAACGGCGGGAAACACGGGTCTTCGACAGCGACCGCGTCGCCGAGTCGGATGTGCGCGGTGAGCAGCCGATCGACAGCGTCGAGGGCGCCGTCGAGAACGGCGAGACGTTCGGCACGGAAGGGCCAGTCGGTGCGCACCTTGGCGGCGAGGTCGGGCAACACCGCTTCGCCCATGTAGTCGGCGGCCAGGTCGTCGCCACCATGGCGGGCGATGTCGCGCAGCGCGGCGGCGAGATCGGGGAGCAGATCCGGATCGGGGGTGCCGCGGGACAGATCGACACGGAACGCGCTGTCGGTCGGTGGGTGCAGACGCTGGTAGCGGCCTGTCGAGGTGGTGGGCCGTGCGATTTCGGGTTGGCCGACGAAGGTGCCTGCCCGTCCGCGGGCGATGATCGCCCCGGTCGCGGCCAGCGCCCGCCAGGCCTGGTTCACCGTAGAAGGCGATACCCGTAGCTCCTTGGCGACCTCGCGGACGGTGGGCAGTCGCGACCCGGGTTGGAGTGCGCCGGAACGGATCCGGCGGCTGACGGCGGCGGCGATGCCCGCCGGGGTGCGATCGTCGAGATCCGCGGTGAACTCGGCCGGTGACACAACGGCCGGAGCGGGCGCCGCGCCGTTGTTCGGTGCGCGGGGTGTCGTCGCGGGCTCGATTGTCACACGCTCATTCTGCTTCGGGCACCGGACCGTAACCATCATCGGCATCAAGGTTTACGGCCACGAAACTGTTTCCGCAATCTTGTAACACAACCGAATTGGATCGGAGTGAAGTATAACAAAGCATGGGAATCGTTCGAGCGGCGCTCGTCCAGACGAACTGGACGGGCGACAAAGAGTCCATGATCAAAGTGCACGAGGACTATGCACGTCAGGCCGCCGCGCAGGGCGCGAAGGTGATCTGCTTCCAGGAGTTGTTCTACGGCCCGTACTTCTGCCAGTTGCAGGACGCGAAGTTCTATGACTACGCGGAATCGGTGCCGGGTCCGACCACGGAACGATTCGCCGCCCTGGCAAAAGAATTGGGCCTCGTCATGGTCCTGCCGGTGTACGAGCAGGAGCAGCCCGGGTTGCTCTACAACACCGCGGCGGTGATCGACGCCGACGGCAGCTATCTCGGCAAGTACCGCAAGCATCATATCCCGCACGTCAACGGGTTCTGGGAAAAATTCTACTTTCGGCCGGGAAACCTGGGCTGGCCGGTGTTCGACACCGCAGTCGGCAAGGTCGGTGTCTATATCTGTTACGACCGGCATTTCCCGGAGGGCTGGCGGGCACTCGGCTTGGCGGGTGCGGAGATCGTATTCAATCCATCGGCCACCTCGCGCGGGCTTTCGGGTTATCTGTGGAAATTGGAGCAGCCCGCGTCCGCGGTCGCCAACGAGTACTACATCGGCGCGATCAACCGGGTGGGCATCGAGGCCGAATACGGCGATGACGATTTCTACGGAACCAGCTACTTCGTCGATCCTGAGGGCAAGTTCGTCGGTGACGTCGCCTCCGACACGGCCCCCGAACTGATCATCCGTGATCTCGACATGGACCTGATCAAGACGGTGCGCGACCGGTGGGCCTTCTACCGCGACCGTCGCCCCGACGCCTACGGACCGTTGGTAGCACCCTGAGGCCGGTGAAACTCATATGACAAAGACCTTCATCCACGGCGGCACGGTCGTCTCGGCGACCGGATCGCAATTGCTCGACGTCCTCGTGGACGGCGAAACCATCGTCGCCGTTCTGCAACCGGGTGCAGCGGCGTTGGGCGCCGACCTCACGCAATCCGCGGACATCGTGATCGACGCCACCGGCAAATACGTGATCCCCGGCGGCGTCGATGGGCATACCCACATGCAACTGCCCTTCGGCGGTACCGAGGCGTCCGACACCTTCGAGACCGGCACCAGAGCCGCGGCCTGGGGCGGCACCACCACGATCGTCGATTTCGCGGTGCAGAAGCCCGGGGAGCGAGTGCAGGACACTCTCGGCGCCTGGCACGAGAAGGCCGCGGGGCGGTGCGCTATCGACTACGGATTCCACCAGATCATCGGCGAGGTGAACGACGAATCCCTCAAGGGGATGAGCGAATTGGTGGCCGAGGGCGTCACCAGCTTCAAACTGTTCATGGCCTACCCCGGCGTCTTCTACTCGACCGACGGCCAGATACTGCGGGCCATGCAGGCGGCGGGTGATCTCGGCGCGCTGCTGATGATGCACGCGGAGAACGGAATCGCCATCGACGTGCTCGTCGAGCAGGCGCTCGCCCGCGGCGAGACCACGCCGTACTTCCACGGTGTCTCACGGCCGTGGCAGATGGAGGAGGAAGCGACCCACCGGGCCATCATGCTCGCCCAGTTGACCGGCGCGCCGCTGTATGTCGTGCACGTCTCGGCCAAGCAGGCGATGGAACAGATCGCCACCGCACGGGGCAACGGGCAGAACGTCTTCGGTGAAACGTGTCCGCAATATCTGTACCTTTCACTCGAAGAGCATTTGGGCGCACCGGGTTTCGAAGGCGCGAAGTGGGTGTGCTCGACGCCGCTGCGGTCGCGGGCCGAGGGGCATCAGGACGAGCTGTGGCGGTATATCCGCACCGGTGACGTCAGCTCCGTCAGCACCGACCACTGCCCGTTCTGCATGAAGGACCAGAAAGAGCTCGGCATCGGAGATTTCAGCAAGATCCCCAATGGGATCGGCGGCGTGGAACACCGGATGGACCTGATGTTCCAGGGCGTGAAGAACGGCTTGATCTCGCTGGAACGCTGGGTAGAGGTCTGCTGCACCACCCCGGCCCGGATGTTCGGCATGTACCCGCGCAAGGGTGTCATCAGCCCGGGCGCCGACGCCGACATCGTGATCTACGACCCGAGCGGGCACACCAGCATCGGCTTCGGCAAGACCCATCACATGAACATGGACCACTCGGCCTGGGAGGGCTTCGAGATCGATGGCCATGTCGACACGGTGCTCTCGCGCGGCCGGGTGGTCATCGACCGCGGCGAATACCTCGGCAGCAAGGGGCACGGCCGGTTCATTATCCGCGAGCTGTCGCAAAACCTGATCTGACGCGCGTCCGCAACACGACGCACCTGATTCGAAACGGAGAGTGCCGCATGGACATCGGCGTGGTGCTGCAATGCACACCCCCTGCCTCGCGGGTGGTCGAGCTGGCCAGACAGGCCGAGACGCACGGCTTCTCACACGTGTGGACTTTCGACTCGCATCTGCTGTGGCAGGAGCCGTACGTCATCTACAGCCAGATCCTCGCCGCCACCCGCAAAGTAGTCGTTGGTCCGATGGTGACGAATCCGGCTACCAGGGATTGGACGGTGACCGCTTCCACATTTGCGACGCTCAACGACATGTTCGGCAACCGCACCGTCTGCGGTATCGGTCGCGGCGACTCGGCGGTGCGGACACTGGGCGGTAAGCCGGCCACCCTGGCCACACTGCGGGAATCGATCGCGGTGATCAGGGAACTCGGCAACGGTCGCAGCGCCCGCATCGGCGACACCGTGGTGCGCTTTCCATGGGCGGGCGCCTCACAGCTCGAGGTCTGGGTCGCCGGCTACGGTCCGCGCGCCCTCGACCTGACCGGCGAGGTTGCCGACGGCTTCATCCTGCAACTGGCCGATCCGGACATCACCGCGTGGACCATCGCGCGGGTGCGGGCGGCGGCCGAGCGGGCGGGCCGTGATCCCGGCACGGTCAAAATCTGTGTGGCCGCACCGGCCTATGTCACCGACGGCTCCGAGGGCGCGACCGCTCATGCGCGCGAGCAATGCCGCTGGTTCGGCGGCATGGTCGGTAACCATGTTGCCGACATCGTCACAAAATACGGGACCGGCGGCGATATTCCGGCCGCACTGACCGAATACATCGCGGGCAGGCAGGGCTATGACTACAACCAGCACGGCAGGGCGGGCAACATCCATGCCGATTTCGTGCCGGACGCCATCGTGGATCGCTTCTGCCTGATCGGCACGCCCGACGATCAGATTGCCCGTTTGCGCGAACTCGAGAAGCTCGGCGTCGATCAGTTCGCGGTCTACCTCCAGCACGACGCGAAGACCGCGACGCTGGAAGCTTATGGCGAGTCGGTTATTCCGCATATCGCGCACCCCGTCACCGCGACCGCGGCGGCCGAGTGATCGCGCAGGTGGCGGCTGCCGCGGCACTCGCGGCAGCGTGCGCCGAGCTGGTTCGGTGCAGGCTCGTCGATCATGCCGGGCAACCGGTGACAGTGTCGGTGGGTACGCGATGACGAGTCGACAGTGGCCTTTTCCGCCGAACACGGTCTGTGAGCTCACGAAGCGAGACGCCCATCCAATGCCGGTGTCGGCAGGTGCGAAATGAGTGCGGCATGGCGGGCGCGGCGGGCCGGGTATGCGATCGGCGTGCTGGTGCTGGTTATCGGACTATGGGAACTGGTGAAGTTCGCGGTGCCCGAAGGCGGGGTAAGCATCGGCGATCAACGGGTATTGCCGCGCACCAGCGATGCCGCTTTGCCGCATGCGTGGTCGGTGATCACCGTGCTCGGAGAAAAAGACGGTAGCGGCACGGTAGGGGGAACGCTGTTGCGAACAGCGGGATTCACCTTTGAACTGGCACTGCTCGCGCTGTTGCTCGGCACCGTCATGGGGGTGGCGCTGGCCGTGGTGATGCAGCGTTTCGCGTTTGTCGAACGCGGTTTGCTGCCGTACATCATTGTCTCGCAGACGGTTCCACTGATCGCCTTGGCTCCGCTCGTCGCTGGGTGGGGCGGCAAGATCGTCATCGCGGGTGAGCCGTGGCGGCCGTGGATGAGTATCGCGGTGATCGCCGCGTACCTCGCCTTCTTCCCGATCGCAGTCGGCATGCTGCGCGGGTTGCAAGCCCCGTCGAAGGCCTCGGTGGAATTGCTGCACAGCTATTCGGCGAGTTGGTGGAATACCTTGGTGCACCTGAGGTTTCCCGCTGCGGTGCCGCATTTCCTTCCCGCGCTGCGGTTGGCCGCGGCGGCCTCGGTGATCGGTGCGGTGGTCGCGGAGATCTCAACCGGGACCGCGGGCGGCATCGGCCGCCAGATCATCGTCTTCGCCCAGCAGGCCACCGGTGACGCCTCGCGGCTGTACGCGGCCGTCTTCGCCGCCGCCCTGCTCGGCGTCGCGATCACCGCCGTGGTCGGCCTCGCCGAGTTCGTATTACGTCGCTATAGCCGCCCGATCGGGGCGCGCAGCTCTTCAGGAGGTACCCGTTGATCGCCAAGGCAGACCAGGAAGCAACCGACGGTGCCACCTCGTCAGCGGCTGGGTCCGATGGCGCATTCCCGGAGAGCGGAGCGGCCGAGGCCCGGGACCTGCGCACGACGGTCGATCACTCGGCCGGCGCGGCGGGCGCTGTCGAGTCGGTGGCGGCCGTCTCGCTCGCACATGTCGGCAAGATCTTCGCGGCCGGTGCTGTCACCGCGCTGTCGAATGTGTCGCTCACCGTGGCCGCGGGCGAATTCGTTTCGCTGATCGGCCCTTCCGGCTGCGGCAAGTCGACCCTGCTTCGGATCATCGCGGATCTCGAGCAACCCAGCAGCGGCACCGTCGCGGTGCACGGCAAGACCGCACGGCAAGCCAGAATCGACCAGGACTACGGCATTGCCTTCCAGCAGGCGGGGTTGCTGGATTGGCGCACGGTGCAGGCTAATGTCGAATTGCCGATGGAGTTGCACAAGGTGCCGAAGGCCCAGCGCCGGACCCGCAGTGCGGAACTGCTCGAAATGGCCGGGCTGACCGATTTCGCGCGCCGCTATCCCGCGGAGCTGTCGGGCGGCATGCAGCAACGCGTCGCGATCGCGCGGGCGCTGGCCCGCAAGCCGTCGCTGCTGCTGATGGACGAACCGTTCGGTGCGCTCGATGAGATGACGCGTGAACGAATGCAGGGCGAGCTATTGCGGATTGCCGGTGAGACCGGTGCGGCCGTGGTTTTCGTGACGCACTCGATCCCCGAAGCCGTGTTCCTCTCCGATCGGGTGGTGGTCATGTCACCGCGCCCCGGCCGCATCACCGACATCGTCGCGACCGATGGCTGGAGCCGCGACCTCGCCGCCGCTGGGAACGATGTGCGTTCCAGCACCGCGTTTTTCGATGCGGTAGCGGCGGTCCGCGCGGCACTGCGCGAAGGCCACGACGCCGACGCCGCAGCGGCCGGACGGGACCCGCGATGAAAGCGGCGCTCTCGGCCGGTGCACTACCACTGCGGACGGTGCTGCCGCCGTTGGTGTTCGGCGTCGGTGGTCTGGCGCTCTGGCAACTGCTGACCGTCGCGGCAGGCGTGCCCTCGTTCCTGCTCCCCGCTCCGACCGCCATCGCGCGCGAGTTCACCGACAACTTCGGCCGCATCGTCGACGCCGCGAGCGCGACCGGGAAGAACGCGCTCATCGGACTGTTGCTCGGTGCGGTGCTCGGCATCGCCGCCGCAATGTTGGCCGTGCGCTTCCGGCTGGTCGATGGTCTACTCACACCGCTGGCCGCCGCCGCGGCGGCGGTGCCGATCGTCGCGCTCGCGCCGTTGCTCAATTCGATGTACTCCACCACCACCGACACACCGCGCCGCATCGTCGTCACCATCGTGGTGTTCTTTCCGATGTTCGTCAGCACCGCGCGCGGACTGCGCCAGGTTCCGCAGGTTCAGTCGGATCTGATGGCTTCCTACGCGGCGGGCGGCTGGCGGATCACCCGGACCGTCCGGCTGCCCGCGGCCATGCCGTACCTGTTCACCGGTCTGCGCATCGCCGCACCCGGAGCGGTGATAGCCGCGATCATCGCCGAATACTTCGGCGGTTTGCAGAACGGCCTCGGCAGCCGGATCACCTCTGCCGCGGCCAATACCGCATATCCGAGGGCCTGGGCCTATGTGGCGGGCGCCATGCTCGTCGGCCTGCTCTTCCTGGCCGCTGTCCTGCTGCTCGAACAACTCACCCGACGACCCCGCAACACCTTTTGGAGAACGAAATGACACCCACCCCCAGGCGATTGCGCGCCTGTCTGGCGCTGGCAGCGCTGGCCGCCGCGGCGCTGGCCGGCTGCAGCACCACCGAAAACGGCTCGACGACGACCTCCGACGGACTGGCGAAGGTCCGCCTGCAACTGCAGTGGTTCAAGCAGGGGCAGTTCGCAGGCTACCTGGCGGCGGTCGATCAGGGCTTCTACAAGGAGCAGGGCCTGTCGGTCGAGATACTCGACGGGGGCACCGACATCGTGCCGCAGACCGTACTCGCTCAGGGCCAGGCCGATTACGCCATCGCCTGGGTGCCGAAGGCGCTGGCATCGCGCGCGGCCGGTGCGGGCATCACCGATGTCGCACAGGTCTTCCAGCGCTCGGGCACCAAACAGGTCTCCTTCAAGTCCGACAATATCGCCGGACCGGCGGCGCTGCGCGGCAAGACCGTCGGAAACTGGGGCTACGGCAATGAGTTCGAGCTGTTCGCCGGCATGACCAAGGCGGGCATCGACCCGGCCAAGGACGTCAAGCTGGTCCAGCAGCAGTTCGATATGAATGCCTTCCTCGCCAAGGACCTCAACGCCGCACAGGCCATGTCCTACAACGAATACGCGCAGCTGCTGGAGACCAAGAACCCGGCAACCGGAAAGCTCTACACCGCAGACGATTTCGCCACGATCGACTGGAACGATGAGGGCGTCGCCATGCTCCAGGACGCAATCTGGGCGAACAGCGAAAAGCTGAAGGATGCCAAGTATCAGGACCAGACGGTGAAGTTCATCGCGGCCTCGCTGAAGGGCTGGGCCTTCTGCCGTGACAATGTCGACAAGTGCCGCGACATCACCGTCGCCGCGGGCAGCACGCTGGGTGCCACGCATCAGCAGTGGCAGATCAACGAGGTGAACAAATTGATCTGGCCCTCGCCCGCCGGCGTGGGGCTCATCGATCAGGCCGCCTGGGATCGCACCGTGAAGATCGCCAAGGAAACCCGTAACCAAGAGGGCGCCACGGTCCTGAAGGAGGATCCCGACGCCGGTGCTTTCACCAACGAGTACGTTACGAAAGCGCTGGACTTGCTGAAGTCCGGTGGAATCGACGTCACCGGAACGAGTTTCGCGCCGAGCCAGGTGACGTTGACCGAGGGCGGTAAATAGGTGGCGCGTCGGCCGAAGCCGAGCGCCGACGATCGAACGATGGATGCCGAAGGGCAAGAGCGGAGCGACCGGAGATGACTACCGATCACGTCTTCTATCCGTGGATGGCGCAGGGTGGCGCGAATCCGACGCCGATCACCGGTGCGTCGGGCTCGTGGTTCTGGGACGACTCCGGCAAGCGATATCTCGACTTCTCCTCCCAGCTGGTGAATGTGAACATCGGCCACCAGCATCCGGATATGGTCGCTGCGATCATTGCGCAGGCCCAGAAACTAGCCACCATCTCGCCGACGGTCGGCAACCAAGCGCGCAGCGAATTGGCCGGACTGATCGTCGAACGCGCACCCGGTGACCTGAACCGCGTGCTGTTCACTACCGGCGGTGCGGAGGCCGTCGAGCACGCGGTGCGGTTGGCGCGCAGCTTCACCGGTCGCACCAAGATGCTCGCCGCCTACCGCTCCTATCACGGCGGCACGGGTGTCGCCATCGGCTTGACCGGTGAGCCGCGGCGCTGGGGCGCGGAGCCGACCAATGTCGACGTGGTGCGATTCTTCGGGCCCTACCCCTACCGATCACCGTGGGACACGAGCACTCCTGAAGAGGAGACCGCCGCGGCGTTGAAGCATCTGCGTCAGGTGATCGAGCTGGAGGGTCCGCAGCACATTGCGGGCCTGATCTTGGAGACGGTGGTCGGCACCAACGGTGTGCTCGTCCCGCCGCCCGGCTATCTGGCGGGGGTGCGCGCGCTGTGCGACGAATTCGGCATCGTCTACATCGCCGACGAGGTGATGGTCGGCTTCGGCCGGGTCGGGGAGTGGTTTGCGGTACAGGCGTTCGGGGTCGAGCCCGACATCATCACCTTCGCCAAGGGCGTGAACTCCGGCTATGTCCCGCTCGGTGGTGTGCTGATCGCCGAGCGGATCGCGCAGCGCTATGACGACCAGGTGTACCCCGGCGGGCTCACCTATGCGGGTCATCCGCTGGCCTGCGCGGCCGGGATCGCCTCGATCGAGGTATTCGAGCGCGACGGCATTCTCGACCACGTGCGGTCGGTGGGAGCTGACGTGCTCGGAAAAGGCTTGGCGGAGTTGGCCACTCGTCACCCGAGCGTCGGTGAGGTACGTGGCCTCGGCTTCTTCTGGGCGCTGGAATTGGTGCGTGACGCGGATACCCGGCAGCCGCTGATCCCGTTCGCGGCCGCAGGCGACACCGCCGAGCCGATGGCCAGGGTGACCGCCGCCGCGAAGGCGCACGGACTATGGCCGTTCAACGCCGGCAATCGTTTTCAGATCGCGCCGCCGCTCACCACCTCGGCGGACGAAATCCGCACCGGCTTGGAGATCGTGGACGAGGTGCTGGAGGTGGCCGACGAATACGTCGGCGCATCCTGAACGGGTGTCAGTGCGGGGTCAATGCCACCACGACCCCGCCCTGCTGCCATGTCTGATAGATATCGGCCCGCACAGGTGTGCCGTCGGCGGCGAAACCGATGCCGTTGAACTTGGCATTGGCCCGGTTATCCTCGGCGATGATCTCGAACAGCCGCATCACATCCGGCTCGGCGGTGTAGACCACTGGATCGAACGACTGTGGCTTACCGCCGAGCGATACCTCGATCGGGCCGCCGGACTGGAGGTTCTTGACCCACGGTCGCAGCGCCGTTCCGATCAGGAGCGCGCCGTCGTGCCGGGTGTAGGCCACCGGTACGTCGTAGACCTTCCCGGACTTTCGCCCGACGACGTGCAATGTCGCAAGCCGCTTTCCGACGCCGCGTGAAAGTCCTGGAACCCGCAGCAGCGTTCGAATGAGTTTGTTGATCGCGCCTTGATAGGACGGGATCGGCTCCGGACCGGTTGTGGTCGGTGTGCCATAAGGATTTTCGGGTTTCGATTCGGCGCTCATGGTCCCAGTATCGAATCGGTTCGGACAGCGCGCCAGCGGACTCGACCGTCCGGTAGTCCATCCGACGGCCTTTTCCCGCTACATTCGATGCGTCCGACTCGGAACTCCTTCAGGAGCTGGCGTGACCGACACCGAAGATCGTCACGAGCTCGACACCGCGCCCGATGGGCGCCCGCCGCTGGCGACCACGAGCATCGCCGTCGTCGCCGCGGTTTCGGCGGGTGTGCTGCTGTTCTCCATCAGCCGCTACGACTACTTCGGTGACGAGCTCTACTTCCTCGCCGCGGGACGGCGGCCGTCTTTCGGTTATGCCGATCAAGGTCCGGTGCTGCCGATGCTGGCCCGGCTGATGGACACCATCGCGCCCGGGTCCTATTTCGTGTTGCGGCTGCCGGTGGTCGCACTGACCGTGCTGGCGACCGTGCTCTGCGCGATGATCGCCCGCGAGCTCGGTGGTGGTCGCGGCGCGCAACTGTTCGCCGCTTTCGCCTACGTCACCTCGCCGTTCCTGCTGTTGCAGGGCAAGATGCTCACCACCAACGCCGTCGACACCGTGCTGTGGGCGATCATCACCTGGCTGGTGGTGCGGTGGGTGCGCACGCGGCGCGACCGGCTGCTGCTGTGCGCGGCGCTGGTGACGGCAGTCGATATGCAGGTGAAGTGGTTGATCCCGTTCTTCTGGATCACCGTCGCGGTCAGCGCGCTGGTCTTCGGTCCGCGCGAGTTGCTGCGGCGGCCGCTGCTGTGGCTCGGCGGGCTGATCGTGGTCATCGCGACGGTGCCGACGCTGATCTGGCAGGCGCGGCACGACTGGCCGCAACTGGAAATGGGCATGGTGATCAGTGGTGAACAGGGAATTCTGGGTGGCAAGGTGATGTTCGTGCCACTCGCCCTGCTCACCGCGGGATATCTGGGCACAGTCCTGCTGGTGTACGGCGTGTTGGCCCTGCTGTGGCAGGTCTCGCTGCGTCCCTACCGGTTCCTCGCGGTGAGCCTGCTGTTGCTGTTCGCGATCTTCCTGACGATCGGCGGCCGTGTCTACTATGTGGCCGGAATGTACGGCGTAATGTTCGCGGCGGGCGCGGTCGGGCTCACCGAACTGGCCACGCGGTTGCGGCCTGCGCCGCGACGCTTGCTGACCGGCGGCGGCATCGCGCTCGCCGCGGTGGCGATGGCCTACATGCTGATGTCGACTCCGTGGCGGGACGCGGCACACGTCGATCCGCCCGTCGACGATGCCGAGGCGATGATCAATATCGGCGTCTACGGCGAGTTCGGCTGGCCGGAGCTGACGACGGCGGTCACCGATGCCTACGATTCGCTGACTCCCGACGAACAGGCCGGGGCCATCGTGGTGACCGATACCTATTGGCAGGCAAGTGCATTGGACCAGTTCGCCCGTGACCGGCTGCCCCCGATCTACAGCCCGAGCCGCGGCTACGGCTACTTCGGCACGCCGCCCGACACGGCGACGGTGGTACTTGCCGTCGGCGTCAACGAAGCCTTCCTGCGCTGGAACTTCGATCAGATAGCACCCGTCGGCAAGGTCGACAGCAGACTCGGCTACGAAGGCAACACCCAGAACGTCACCATCTGGAAGTGCACCGGGCTGCGCCACCCGTGGTCAGAGGTGTGGCAGGTTTGGATGCATCTGTGAGATCGTGGGGTACCGGATTTCGTTATGCGAGCTCGACCACCGGCCCCAGAACTACCCACGAAAAATGATCAAAGGCGACGCCGACTCGCCTGCCGCCGTCGCCTGCGACCCACATGGGTGATCCGTCGGGCCGGCCCTCGTGCCGGTACCAGTCGAGGAAGCCCTCGTGTGCGATTCCATAGATCTGGCCGTTGGCATCGTATGAACCGAAGACCTCGGTGTAGAACTGCCATCCGCTGCCGATCCGGCGGCCACCCTTACCTCCGGTCCAAGTGGCTGATTCGTCGGTCCAGCCGTCATGGCGATACCACCCCACATCGCCGTTTGCCGTAAATCCCATGCGGGTATCGCCTGTTCCGTCGCCATGAAGTTGCTATCGGTGGCCAAGGGGTGTGACCCGTCCGGACGCAACTGTGAAGGCGATAGTGTGCGTTCATGACTTCCGGGCAGACCGAGATCTGGCACAACCCGCGGTGCACCAAGAGCCGCAATGCCACCGCGTTCCTCGATGAGGCGGGCGTCGAATACACGGTCCGGCGTTACCTCGACGATCCGCCGACGACCGAGGAACTGCGCGCCGTGCTGCGGCGGCTCGGCGCGGAGCCGTGGGACATCACCCGCACCGGCGAGCAGATCGCCAAGGATCTCGGCATGTCCGGCTGGGGTCGCGGTGCGGCCGACCGGGAACGCTGGATCGAGGCGCTCGCCGCGAATCCGAAGCTGATCCAGCGGCCGATCGTGCTCACCCCTGACGGCGGCGGCGTGGTCGCGCGAGACGACGCCACCCTGCGATCGCTGGAGTGACACCGACGACGGTGTGACGCAGGGATCTCCGGCCCTGACGCGCCCGTGATCGCCGCCTCTCGGCCGTCGTCCGGACGCGGTAGGGTCGGCGAATATGAAGGTACAACTGCGCCATAACCCCGCGTCAACCATCGCGAGATGCTTCCTCGCGGGTGGTGAGCCGATGCGGGTCGAAAGCGGCGCCATGGTCGCGCATTCGGCGGGAGTCACGTTGCAGGCCAAGGCCGAAGGCGGGATTCTGGCCAGGTTGAAGCGCTCGGTGCTGGCGGGTGAATCGTTCTTCGTCTCCACGTTCACCGCGCCCCCGCAGGGTGGTTGGGTCGATGTGGCGCCCGCGCTGCCCGGCGACATGCTGAATCTGCAGATCACGCCGGACCGCCCGTTCTTCATCAGCCGCGGCGGCTGGATCGCGAATTCCCATGGCGTGCAGGTGGAAAGCAAGTGGGGTGGCTTCGCGAATCTGTTCGGCGGCGAGGGCGGCTTCGGGCTGCGCGCGCACGGCGACGGCGAGATCGTGGTCGGCGTTTTCGGCGCGATCGACGTCATCGATCTGCAGCCGGGAGAACCGATCACCATCGACACCGGACACGTGGTGGCCTACGACCTCGCGATGAACTTCACCATCCGCCGAGCGGTCTCCGGGCGGTCGATCCAGTCGCTGAAATCCGGTGAGGGCTTCGTGTTCGATTTCGTCGGACCGGGCCGGGTGCTACTGCAGACTCGCAATCCCGGCGCGTTTGCCGCATGGGCGGGATCGGTCGCCTCGTCGAGCTGAGCAGGCATTTCACGACCGGGTTACCTCCCGGACATCTCCCTCGTCGAGACTTCCAGCTTCGTCAATGTTCCACACCACACGAAGCTGGGAAAGAAATATGGAATTGCTCCAAGTCGTGGCCATGATCGTCGAATCCATCCTGAAGGTCGGCAGCGGCAGCGCCGGCTGATCTGCCGCGGCAGATCAGCCGACGTCATCCCGGCGGCCGTGGGATCCACCGTGGAGGTGGCTCCCTCCGGCCGCCGGGACGACCGGGGGAGTCAACCCAGCACGCCCTTGACGAGGATGCGCGTGTCGGGAACGAAAGGCCAGGTCGGGTCGGCCAGGTGGGCGGCAAGTTCGGCGTCGGTCCACCACCAGCCGTCGGCGATCTCTTCGGGCTGATGCCGCAGGGGACCGTCGTAGCGCAATTCATAGGCGAACAGATGGCAGCGCATCGGCCGGCCGTGCCATTCGCCGTCCCAGGAAGTCGTGCGCAGCAGCGGCAGGGTCGTACCCGCCGGCAGCGTGATGCCCAGCTCCTCGGCGAGTTCGCGGACCGCGGTCTGCGCGGGTGTTTCGCCGGGCTCGACGACGCCACCGGCCAGACAATCGTGCATGCCGGCGAACACCATTTTGGTGTCGGTGCGGCGGTGCACATAGATGCGCGTGCCGTCGCCGGATCGAACGAGCACACCAGCACTGGCGTGCCAGATTCCGTCACGGTAGACCGTGGCGCGATCGGCTGCACCGACTACGCTTCCTGCCTGGTCGTAGATCGCGATCATCTCCGAGTTCGATTGAGCTGACACCGGTCGAGAGTAACGTGAGTGCCGCACGCCACCTGGAGAGAGGATCGCCCCGATGGTGCTTCCGCGCGCACTGGCGAATTTCAACCGACACGTCACCAATCCCGCGGCGAACCGCCTCGCAGGCAAGGTTCCGCCATTCGGCGTCGTCGTGCACAAGGGTCGAAAATCCGGTCGCGCCTACCGAACTCCGGTCTGGGTCTTCGAAAGCGACGGCGTCTACCGTATCGCGCTCACCTACGGCCGTGATGTCGATTGGGTCAAGAACATCTGCGCCGCAGGTGCTTTCGAGCTGGAGACCAAGGGAAGGGTCCTCTCGCTCGTCGACCCGGTCGTCGAACACGACGCGTCGGCGACCTGGGCGCCGGTCGGCGTACGGCAGGTGTTGAGCACAGTCTCGGTCGTCTACCACTTGCAGGCGCGCACGGCCTAGCCCATAGCAAGGACCTCGAGTGCGCCGATAGTCCGCCTGCAATGCTTGACGTTGGGCAATGCGTGGACTCTCGCGCAGCAGCACCTCGTCTACCGGCGGCTAGACGCCGAATCGGCCTCCAAGGCACGACAAGTCGCACACACGTCTGCACCGTGCCGGGGGTGCGACCTACAAGGTCGTCCGCTACGGGGACGACTTCGTGGTCCTGGTCCACGGCAATCAACAACATGCCGACCCTGCCCGAACCGAGGTCGCCGAGATTCTTGCGCCGACGGGTCTGAACCTGTCGGAGAGAAAACCCGTGTGGTGCACATGGATTCGGGGTTCGACTCCTGGGTTCGCGCATCCAGCGTCGAACCGAAGCATGAACGACCCGATAGGTACTGGCATCGAACCACGCGAGTGCAGTTGCAGGATCAGCGCGGAAACTTCTCCACACCACTGGCGGATCGATCGTCCGCTCGGCCACCGAGGTGCACTCCAAACACGCTGCAAAGGACGAATACTCGCCGTTCGGCCGCGGCAGCCCCGATGGCAACGCCTCGGCGTTGAACACGTCGAGTTTGGATCTGCCATGAGCTCTGAATTCAAGGTTGACTTGGACCATCTCGATGAGATCGTGGCACGTCTGTCAGGGCTCGCTGGGTTCATAGGCGAGCATCTCGACGAGATCGACGACCGAGTCGCGACCTTGACCGGCAGCGGCTGGGAAAGCGTTGCCGCCCAGGCCTACTCCGAGGCACACACCCAATGTGTCGCTGGTGCACGGGAATTTGTCGAAAGTATGCGCGATATGAGTGATGCCGCCAGGGCAGCGCACGCCAGATTTCTCGAATTTGGTCATTCTGAGACTCGGCACTCGTGTGTCAGTTGAGCGAGCTGCGGATTCGTCAATCGTGTCAGTAAGTCTCGTCACGGCATGTCAGTGATTCCCCAGCGCTTCCCGAGCCGGGCTCCGTGTGGCCGGAATGTCAGTAGGTGATTCGTCACAACTGACACCGCAATCGCCGAGGAGGATGTGCCAGGTTTCGATGTCACCTTCTACTGGTGCCGCCTTGCGGGCGAAAAGGCGTCGAAGGGACTGTACTGGTGGTGAGCTTGGACAGGCCCCTCTCAGGATTCTGGCCCAGCTGGGTGCACCCAGCTGGAGGAATGACGCCTCGTACCGGGGATGAAGCTTCATCCTGCCAGTGGGTCGGCGGAGTACTGTGTGGCTGTCCACGGTGGCGCGCCGGTTGTGGGCGTGAGCGTCACCGTGATCTCGGTTTTGCCGGCGGTTGTCGACTCCGGCAGCAGGTAGGCGTCTTCCAGCCAACGGTGGATATCGTTGCTGCGGGCTTGAAGCCAGGTTCCGGCGGGTTTGTCGTCGACGAGTACCTGGGCGGACTGGTTGCCGGCGATCTGGTCGGAGATTCGGCGCAACACAACGCCGTGGTTGTCGGGACGTATCCGCAGCCGGAAGGTGACCCTGCCGCTTCCCACCTCGACCGTGCCGGGTACCGCGACCGCGTCCTCGGTCCCCTCGTACTGGCTGACCAGGTGGTACTGGGTGCTGTCGGGGTCGGCGTACGCATGCTGGGCACGACTGGCCGGATCGGCGAGATCGATGCTGTCGCTGCCGGTCGTCGCGGCGTCGGGCTGGGTGTAGAGGAAGGTGGTGGAGCTGTAGTCGGCGTCGATGAGGTCGCGTTTGCCGTGTTCCATCCCGAACCGTATCCCGGACCGATAACCGATGGCGTCGGCGAGCATCACCCGGTAGGTGGACAGGCAATAGTCGGGGCAGCCGGGACCGGCGTCGCGGTGGGCCGGCATCCCGGTGAATGGGGCGGTATAGATCGTGCCGCCGACCGGGAAGTGATCGGGCTCGGCCGGGTTGTCGGGATACCACTCGATATGCGCCAGGTAGTACCAGCCGCCCTCGTAGAAGTCCTCGGTCCCGGTGCCATACAGCTGCGGCGAACGCAACCCGTCCACATAGACGCGGTCGGCGCCTTCGAGGAAGGTGGGGACTGCGGGCGAGAACGAGGTCGGGGTGCGGGTGCCGCGCATGGTCTCGTTGACGCCGACGACCTTGCCGTGCCCGTGTTGATCGGCGAATATCCAGTCTTTGCCGGACGTGGTCGGCTCGGCGCGAGAGATGGTGGTGAAATACCCGACGCTACGGTTGTCCAGCGCCTTCGCCCAGCGGGGATCCGGCGCGGACGCGACGTCGGTCTGTACTCCGGTCACCGGATTCTTCGTAGTGTTGACCAGGCTTACTTTCGCGTCGTGCCCGTACGGCATCGGCCACCAGCTCGACATCCAGCCGTTCGGATCGGCCGCGAACAGCAACGACCGCACCGGTGCGGCACCCAATCCCGAGCCGAAGAATTCCCCGACCGGGGCATCGACGGTCTGGTGCCCGTCGAACGTGATCCGCAGCTGCAGACCGGCTCTGACCTCGTCGCTGTCGGTCGGCAGGCGCAACCGCAGCGCAAGGATACTGCCGGATCCGGTGGGCGTGGCGACTGGAACCTCGGCGCCGGGTGGGAGGTCGACGGTGTGGATGTCGTTGTGAGTGTCCGGCATCGCGGGTTTGGGGTCGCGGGTCCCGGCCGCCCGAAGGAGCGTCACCACGTCGTCGGCGCGGTCGGACGGATCGAAAGTCCGCACCCCGTTGGCATCCGGAAAATGACGATAGTAGACGTGGTAGTACTTCAACTTCGCTTGGACACTGATGCGCATCGAGTCGCGGTACGCCATCGGCACTTTGAGATACACCCCGCCCGCAGCCTGCTCGGCATTCGCTACAAGCGGGAACACGTATGGGGCGCCGAGCCGGCCGTCCACCACCGACTGCAGCGGCGCGTCCAGCACGGTTCGACCGTCGAGCTCGATCTGGATGTCCCCCATGGCCGATACATCACCTCGAACACCGTTGACATCATTGGTGAACCAGATCGAGGAGATCTCGCCCGCGCCCGCGTCTTGGGCGATCACACATCCCGCACCGCCGGTGCTCAGACATCCCCCGCTGCCGTTCTGATTGCCGGTGTACGCCTCGTACGTGCCGCCGGAACGATCGAAACTGGAGAACTCGAGTGTCCGAGATCCGCCCGGTAGATTCGGCAGTCGATCCAGCCGGCGGTAGGTGTCCCAACCGACCAGCGGCGCTTCGGATTCGGTGTGTTCCGCTGTTTTCGGGTCGGGCGTGCCGACGCTCGGTGCACTGCATCCGGCCACCAGCACGGCCCCGACAGCAGGCCCAGCCAATACACGCCACCACCGACTCCGCCTCGACATCATTGCCATACCTTTCGCTACTTCCTTCCGACGCGTCAACGTGAGCGAAACAACTTCACTTCGACCACAAGAGTCGCCCCTGCGGTACCACCACCGTCGGGAAGCCACACCGTGCGGGCGCCGCACCCCGACAATCACAGCGGCACAAAGCGATCCGACATTCTGGTGTGCAGTACCACAGTTGAAACCACAGAGCCGAAAGATCTGGGGCGCGTATAGTTTCGTCGCCTGCGGGTCCGTCGAGCGACCTCCATGTGCGGCTATTTGACCGCCCCCTCCACAAGCCCGGAGATGAACTGCTTCTGCGTCAAGAGAAATACGACGAAGATCGGGGTCGTCGCCATGGTCAGGGCCGCAAACAACTGCGGATAGTTTGTCTGTCCCATCTGCTGGCTGAAGTTCAGTAATCCGACCGGGATTGTTCGGACGCTGTCGGACTGGGTCAGTGTGAGGGCGAGAATGAATTCGTTCCAGGTGTTCAAGAATGTGAGGATGACAATCGTGGCTATTGCGGGGCGTGACAAAGGCAGGCATATCCATACGAATATCTGTCCTAGGTTGCAGCCATCCAACCGTGCGGCCTCGTCGAGTTCGGCTGGAAGGCCCTGAAAGAACGAAGTCGCGAACACCACAGAAAAGGGAAGCGCACCAGCAGCATACGGGAGGATGAGTCCCCAATAAGTGTTGATGATGCCGAGATTCGCTTCGAGCTCGTACATGGGGATGATGAGCAGTTGCAGTGGCATGAACAGGGTGATGATGAACAACCCGAAGATCACTTTGCCCCCGATGAACCGGGTCCTCGCCAAGGCGAAGGAAAGAGGAAGCGAGAGAACGAGGACCAGGAGCACGCTGAACCCGGTCACGATCACGCTGTTCAGCAGATAGCGGCCGATGTTGCCGACCGACCATGCATCGAAGAAGTTCTGGAAGTCCCAGTTGGAGGGCAGGCCCCAAAGGTTCGCGAAGAAGGTGCTCTGCGTTTTGAACGCGCCGAGTACCATCCAGACCAGCGGATAGACGAATAGGGCGCACAACAGGATCAGCGCGACTGCCCTGGGCATTCCGAATATAAATCTGCGCTTACGACGGGTTTTCCGCGCCGGTTCATTCGCAGCGGTCGCCAGGCCCGCGGCGGGAACGGCGACACCGGTGTCGACCATCAATTCGTCCCCTTTCATGCGTTGTAATCCGAACGAAGCAGCCGGATCTGGATGAGGGTGACGACGGCCACGACTACGAACAAGACTGAAGCAAGGGCGGAGGCGAACCCGTACTGCTGCACGTCGAATGCCTGTCGATACATGAATGTCATGACGGTGTCGGTGGATCCGTCTGGACCGCCTTTCGTCATGACGTAAACGAGATCAAAGACATTGAAGCCGCCCGCGATTGCGATGATGAGGTTCAAACCGATCATCGTGCGCATGGACGGCACCGTCACGTGGAAGAACAAGGCGATTCGCCCCGCACCATCGACCTTGGCTGCTTCGTAGAGTTCGGGTCGCACGGCCTGAAGGCCGGCGACGAATAGGATGACGTGATAGCCCAGCCACTTCCACACGTCGACGGCCATCACCGAGCACAGAGCCAAGCCGGGCTGTCCGAGCCACGGCGTGGTGTGCGGCAAGCCGAGCGCGCCGAGCGTTCCGTTGAGAAGGCCCTGGTTTGGGTCGAGAATGAAGGTCCACAGTACACCGACGGCCACGAACGACATCAGTACCGGTATGAAGATGACGGAGCGGAATAGGGCCACACCACGAGTACGTCGTGCAACGAGCAGCGCGATGAGGAGCGCGAGCACGACCTTGGCGACGCCCGTTCCGATCGCATAGATCGCCGTGTGCTCGAGCGTCTGGTATGTCTGCGATGATGTGAAGACTTGTTTGTAGTTCTGTACGCCAGCGAATACCTTGGGGCCGAGGCCATCCCAGGAGAACAGGCTGTTCGCGAAGGCGTTGACCAATGGCCACAGCATGAAGATCGCGAAGAGCGTGAGCCCGGGCAGCGCCATGATCAGCGCCCAGGGGTCGAAGTGGAACCGGCGGGACCGCCGCCGTGGTACGTGCACAGCTTGCGTCTGCGCTGCCATCGGTTCTTCCTGAGGTTGTCGGTGTCTGGGGTTGGTGCCGACCAGTGAGGGTCGGAGCGGTATCGACCTCGGCAAGGCGTCGCATCACGTGTGTACGGTCGACGAGAACGGCAAAAGGTGTGCCCGGCGCAGAAGGTCGGCAACCATCAGCGGTCGATCGAGGCGGTCGTGGAGCGGGCACGCGGCGACGGTGCGGAGGCCGTACAGACCGTTTTGAGACGACTGTGCGGACTCGCGCAGCAGTGCATCAATTGAATTTCCATCCGCCTGACTTGGCTTGGGTGAATGCGTTCTGCACGTCTTGCGACGCCTGCTGCGGTGTTCTCGATCCGGAGACCACACCGACCATGTTGTTCTGGTAGGCGGCGGTCACCTGCTTGGGCCAGTACCAGTCGAGGTAGGTGCTCGCGGTCGGGACAACGTCGTTCATGAGCTGGGTCTGCAACGTCGTGGATGCCGGCGGCTTGACGGATTTCACTGTCGGCAGGCAGATGGCCTCGCCTCCGGACAGGAGCTGCCTGTCGACAGCGGCCGAAGCCATGTACGTCACCAACTTGTCGGCGAGAGTCTTACGGATCGGGTTGATCTTCCCGTATCTGGCGGCGACGACACCGGCTCCGCCGAATCCTGTCGACGTTACGCCGGGCACGAAATTCGGGAACGGGAACGCCTTGACATCCATCGACGGCGCCTGCTGCACGATGGTCGATATGTCCCAGGAACCGCCGAAGAACATCGCCGCCTTGCCCTGAGTGAACAGTGAGACCGCAGCTGGCTCCTGCAGACCCTGCCACCCGTTGGCGAAGACATCACCGGCACCGAGCCTGGCCATCTGGGCCAGGGCCTGGGTGTACTCCGTCGAATCAAACGCGGGACTGCCGGTTTGCAACGTGTTGAACGTCGTCTCCGTCGAGGTGTTCTTCGTGGTCTGCTGAAGCATCTGCATCATCCACATCGGCCAAAGGTATGTCTGGCCGCCCGGCACGCTGACCGGTGCCACCCCAGTGCCCTGCAGTTTTTTCGCGTCGGCGATGAGGTCGTCGATCGTCTTCGGCACTGTGAGTCCGTACCTGTCGAAGATCGCCTGGTTGTAGACGAACGCCGTCACGTTCACACCACCGACCCCGACCGCGTAGAGGTTCTCGTTGATGGTGAAAGGCGCGTAAGCCGCCGGAATCAGGTCACTGGTGTCGACGTCACCTCCGAGAGAGCCCACGAGCCCGCGGCTCTGCAAGTAGCGGATGTCCTGCCCGTTGGCGAGCAGGACATCGATTTGGCTCCTGCTGTTGACGGCGGGGGTGAACTGCTGGATGAAGCTCGAGCTCGGATAGCTGACGACAGAGATCGAGACGCCGTTCTCCTTGCCGAACTCGTCGAGGACCTTCTGGTAGTTCGGGTTCCCCGGATCTGTGCTGTAGACGACGAGGTGCTTGGCGTCGCCGTCCGATGAGGAACATGCTGTGACACCGATAAGCGCGGCAACGCTCGCGACAAGCGCGACCACCGCACGGAACCTGGATATGGCCACTTCTAACTCCAGCATCGGGGGAGTGGAACTGTTCGATAGCCCATCCGGCAAACGTTTGCCGAGATGTGTGCTCTATCCCAACACGGCTTGCGGAAGACGGCATGTCCAGCCTTGGGAACACTGGCGGGTCAGCCGGTAACCGTGCGCAACCTGCTGGAGTCGCGGATGACGAGCTCGGGCTCGAGGACTGCGTGCAGTGGATCGTCGTCGCCACGGACGCCGGCGACGAGATCTGGCACGGCGATCTCGGCCATGTCGTCGACCGGCTGCCGCACGGAGGTGAGCCCGCTCGCCTGGGCGATAAGCGTGTCGTCGAAGCCTGAGATCAAGATGTCGCGGGGCACGGACAGGCCCTGCGCCGTGAACTCCTGAAGTGCGCCCAGGGCGATGAGATCGTTCGCGCAGATCACGCCGTTCACTTCCGGCCAGAGGCGCCGTACCTTGTGGGCAGCGTCGCGGCCCCACTCGACAGTGAAATCTCCGACCAGGACTCGTCCTGCCGCTGCGGGATCCTTGTCGGGCGCGATCTGCAGAAACGCCTCCTGACGTTCCCATGAGGTGGCGACGGAGGGATCGGAGCCGAGGAACGCCAGATGGATGCGGTTCTGGGCCACCATATGATCGACGAGGAGTTCAATCGCTGCACGTTGATCCATGCGCACATACGCCTTCTGCTCATCGACGACGCGGTCGAGTTGGATCACCGGAACTGTCTGCGCCGCCATGTCGATCGTTGCTTTGCTCAGAAATCGGTGGCTCGCCGAGATCAACAGTGCGTCGATCCGTTTGTCGAGCAGAAGTCGCACACTTTCGGCCTCGAGGTCGGCGCTGTTCCGCGAGTCGACCAAGAGAAGACCGAAGCCGGCGCCACGCGACCGTTCCACGACAGCCTGCACGAGCGACGGGAAGAACGGATTGGTGATGTCGGGGACCACGAGGCCGAGGGTTCCGGTCTCCTGCCGTCTGAGGGACCGGCCGACAGCATCCGGACGGTACCCGAGCAGCAGCGCGGCCTCCTTCACACGCGCGGCCACATCGGGGTTCACACGACGGGCGCCCGTCAGGGCTCGCGACACGGACGACGTGGACAGGCCAGCGACCCGCGCCACGTCGTGGATCGTCACCCTACGTTGCAGCGTCATGACACTACCTTTCTGTCGCCCGGGCATTGTCACGAGCGCTTCGGTAATACTACTGTGCCGAAGCACATAGGAAAACGTTTGCCCAATGCAACCAGGCCGCGAAGGAGCCACCGTGGAACCCGAACGTCGCTCTCCTGCGGGCACGGTCGTCGCAGTCACCACCAGCCAGTTCCGGAGTCAGCTGCGCGACCGCTCGCGGACTCGTGCGATGCGCAAAGGCCGGCGTCACCGCGGGGCGTGCGACCGTCTCGCCAGTCGCTGTGGTCCGCGGCGGAAGCCAGTTGCGCGGATGGCTGCTCGGCAACATCTTGGCGACCATCGGCGTGGTCGTGCAGGATGGGAAAGAAAGATATGAGCGGCGATATCCGCGGGCTGGAGAGCGACTCGACGAGGGTGGGAATAGCCGCGGACACTGGGGCGCTGGTGGCGTACGTCGATGTCGGCTCAGGGTGGAGCGTGGTCGGACGGGAGCCGCTCGGTATCTCGTTCCGCCTGCTCCTACCGCTCGAAGGACGACGAAACAACTCCGTGTTCGGCGTCCACCAACGACCGCCGTCTATCGAGGCGGATGGAACGTCGATCGAGCTGCGCTGGAACGGCGTGCGGTCGCAGTTCGGCGGAGAGCACGACATCCGGATCGTGCAGCGATACCGTCTTGATGGCCGTCGGCTCACGGTCGAGACAAACGTCGACAACAGATCGGACCTGATCGTCGAGAACGTCTTCTCGCCCTGTATCGGTGACCTCCGGCCCGCGCCGGGTGACACCCGGCTCGAATCGATCGGTCATGACTACGGCGCCGGGAGCCGACAGCGGCTGTGGCCCACCTATGAGAACAACGTCGGCTATTTCGGAGTCGATGTGCCGACTCAGCTGTCGGAAGGCAACTACGGAACGCCGGCCGCGCCATACCGACTCATCCAAGGAGATGCTCACGGTCTGTACCTGGGTGTGGCGAACAGCAGCACCGAGCTCGTCGCCTGGCATTCCGAGCTTTGGCCCGGCTACGGTGACTCGCTCGAGGCGACTGTGCCCGAGACCGACGAGATCGACGGTCATCCCGTGGCGATCACCTACGCGGCAGTGCATCTGCCGTTCATCCGTCCGGGAGAATCGCGCGATCTGACACCGCTGTTCCTGGAGGTCTATGACGGCGACTGGCACGTGGGAGCCGATATCTACAGGAAATGGCGAGACATGTGGTTCCGACGTGCGTCCGCGCCCGAATGGGCGCGGGAGCCGCACTCCTGGCTGCAGATTCAGATCAATTCACCCGAGGACGAACTACGCCTGCCGTTCGAGCGGCTCGTCGAGGTGGGGCGTGAATGCGCCGCAGCCGGTGTGGCCGCGATCCAGCTCGTGGGGTGGAACGACGGCGGCCAGGATCGCAACAACCCGTCGCATCAACCGGAGCCTCGGCTCGGCGGTTTCGACGCCCTCGCAGCCGCGATCGCCGAGGTACAGACGCTCGGTGTAAAGGTCATCCTGTTCGCCAAGTTCAATTGGGCAGACCGGTCGACGGCCGCATTCCGTGAGCACTTCATCGACCACGCCGTCAAGGATCCGTACGGCGACTATTACATGCACCCCGGATACAGATACGAGACGGTCACGCAGATACTCGATATCAACACCCGACGCCTGGTTCCGATGTGCTTCCTCTACGAGACCTATCTCGAGGAATGCGCGCGACAATTCCAGATCATCGTCGACTTGGGCGCTGACGGGATGCTTTTCGACGAGTGCCAGCACCACTCGCCGACACTGCTTTGCTTCGACGAACAGCACGGCCATCGCTACGGTGCGCCGACATACGCGAACGATCGTGAGCTGATTCATCGCCTCGACACCCAAGCGCCAGAGGATTTCCTCTACGCGGGCGAAGGGATCTACGACTGGCAGTTCGATGCGTACACGGTCTCCTATCACCGCAGCGAAGACCGACACCATCTCCCACTACATCGCTACACCCAGCCGCACGCGCAGTTCATGACCGCTGTCACCGGCTTCAACGACCGCAACATGATCGCTCAATGCCTGCTGTACCGCTACATCGTGAGCTATGAGCCGTTCAACTTCAAAGGGCGGCTACCCGACTTCCCGAGCACCGTGGCGTACGGCGGTCGAATGGATGCATTGCGTCGAGAAACGCGGGCCTGGACGTGGGACGGCCGCTTCACCGACACCGTCGGAGCAAGTGTCACGCACGCGAACGGGCGAGCGCACCACCCGTACACGGTCTTCGAGGCCGAGGACGGCAGCCACGCGGTTGCCGTCGCGAACTACGACCCCAGCCCGACTTCTGTCACTATCCGCGTCGACGGATACGACGGGCTGCTCTTCGCCAAGGCAGTCGACACCGACGAATGGCTCGAACTCAGCGGTGGACGGTTGAATCTCGGTCCTCGCTCCGCCGCGGTCGTTCTGCCGCGGGTGCCGTAACGATCAGCACGAAATGTCTGCCGTCGGTGACCAGCCGTTACAGGGTCGTGACACCCGGCAGCAGAGCATTGCGTTCCCGCAGCCAGCCCACCGCGCCCGCGAGCAGGACCTTCGGGCCGTCGCCGGTCATCCACCCCTGATCAGCGATCCACTCCAGCAGCTCGGCCTCGACCTGCGCGAACGAGACCACCCCGCCCTGGGCTGGGTCTCCCAAGCGTGTTCGAACCTGGTCTTCTCCCGGTCGATGTAGGACTTCACGCACGACGGATCCGCGATCTCCAACTGCTCGGCCAGATAATCGACCAGCTCACCAGGAACATCGAGCGGATCAGGCAAAAACATCCCCAAGTACCGAACAGTGACCAGCTGAAGCGCGAATCCCAGGCGATTCGAATCCCGCCGGCGGCCCGCGATCAGCTCCCGATCCTTTGTTGTCGAGATAAAAGAACTGCTCCAGCTCGACCCTCGACAGCACACCGAACTGGCCGTACCCGGCCCCGCCCTCATCACCCACAAAACCGACATGCAACCACCACACGCCCGCCAGCACCCGCCGATCCAGCGAATTAACCTCCACAGCAAAGCGTTTCGGTCGCCAGCACCCGCTAGCGCCAGTTTCCGTTCAACTGGACCCCTCATGCCGAAACGCGGTGGTGCCAGCTGCGGGTCGCGCCACGTCAGGATCTTGTCGTTGATCGTGAGTATTCCGGCGCCGAGGAAGACATGATCGGCCAACAGCATGGAACTGGTGAGGTGCGAGCCCAGCGAGCGCCCGTGCCGAGGTGGTCCGCGCGCTGTCGAGCCGCGTACTACGTGCAGGCGCGCCCGGCTGGCCCCATGCCGCCCCACCCGGGAAGTAGGGCGGCGTAAGTGCTTACCGTCGGCGTCGGTTCGGCTTAACGCCTGGCTTGGGAGCGGTGTTTGCCCGCGCCGCTGCGACTCGTCGTGCTTCGGTGGCCGATTCGGCGTCGAGCCGTCGGTAGACGAGGTGTTGCTGCGCGAGAGTCCACGCATTGTTCGACACCCAGTACAACAGGATCGCCACCGGCAGCAGCGCGCCACCGACGATCGCGCCCGCGGGAAACACCCACAGCGACAACGTGTTCATGAGCGGCAGCTGGTTCGTGCTGGGGTCCTGCCGTGTGATGGCAGCTCTGGCGGTGAAATGTGTTGCGACAGCGGCGATCAGCATTAAGGGAATCGCGACTAGAGCAACGGTTGAGGCGAGGCCGACTGTATTGGCCAACGTTGCCGACATCGGTGCACCGAACAGTTTGGCCTGCATGAAGGATTGCACGTCCGCGGCGGTGAACATGTAGTTGGGTGTGACGGCATTCTGGGCAGCCGTCATCGGGGCGGTAGGCGTGAGGAAGGGCAGGTGCCCGGTCGTGCCGGTGCGGTCGAAGGACCGCAGCACGTGGAACAGGCCGAAGAACACCAGACCCTGTCCGAGTATCGGCAGACAGCCTGCGAGCAGGCTGACACCGTGCTCTTTGTGCAGCTTCCGGATCTCGATCGTCTGCCGTTGCCGGTCGTCGGCGTATTTCTTCTTCAACGCCGTGATCTGCGGTTGCAGGCGCTTGACCGCGGCTTGGGTGCGCGCTTGTTTCAGGAACGGCAGAAATAGCGCCGCGCGCAGGGTGACGACGAGAAATACCACCGCAAGGACCCAGGAGAGCCCGCTGTCCGGGCCGAGGATCACGCCGAATGCGGTGTGCCACATCCAGAGAATGGCGGACACGGGGTAATAGATGAAGTCGAGCATGACGGAATACCTGACTGCGAAACGTGCGAGCGCGCACGGGAATGGGAATGGTCAGCCGGAATGCCGACGACACCACGCACCGGGTGCGAGGTGGACGTCAGGCGTCGGCGAGACCGGGCGCTCGAGGTCGCGGCCGACCCGCAGTGTCAGGATTGCTCTGGCGCAGAAAGGAACCCCGTCGCCGGCGTTGCGCGGAAGGCGGCGGGCCGGATCGGGCGACAAGTAGCGGCAGCCTGCGGGTGGTCTGCAGCGCGATGAGCGCGAAGACCACCGAAGCCGCCACCACGCCGAGCAAGGCCAGTGAGCCGTGCTCGTTGGTGGGTGCCACGATCAGCGCGAGCGCGGGGAGGACGACTGCGAAAACCGCAAACGTCGAGAGCTGGACCCGCGCGAACATTCCCCGAGCGTACCCGGTCGGTGTTGCGACATCGCGCTGTGTGCCGAATCTTCGAGCGCGTCGTGTCGGCGAACACATGCGCCGAAGTTATGGTTCGCGGGAGCTCCACACAGGTGTCGAAGGTTTGACCGGTGATTGGAGGGGTGCGCATTGAGTTACGAATCTGGCCCCGACGAATCGACTCGCGGTGGCGGCGCCGAATATGGGGTTCCTTTCACACGTGCGGGAATCTCGCAGCCCGTTAGTCGGCAGCGGATGCCGGAAGCCGTCCGTTCGGCCCAGGTGGCCGCCTGGTCTCTCGGCGCATTCGGAGCCGCACTCACGACCATTGCTTGGCGAGCCGAGAACGTCGAATTGGCGGGCGCCATGGTATTCGGATATTTCTTCGCCTGGCTGCTTGCCGTCGTTGCGTTCGTATTCGGTATCTTCGGTCGACCGGTCCAGGTGATCGGTGTCGCTCTCGCTGCGGTCGAAGCCTTCGTATGCCTCGGGCTGGTGGCGATCGGCCCGTTGACGGGCTTTCTCGGTCTCGGCCTGTCGGTCACGGTCCTCGTGCTGCTCTGCAAAGGCGAATCCACGGCCTGGTTCACCCGGGACCGTTGATCCCTAGGGCTACGGTTCGTCGCCGAGATCCCAGTCGACGTGGCTGCCCAGCGCCGTAGGGGGCAGACCGAAGATGCGGCGACAGGCGCGGGTGAGCTGGGCGCTGTCGGCGTAGCCCGCGGCGCGGGCAGCAGCGGTCAGGTCGTCGCCGGATCGGACCCGGGTCACGGCGACGTGCAGGCGCAACCAAAAGATGTAGGGACGCATCGGGATTCCCATCTGTTCGGTGAACAGATGTGTCAGCCGGGTCGCCGAAATACCGAGCCCGCGGGCGACGTCGGTGCCACGGACCGGGCCGTTGCGAATCAACGTGGGAAGCAACCCGAGCGCTTCGGTCACCGCGGCATGCCGTGCGGGGTTGCCGCTGTGGTGCTCGTCGTGCTGGAGATCTCGGACGACATCGGCCACCATGTCGGCCAGTGCCGCTCCCGTTGGATCGACCGGCAGTGAGTGGGCGCTGTCTGCCCAACCGTAGGTGTGCGCCCTACGGTCGGCGGCCGCGCCCGCGGCGGTCTCGGGATCGAGGTAGATCGCCGTGCCGCGCTCGGCGCCCGCGGCGATCCGGTGCGGCGCGTCGGCGGGGACGATCACGTGGGTGCCCTGATGGCGAATGCCGCTGGCGTCCACCACGATTACCGGGGTACATGCGGCGACGATCTGCACGGCGTGATGGGCATGCAGTGTGGTCGGGCCGATCGAACCGCCGAAGGCGAGCACGCCGGCCCGCAGCAACGCGCTACCTTCGCTGCGAGCGTCGCCGGGTGGGCCGACGGCAGCGCTCGCGGATCGAGGTGAGGTCGAGGTAACCAGAGCCTTCATCATCGGATGCTCCCGGCAGACTGCGAATCCCGGTTCGGATCCCCCGCCGAGACTATCCCGGGCGCACGGCGGTTGTCAGGATATCGGCGACTCGATCGAGGAACTCGGTGACCACAGGCCGGGCCACGGGGGTTCGGGAACCGGGTGCGCAACGCGAGGCCATCGTCGCTGCGGGTGAACCACAACTGCACGTCGTCCAGCGGTGTGCTGCGGCTGAATTGCGCTGCGTTGCGTGGACGGGACCGAATGGTGTCGCATCGTGAACCTCCGTACGGCGCGAAACTGTACGGCGTGCAGGCATTGTCGAGCCTGGTGGCGAGCAGTGCACGGAGCTCGTCCCGATAACCTGCCCGGACGGCAGGCTGTGCGCCGAGCCGGATATCGGTGTCGGGCACCAGATGCACCGACACCGCCCGGCCTCCGCAGGCGAACCGAAGCAGCAGTGCAGTGAGTCGTGGCGCGGGATTCATGCCGCGAATGCGGCTTCGGCGCGGTCGCATCGATCGGTCCCGCGACGCCGAAACCGGCGGCCGGCCAGGGGGTTGGCCGCTGCCTAGCTGCCTCGACACCTGTGCAGGCAATTGCTCGCACACCGACCCGACGAATGGTCACGGGGCGAAGTCGGCGGACTCCAAGCGGCGAGCCAGGCGGGCTGCGGAGAGAGTCATGGCGTCTGCGGGCCGATGCGGGTCCAGGCCCGTGAGTTCGTGGACACGCGAGAGGCGGTAGGTGACCGTGTTGCGGTGCACGCTGAGCTGACGTGCGGTGGCCAGCTGATTGAAGCCGTTGTCGACGAACACTTCGAGCGTCTCGGCCAGCATCGGCTGCGCATCCAGCGGCGCGAGCACCGAGGCCAGTCCCGGTCGGGCCGTGTCACTCGCTGCGACGGTGTACTCGAATTGCAAATGTTTTCTGCGGCACAGTATTTCACGGCGCACTAGGCAACGGCCGAGTTCCGCGAGCACCCGCGACTCGGCGAACATCGCGGGAATCTCGGCACGCGACCGGGCAGCGCAGACACCCACCCAGTACGGCGGCGGCTGTCCGGGAAGCTGGGCGGGCATGCGCGCGGTGAGGGCGGTCAGCGTCGCCGCGCCGTCATCGCCCGGTAGTAGCGGAATGAGAGCGGTCCAGCCGCCCGCGTCCAGGCGCAGGAACACCCCGGGGATGGCCTCGACCCGGTGCCGCAGTGCGGCTGTGGGCCCGCCTCGGGTGCCGCACAGGCGGAACACCGCGACGAGGAAGGCGTCGGCTACCGGGATCACCGGGTCATTGGCCCATTCGATCGGGTCGCGGCCGGTGAGCAGGGCATCGGCGATGCCGCGCCTGCGCTCGAGCAGCTCCCAGCGCGGATCGTGCGAACGCTGGGTGGCGCCGCCGGCAATGCGCCCGGTCACCAGCGTGACGTACTTCAACAGCACCAGCGACGCGTCGAGCAGTAGCTCGCGCTCGGCCGGCGGGGCCGATTCGCGCAGCCGCTCCCAGAGAAAGGACGCGCCGAGCCGGTAACGGTCGAGCACCTCCGGCAGCGGTGTGCCGTCGCGCATCCGCTCCATCGCGAGCTCGACGAGCCCTCTGGTGTCTTCCTCGGACGGCTCCGCGCCGCTGCGCAGATACTCGAAGAACAGGTCGACATTCAGCTTCGTTCCATGGGCGAAGTCGGTCTCGACCAGGGATTGCGGCAGCTGCTGATAAGGCGGGAGCACGGTATAGAACCCGTCGATCATCGACGCGACCCTGCGGTGCCAATCGTCGAACACCGGCATGGTCCGGGGCGCCCGCAGCCGGTCGGCTCCGATGAGCGGGGCATTGCCAGGATCGCTCATCTACTCCTCCGGGTCCGCGCTGACATCAGTGCTGTCCTCCGTCCCGGACTACGTCGAGTACAGGGACTCGATCGTATCCGTGTAGCGGGTGGCGATCGGGATTCGCCGGAGTTTGCCGGTGGCGGTCAGAATGTCGCTGCCCGGCTCCCACACCTCGGTGAGCACGAGGTATTTCTTGATCTGCTCCACACGGGAGAGCTTGCTGTTGGCGGCCGCCACGCCTCGTTCGATCGCCGCAAGCACCTCTGGGTTCTTCGCCAACTCGGCGACGGTGGCTGCGGCGAGCTGGTTGCGTTGCGCGAACGCAGTGGTCAGATCGGGGTCTAGGCAGATCAGCGCGGTGTTGTAGGGGCGCTGCTCGCCGATCACCACGACAGTGCCCGCCAGCGGGCAGTTCTCGGTGACCGTGTTCTCGATATTGGACGGCGACATGTTCTTGCCCGCCGCGTTGATGATGAGTTCCTTCTTGCGGTCGACGATCGAGAGGTAGCCGTCGGCGTCGATGATGCCGATGTCGCCGGTGTGCAGCCAGCCGTCGGCATCCACCGTCTCCGCGGTCTTTTCCGGGTCGTTGCGGTAGCCGCGCATCACCATCTTGCCGCGGATCAGCACTTCGCCGTCGTCGCCGAGTTTCACCTCCGCGCCAGGCAGCGGCCTGCCGACGGTGCCGATCTTGACCCGCTCCGGCCCGCTCAGCGTTGCTCCCGCGGTGCATTCGGTCATGCCGTACCCCTCGCACAACGGCAGACCGAGACCGAGGAAGAATTCGTGCACCTCCGGCGGAATCGCCACCGATCCGGTGACTGCGACGCGCGTGCGATCCAGGCCGAGGCGAGTGCGGATGGGGGCGAGCACCAGGAGCTCGGCGAGCCGGTGCCAGAGTCGATCCAGCGGGCCGAGGGTACGGCCGTCGGAGATTGCGCGAGCCTTTGCGCGGCCGACGCCGATCGCCCAGAGCACCAGTCGGCGCTTGATCGGGCGCTCGGCGTTGAACCGATCCTCCAGAGCACCTTTGACTTTCACCCACACGCGCGGTACGCCGAGGAAGACTGTCGGATGCACCTCGGTAAGGGCATCCGCCACCTTCCCGAAAACGGCGACGGTGGTGATCTCGCCGCCCTCGAGCATGGTCAGATAGTGTGCGAACCACCGGTTGGCGGCATGCGCGTCGGGCAGGTAAGAGATCACCCGATCGTCCGGTCCACCGCCGCCGAATTGTTCGATGACACGGGCGTTTTCGATGAAGTTGGTGTGGGTGAGCTCGACGCCCTTGGGTGGCCCGGTGGTGCCCGAGGTATAGACGATGGTCAGTAGATCATCGGGTTTCACTGCGCGCCAGGTGGTGTCGAAATCGAAATCCGCCAGTGGCGCTGCCTCGACGGCCGAAAGCGCAGTCGTGCCGTCCGGTGCTTCGTCGACGCAGATCACGTGCTCGACCCGGTTGCCGTGCTCGGCGGCCTTGGCCGCCGCCGCAAGGATTTGTGGCACGAACTGGCGCTCGCAGATCACCACCTTGTTGCCGGCGTTGCCGAATTGGTAGGCGAGCAGGTCGATGGGGTTGGTGTTGTACACCGAGAACGGGGTGCCGCCGGTGTGCAGAACGGCGGTGTCGCACAAATGGAATTCGGGGCGGTTGGTCATCATCAGCGCGACCGTGTCGCCGGGGCGCACGCCGAGTCCGGCCAGCCCGGCGGCGATGGTGCGCACTCGATCGGCATAGGCCTGCCAGGTGATCGTGAACCCGCCGCCCATGGTGCGCAATGCAATGGCGTCGGGATACTTCGCGGCATTCGCCTGGAATGCGGCACACAGTGTGTCCGGACGGACCGCGCCCGCCGGGACTGTCGATGAAACCAAGACCCAACCTTCTGCTCACATCTGGTCGAGGCGCACCGTCGTCCTGCGAGTCGGTCGACCTCGTTGGCATCTCTCACCTCACCGCATGGCCGAGCAGTGGCACCAGCGGCAAACACCAAGACTGTTGCCCGCCGCCTTGTGCATTCGACCAAATTCATGTGCTCGACGGCTCGATTCCGCCCCGGTCACCCGGAGTTCATGAACTGGATCACATCACCGGTGACATAACGGGCGGACCCTGGATTGCATTGCGGCATGGTGGCGCGGCTCGCGGGCGGCATCCATGCCGGTGGGTGCGACTCGGGCTGGGTTCGATATCGGGATGGTGCCGGACGTGGGGTGCGTCGGAGTCGTGTTCGTTTCGCGCGCAGGTCGCTGTGTGCCGTCGAGATCAGCGTGTGGTGCGCGCAGCTACGGGCGGTGGAGTTCCACTGCGAGTGAGAGCAATTCGGCCATGTGATCGCCGTCGGTGCAAGCGAGCCGAATGGCCTCGGGGATCGGAAATGCGCACACCTCGATGATGTTCTCGGCATCGTCGGGATTGCTGGGCGCGGATTCCAGGACGACGTCGGCAGCGCACCACAGCCACGCCTTGTGCGGGTGCGGCTGCCAATCGCGGTAGGGCGCAGGATGATCGGAGGTCGCATAGTGGGCGCCGAGCCACCGGACCGAGCCCACCGGCCGGGCACCCGCCTCCTCGCGCAGCTCACGCCGCATGCACTCGTCGATGCTCTCGCCCGCCTCGCGGGTGCCGCCCGGGACGAGCCACACGTCGCGGTCGTCGCGGCACAGCACGATTTCGTTGCCGACGAAACAGACGACATGGATGTTTGTCACGAGACCATCGGGCGGCGGGTCGGTCGAGAACTGGACGTCCAGACCGCCCCACTCCCAGCGAGTGGGGGTGTGCAGCAAGGGATACCGGTCGGCGAGTGTCACACCGACGACGGTAGCTATTCGGTGCCGGTTCTGCCGATCTGCATATGAATATGGTTGAAATGCGCCTCGCGGCCGTTCTTGGCGGGCAATGGGTGCGACGCCGGGTGGTCTGGGTGCATGATGAAGCTGCTGTCGCCGATCGTGGTGGTGACGCCGGCGGGGTCCGCGCCGTCGGAGGTGTCCTGCCATTCAGTGGCGATGAAGCCGTAGACGCTGCGGAAGAAATCGGCGATGAACATATTGCCATCGGGGTCGTCGCCGAGCGGCTGCGCGTCGACCTCGTCGAGGCGGTAGTGCACGTTGCCGCCGGCGCCGGGCGGCCAGCTACCGCCAGGAGTTGCGGAGGTGGCGACGGTGCCCCAGTGCTTCGTCACGGTGATCGTGCGCATCACACCGCCGACCGGCATCGTCACCCCGGCGAAGTCGCAGGCCCGGCCTTGACCGTGGCAGTCGGTGCGCGGTGAGCCGTCGGCGTTGAATCCACCGCCGTCGAGGCCGAAATGGACCATGTCGGTCACGCCGAAGTTATTGGAGAGGAACTGGCAGAATCGCACTATTGCCAGTGCGTTTCGCGGATCGAGCCGGTCCGGTGCATTGGGCGTGTTGTTATGGTTGCCGTTGCGGATGATAACCCCGGCAACATTGCCCGGCATCAAGTTTCCGGTGCTGGGATCATGGCCCTCGAAACTGACCATGCTCGGCGACGCCGCGCCCTCGAACAAGATCAAGCCGTCGGTGGCGAGGCTTTCGAGTTCAGCGAAAGCATCATCTTTACTAATTGCGCGTGCCGGATCCGACATGACGCTCCTCCAGGTGCCGATGGAATTGATACGTCGACGCGAGATCGGTGACGCAGGGTAAGAATCCGGCGCAGTCCCGTGGAGGGCACGAGTAGCTGCGTACTCGTATTCCGGTCCGCCGCTACCCCGGCGGGCAGGCGGCGCTGGCTGGTCGCGTGGATATCCAGGCGTGCGGTTATGTGATCGGGCAATGATGCGAGCGCGTTGTTGGCTTGCCGTTCGGCCGTGATCGGCCGACCACATGACAGGCTTTCGGCGGAAGCCTTGTGCAGGCAGGTTCGGTGCGGGAATATGTGTGCCTGAAGATATGGCCGCGGGAGGTGGTCGAATGAACGGAGGCGATGCAGCGCATGTGCTGACGGCAAGAATTGTCATGGCCCTTGCCGCGGATTCCGATACCGACCAGGTGGACCGTCTGGCACGGCAATTGCGCGCGGAACTGTCCGAACTCGATGTCGATTCGGTGGCACTGGTTCGCGACGGTCTGGTGCCGTATGCGGCGAAGTCGGCCGACCCTGTCACAATCGGCGCGCTGGTTGTCGCATTGAGTGCATCCGGCGGAGTATTCACCGCGCTGATCGAGACGCTGCGTGACTGGCTCAACCGGCAGGCCGCGACCCGCAAGATATCGGTGACAATCGACGGTGACACCATCGAACTGGAGCGTGCGACGGCCGACCAGCGTGGTGCACTGATCGAGGCATTCCTGGTGCGGCACACCGCAGAAGGGCGACGGTCACCGGCCTGATCAACGAGGCACATCACCCGGGTCGGTGAGGCGGTAGGCGATTTCTACAAACCGGGTCCGCTCGACTATGTCGGCCTCGCGATCGACAGCAAGGGCCGGCTGTACACCGGATCGGCGGCAAAGGTGAATGGCCCACCGGCGAGGCTCATGGCCTACAGCTTCTGCGGCGCGAGGCAGGATTTCGCGGGCCTCCGCAACCCGAGAGCCGTGGCGGTAGACCAATCGGGTGCGATCTATTTCGGCGGCGACGATATCGTCTACAAACTGCCGCTCTGGGGCGAGAGCGGGGTGCCGACCCGCCTGCCGTTGAGCGGCCTCGTCGAGGTGAAGGGCCTTGCCGCCACCACGTACGGCGGCGTCTATATCGCCGACAACGGCGGTCCGAACATACCGGTCGAGTGGTCCATTTCAGCGGCTGACCACACTGGTCAGCGTTCGCGAGTGAGCGCGCGGTAACTGGTATTCCACAGCCACTCCACCGGCCCGCGCTCGAAGCGGCGCAGCCAGAAGTGCGCGAAGGCGACGATGATCAGCGCGACCAGCAGATAGATGCCGACCGTGAACGGGATGCGCGTATCAGGAGATACCCGGGCGGCGAGGCCGAAACCCCAGCCGTAGCACAGGATCGACGCCACCAGGTTCTGCAGGATGTAGCAGCTCAGCGCGGTGCGGCCGACGTCGGTGAGGCGGCGGCCGAGGAATCCGACACGCGGGCGGTGCAGAGAGAACTCGGCCACCAGTGCCAGGATGCCGAACGAGACGAACGGTGCCGTGCCGTATCGGGTGAACAGCAGCATGTCACCCCCACCGAGTACACCGACGATCAGATCCAGGGGAGCCGCCACCACGAGCCCGGCGATCATGAGCCGCTTGCGGATTCGTGCGCCTTCGGGTCGAAAGACTCCGGCCCGGAACAGCCGAGCACCGGCCAGGAACAGCGCGATCGACATGGGGAACACGAAGATCGCCTCGAATCGGAACATGCCCGCGTTCTCCAGCCGGAACAGCACCAGATCCCAGAACGACCCGTCGGCATAAGGATTCGGGTCGAGCGCCTGTCTCGGCCCCGAGTCCTGACGGGAATCGAATGCCATGCCGACCGCGATCGACGTCAACATCGTGAGGTGGATGCCCGCCGCGACGATCAGCCAACGACGTTGCGCGCGTGTGCTTGCCGCGAGGATGAAGGCGACGACCAGTCCGGTGAGCGCGTACCCCATCAGCACGTCGAACTCGGCGATGAATAAGAAATTCAGCAGTCCGTCGAGGAAGAGTAGCCCGGCCCGCCACGGATAGCTGCCCGGCCAGCGGCGGCCTGCTCGCGCGGCCGAACCCTGCTGGATGGCGAGTCCGATGCCGAACATGATGGTGAGCAGCCCGAGGAACTTACCCTGCGCCACCTGCTGCATGACCCGCTCGACCCACATCCAGCCGGTCGCGTCGGTGTGCAGCTCGTCGAGGTAGCCGACGAGGCCCTCGACATCGGTGAGAATCCAGATGTTCGTGCCGAGCGTGCCGAGGATGGCGATGCCGCGCAGCACATCCAGCGCGACGACTCGCGAGGGCGCGGCGGGAGTCGGTGCTGCCATGTTCGGCTCGTCCGCTTTGCGGTATTGCCCCGCGGTATCCGAGCGGGAATCGGCGATCGATTCGGTCATGGTCCGAATATCCCGTTCACCAGGTCCCGGATGGGTCCTCCGTAAGTACCACCCACGGTATGAGATCGAGGTCCGCAGGATGGCCGATGCCCTCGATCGAGCGCAGATGCCGACGACGGACTTTCGCCGTCCCGGGGACACAGGGGCCGCAGCCACATTCGTCCAAGTGCGGAGACTGTCGACGGCCTTCGGCGACTGCACACTAGGCTCGTCGCTATGCAGCGCATCATCGGCATCGAGGTCGAATACGGCATCTCCACTCCCACCGAGCCGTCCGCCAACCCGATCCTCACCTCCACCCAGGCGGTTCTCGCCTATGCGGCGGCGGAGGGTGTGCCGCGCGCGAAGCGAACTCGATGGGATTACGAGGTGGAGTCGCCGCTACGCGATGCGCGCGGCTTCGACCTGAGTCGGATGAACGGGCCTGCGCCGGTGATCGACGCCGACGAGGTAGGTGCGGCGAACATGATCCTCACCAACGGCGCCCGACTGTATGTCGACCATGCCCACCCCGAATACTCCGCACCCGAGGTCGTCGACCCGATGGACGCGGTGATCTGGGACAAGGCAGGTGAACGTGTGATGGAGGCCGCGGCGCGGCATGCGTCGAGCGTGCCGGGCGCACCGCGGCTGCAGTTGTACAAGAACAATGTCGACGGCAAGGGGGCCTCCTACGGCACCCACGAGAACTATCTGATGAGCCGCGAAACCCCGTTCAATCAGATCATCGTCGGCCTGACCCCGTTCTTCGTGTCGCGTCAGGTGATCACGGGTTCCGGTCGGGTCGGTATCGGCCAGTCCGGTGACCACGCCGGGTTCCAGCTGTCCCAGCGTGCCGACTACATCGAGGTCGAGGTCGGCCTGGAGACCACGCTCAAGCGCGGCATCATCAACACCCGCGACGAGCCGCACGCCGACGCCGACAAGTACCGCAGACTGCACGTCATCATCGGTGACGCCAATCTGGCCGAAATGTCCACCTACCTCAAGGTCGGCACCACCGCGCTGGTGCTGGACCTGATCGAGGCGGGCGAGGACCTGTCGGATCTGCAGCTGGCCCGCCCCGTCACCGCGGTGCACCAGATCTCGCACGACCCCACCCTGCGCGCCACGGTGGCGCTCACCGACGGCCGCGAGCTCACCGGCCTGGCCTTGCAGCGCATCTACCTGGATCGGGTGGAGAAGTACGTGGCACGCAGCGCCAACGACGATCCCCGGGTTCGCGACATCATCGAGAACTGGGCGATGGTGCTCGACCTGCTCGAACGTGATCCGATGGAATGCGCCGATCTGCTCGACTGGCCCGCCAAGCTGCGTCTGCTCGAGGGGATGCGCAAGCGTGAGGGCCTGAGCTGGGCCGCACCCAAACTGCACCTGATGGACCTGCAGTACTCCGACGTGCGGCTGGACAAGGGGCTCTACAACCGCCTCGTGGCACGCGGATCGATGAAACGTCTCGTCACAGAGCAGCAGATTCTCGATGCGATGACCAAGCCGCCCACCGACACTCGCGCCTACTTCCGCGGTGAGTGCCTGCGCCGCTTCGGCGCCGATATCGCTGCCGCGAGCTGGGATTCGGTGATCTTCGATCTCGGCGGGGATTCGCTGGTGCGCATCCCGACGCTCGAGCCACGCCGCGGGACAAAGGCGCACGTCGGCAAGCTGCTCGACGGCGTCAACACCGCCGCCGAGCTTGTCGAACAGTTGACCACCTGAGTGAGATCCGGTGTCGACTCGGCCGCACATCGGCTCGGAATACGACACCGTGTCGGTGTCGCTGGGTAGTGTTGAAGGACGAGCACGGACATTGCTCATGATCAGGGCCGTGCTCGGACCATGAGCCCTGGTCATGATGAGGACAGAGGAGGTCGGCTGCCATGGCACAAGAGCAGACCAAGCGCGCCGGGGGCGGCGACGAGGATGAGGGCCCGGAGGGCGTAGACGCCGCCGGACAGGAGCGCCGCGAGAAGCTGGCGGAGGAGACCGACGACCTGCTCGACGAGATCGATGATGTGCTCGAGGAGAACGCGGAAGACTTCGTTCGTGCGTACGTGCAGAAGGGTGGCCAGTGACAGCAGGTGACCCGCTGCGTCTCCACCCGGGACACGCTCTCTCGTCATTCACCGAACATCTCCGCATGCATGCACCGGAACTGTTGCCCGGCAACAGATTCGCCGCGATAGAGGGTGCCACCGGAAGCTCCGGTGGCACCGCCGCGAAGGACCTGGCTCCGCACGGGACCACCATCGTCGCGGTCTCCTATCGCGGTGGCGTGCTGATCGCCGGTGACCGGCGGGCCACCATGGGAAACCTGTTGGCCAGCAGGGACATGGAGAAGGTGTACATCACCGACACCTACTCGGCGGCAGGCATCGCGGGCACCGCGGGCATGGCCATCGAGATGGTGCGGCTTTTCGCGGTGGAGCTCGAGTACTACGAGAAGATCGAAGGCGTCTCGCTGACCTTCGACGGTAAGGCGAACAAGCTCTCGAAGATGGTGCGGGACAACCTGCCCGCGGCACTTCAAGGTCTTGCGGTGGTCCCGGTACTCGTCGGCTACGACGAGTACGCCACCGATCCGGACAAAGCGGGCCGCATCGTTTCCTACGACGTGGTCGGCGGCCGCAGCGAGGAACGTTTCGGCTACACCGCTGTCGGTTCCGGTTCGAATTTCGCCAAGTCGTCGCTGAAGAAGCTGTACGCCAAGGGAATCGACGAGGACCGCGCACTGCGCATCGCCGTCGAGTCGCTCTTCGATGCGGCCGACGACGACACCGCCACCGGCGGTCCCGACATCGTGCGCGGCATCTATCCGACGGCGATCGTTGTCAACGAGGAGGGTGCCGATCTGGTGCCGGAGGAGCGTTTGGCGGAGATCGCGCGCGGGATCGTCGCCGACCGCGAGGCCGCGGAAGAAGGGAGTGCGCAAGCATGACACTGCCGTATTACGCGTCGGCCGAACAGATCATGCGCGACAAGACCGAACTTGCGCGCAAGGGCATCGGTCGTGGTCGCAGTGTCATCGTGTTGGTGTACGACAAGGGTGTGCTGTTCGTCGCCGAGAACCCGTCGGCGACGCTGCACAAGGTGAGCGAGCTGTACGACCGCGTCGGGTTCGCCGCGGTGGGCAAGTACAACGAGTTCGAGGCGCTGCGCCGCGGTGGCATCCTGCAGGCCGACCTGAAGGGTTACCAGTACGACCGGCGCGATGTCACCGGTCGCGGCCTCGCCAACGCCTACGCACAGACCCTCGGCACGATCTTCACCGATCAGCTCAAGCCATATGAGGTGGAGATCTGTGTGGCCGAGGTGGGGTATCCGGAGCAGACGCCGACCTCGGTGCTCTACCGGATCACCTTCGACGGTTCGATCGTGGACGAGCGCGAATACGTGGTGATGGGCGGCACGACCGAGCCGATCCTCACCGCATTGAAGGCGTCCTACCAGCCCGGTCTCGACCTGTCCTCGGCCGTCGGCGTGGCCGTCAAGGCGCTGACCGCGGGGGTTCCCGAGGGTGCGGACAAGGAGAAGCGTGTACTCGGGGTGAGCTCGCTCGAGGTCGCCACACTGGAGCAGGCCCGGCCGCGGCGGGCGTTTCGCCGGGTTTCGGACACCGCCCTGGAAGGGCTGCTGGCCGGCAGTAAATCGGGCAGCAAGAGCAAGGCCGCCGCAGCGACCGCCGCGGCGGAAGCGGAGGACGCTCCGAAGTCGGAGTGATCGTCGCCTGATCCGGTCGTCGAGGCCCCCGGTGTTCCGTCCCGCGGAGCGCCGGGGGTTTCGTTCGTCGCCGGTACTTTTCCGTCGAATGTTGCGCCGACGTGCAAAATCGTTGTGAAGACGTATGCATCCGGGTTGTCCGCACTCCCACGCGGGTACATGACATGGCTGTAATGTCGATAGTGTGCAGCGACGAATCATGGGGATCGAGACCGAATTCGGTGTGACGTGCACCTTCCACGGACACCGCCGGCTCAGCCCTGACGAGGTAGCCCGGTATTTGTTCCGCCGGGTAGTTTCCTGGGGCCGTAGCTCGAACGTGTTCCTCCGCAACGGTGCTCGGCTCTACCTCGATGTCGGGTCGCATCCGGAGTACGCCACGGCCGAGTGCGACAACTTGGCTCAGCTGGTCACCCATGACAGGGCGGGCGAGCGGGTGCTGGAGGAGCTGTTGATCGACGCCGAGCAGCGCCTCGCGGAGGAGGGCATCGGCGGTGATATCTACCTGTTCAAGAACAACACCGATTCGGCGGGCAACTCCTACGGTTGTCACGAGAACTTCCTCGTGGTCCGGGCCGGTGAATTCTCCAGGATCTCCGATGTGCTGCTGCCGTTCCTGGTCACCCGTCAGCTGATCTGCGGGGCGGGCAAGATCCTGCAGACGCCGAAGGCGGCCACGTTCTGCCTGTCGCAGCGTGCCGAGCACATCTGGGAGGGTGTGTCCTCAGCGACCACACGGTCGCGGCCGATCATCAACACCCGCGACGAGCCGCACGCGGACGCGGAGAAATACCGCCGTCTGCACGTGATCGTCGGTGACTCGAACATGTCCGAGACCACCACCATGCTCAAGGTCGGCACGGCCTCGCTGGTGCTGGAAATGATCGAGGCGGGGGTCTCGTTCCGCGACTTCGCGCTGGACAACCCGATCCGCGCCATCCGTGAGGTCAGCCACGACCTGACCGGCAAGCGTCCGGTGCGGCTGGCGGGCGGCCGGCAGGCCAGCGCCCTGGATATCCAGCGCGAGTACTACGCACGCGCCGTCGAGCACCTGCGCAACCGCGACCGCGATCCCCACGTCGACCAGGTCGTCGACCTGTGGGGGCGGACCCTGGACGCGGTCGAGGCACAGGACTTCGCGAAGGTCGACACCGAGGTCGACTGGGTGATCAAGCGCAAGCTGTTCCAGCGCTATCAGGACCGCTACGGCATGGAGCTGTCGGATCCGAAGATCGCCCAGCTGGATCTGGCTTATCACGACATCAAGCGCGGCCGCGGTGTCTTCGACCTGCTGCAGCGCAAGGGCCTGGCCAAGCGGGTCACCGAGGACGAGGCCGTGGACGCCGCGGTCGACACTCCGCCGCAGACAACCCGGGCCAAGCTGCGCGGCGACTTCATCACCGCCGCGCAGGAGGCGGGTCGCGACTTCACCGTCGACTGGGTGCACTTGAAGCTGAACGACCAGGCGCAGCGCACCGTGCTGTGCAAGGATCCGTTCCGCTCGGTCGACGAGCGTGTCGACCGGCTCATCGCCTCGATGTAGCGAGCAGCTCGACAGCGGGCCCGGGTTCTCGGCACCCAGGCCCGCTTGCTGGTCTACGAAAACTCTCGTGGCCGAAGCGAACAGTGGTGGCTAGGACTCGGTCAGATACCGCTCGACCTTCTCGACTTTCGTGATCATCGCGTCGGTGACGCCGGGCCGGATGTCGGCCTTGAGCACCAGGCTGCACCGCGGCGCGACCGCGAGGATGGCGTCGGTGGCCTGCTTTACGACACGCATCACCTCGTCCCATTCGCCCTCGATCGTAGTGAACATGGCGTCGGTGCGGTTCGGCAGTCCGCTGGCCCGAACCACCCGGACCGCCTCGGCCACGGCTCGGCCGACGTCGACGCCGGTGCCGAGCGGAGTCACGGAGAAAGCGACGATCATCCGGTAAGTGTGACACGTCCGTAGCGCGCGAATAGTGCGCCGCCGCTCCGTTGCGCCGCCCGGCCCATTACCCTGTTCGGGTGGCGATATCCAAGGTCGAGCGGCTGATGAATCTGGTCATCGCGCTGCTGTCGACCCGGCAGTTCTTGACCGCGGAGCGGATTCGGGACAGCGTCGCCGGCTACGAGGAGTCGGTCAGCGACGAAGCGTTCAGCCGGATGTTCGAGCGGGACAAGAACGAGCTGCGTGACCTGGGCATTCCGCTCGAGGTAGGGCCGGTGAGCCGGTACTCCACGATGGAGGGCTACCGGATCAACCGCGACGCTTACGAGCTGCCCGAGATCGATCTGACCAGCGAGGAGGCCGCCTCCGTCGCGGTCGCCGTGCAGATGTGGGAGTCGCCGGAGCTCGCCGCAGCGGCCGAGGGCGCACTGCTCAAGCTGCGCGCGGCCGGAATCCACGTCGAGACCGATGCCGCGGTGGCGTCGGTGCCCGCGGTGCCGGCGCGGACCCGTGGCTCGGAACCAGTGCTCGGCAAACTGCTGACGGCCATCGACGCGGGGCAGGCGGTCCGGTTCGAACACCGCGGCGCGGTCAACGCGCCCTATCTCATGCGTGATGTGGAGCCGTGGGGTGTGGTCACCCACCACGGCCGCTGGTATCTCGTCGGCCACGACCGGAACCGGAACGCGGTGCGCAGCTTCCGGCTCTCGCGGATCGGTGACGATGTGACCGCCTACGGGCCGCCGAACGTGGTCAGCAAGCCGGACGGGGTGGACCTGCGTGCCATCGTCGACACCGTCACCGGCAGTGCCCCGGTGACCGGCTCGGCGACCGTGTGGGTGGCCGACGATCGCGGCCGGGAAATCCGCAGGCTCGGCCGGATCACCGGCGACCGAATGATCGGTGCACGTCACGGTGTCGTGGTGGAGCTGCCCGTCCGCTCCCGCGACTGGTTGGCCCGGTTGATCACCGGGCTCGGACCCGATGCGGTGGTGCTCGCGCCCGAGGAACTGCGCGCCGATGTCGTCGCGAGACTGCGGTCGGTCTTCGATCGCACGGAGGTGACAGCGTGAGCTCACGGTTGTCGGTTCGGCTTTCGCGGTTGCTGAACATGATCCCGTATTTCATCGCCCATCCCGGCATCAGCGCCGCCGAGGCGGCCGTCGATCTCGGCGTCACCACCAAACAGCTGATGGGCGATCTGAATCAACTGTGGATGTGCGGGCTGCCCGGTTACGGACCCGGCGACCTGATCGATCTGTCGTTCTCCGAGGAGAGCATCGAGGTCACCTTCTCGGCGGGCATCGACCGTCCGCTGCGGCTGACCTCCACCGAGGCCACGGCCTTGCTCGTCGCATTGCGGTCGATCGTGGACATGCCCGGCATGGTCGATCCGACCGCGGCGCACGCGGCGATCGCGAAAATCGAATCGGCCATCTCCCACGGTGGATCTGCCGAAGGCGTGGGGCTGGGGGAGTCGTCGAGCGCGCCGGTCGAGGCGCCCGCGGTGGCGACGGTGCGTTCTGCGCTGGCTCGCCAGCATGCGCTGCGACTGGTCTACTACTCGGCCAGTCGCGATGTGGTGTCCGAACGGGTCGTCGATCCAATCCGAATCGTCTTGGTGGACAACAACAGTTACCTTCAGGCGTGGTGCAGGCAGGCAGAAGGGGTGCGGCTGTTCCGGTTCGACCGGATCGAAGCGGCCACCGAATTGGCCGAGCAGGCACGCCCGCCCAGTCATGCGACCGAGGAGTCCGCCGCACTCGACCTGTTCCAGGACGATCCTGCGGTTCCCTTGGCTCGCTTACGGATTCGCGGCGACTACGGCTGGGTGCTCGACCAGTATCCGATGCATCGGCTGGCCGTGCATCCCGATGGCAGTCTCGAGGCGACCATGCGGTTCGCCACCCTGGATTGGATGGCGCGGTTGCTGCTCGGCTTCGGCTCGGGTGTCACCGTGCTCGGGCCGCCCGAGTTGGTCGCCGCCGTGCGTGAGCGCTCGAATGCCGCGCTCGCGGCGTACGAAGAAGTCGGATCAGAGGAAGTCGGGCCGGTGTGACCTGTCACGTGATGGTGCTCGGCGCTGGCAGTATCGGCACCTTCGTCGGCGGCAAGCTGGCGGCAGCAGGCGCGGATCTGACGTTCGTCGGCAGGCGTCGCGCACTCGATGAGATCAGCGGGTTCGGGCTGCACCTGACCGACCTCGACGGCGGCGAGGACGTGGTGGCCGCAGACGGGTTCCGTGTCGCCACCGAGCCGACGGACGTCGGGTCGGCGGACCTGGTGCTCGTCACCGTGAAATCGGCGGCGACCTCCGAGGCGGTGCGCGAGTTGGCGGGCAAGATTCGCCCTGGCACCGTGGTGTTGAGCCTGCAGAACGGGATCGGCAACGACACCGTGATCCGGGATGTCCTGCCCACCTGCGTGGTGCTTGCGGGCATGGTGATGTTCAACGTCGTCCATCATGCGGACGGTCGCTTCCATCGCGGCACCGACGGCGGGCTCGCCGTGCAGGACGATCCGGCATTGGCGCACTTCGTCGAGCTCTTCGCGCAGGCCGGGCTGCCGCTGCGCCGTCATCCCGACCTGCTGCCTGTGCAGTGGGCGAAGTTGCTGCTCAATCTCAACAATCCCATCAACGCACTGTCCGGCAGGCCGCTGCGCGAGGAACTCGCCGACCGGAATTACCGCCGCTGCCTGGCGCTCACCCAGGGCGAAGCGCTCGCCGCGATGAACAGAGCGCGAATTCGCCCGGCCCGGCTGACCCTGCTCCCGCCGCACCTCATGGTTCGGCTGCTGACCGTTCCGGACGGGATCTTTCGCCGGGTGGCGGGTCAGGTGCTGGCCATCGACCCGGTCGCACGCTCGTCGATGGCCGACGATCTCGCGCTCGGCCGCAAGACGGAGATCTCCTGGCTGTGCGGCGAAATTGTGAGCCTCGGCGCCATGGTCGGTGCACCGACACCGGTGAATCAACGACTTATCGAATTGATCGTGGCCGCCGAACACGGCGACCGGCGAACCTGGACGGGCCCCGAACTGTGGGATCAGCTGCGGACCGCGGCCGCCACCGCCCGGGGTTGAACGCTGGGCAAACGAGTACTGACGCGGGAGTTCGCCCACGTCATGGTCCGGTAGCATCAGAGCTACCACATTCTTGGGAGGTTAACCATGGGCAGTCTGAGCATCTGGCACTGGCTGATCATTGCCGGGCTCTTCGTGATGTTCTTCGGCGCGAAGCGGATGCCCGACGCCGCCCGCAGCCTGGGTCGGTCGTTGCGCATCTTCAAGAGCGAGGTCAGCCAGATGCAGAGCGAGAGCACCGCGCCGGCGAGTCCGGCCCCGGTTCAGCAACCGGTCCAGGAGCTGCCGCAGGCGACCATCGCCCAGTCGCAGGCGACCGCCGCGGAGCCCCAAACCACGCCGAAGTCGGTCTGAGTCGAGCTTCAGCGCCGGGGTGAGTTGCACTCACTCCGGGCATAGCGCTGTTGCCCGCCGAATCGACGGCGCCGCCGCCGACGCGGGCACATCCAACCCAGGGGCCAACACACCACCATGCGAATCCCGTTCGATCCTCGGCACAGCAAGCGCAGGACGAATCCCGACGGCACCATGTCGTTGGTCGAGCATCTGCAAGAGCTGCGCAGCCGACTGCTGATTTCGATCGCCGCAGTCCTGCTGACCACGTTGTTCGGTTTCTTCTGGTATTCGCATACGATCTTCGGCCTGGAGAGTCTCGGCGACGTTCTGCTCGGGCCGTATTGTTCGCTGCCTGCCTCCTCCCGAGCCTCGCTCACGCCCGACGGCGCCTGCCGATTGCTGGCAACCGCCCCGTTCGAGCAGTTCATGCTGCGTTTGAAGGTGGGCATGACGGCGGGCGTGGTGCTCGCCGCGCCGATCTGGCTGTACCAGTTGTGGGCGTTCATCACCCCGGGGCTGTACGCCAAGGAGCGCAAGTACGCGGTCGGGTTCGTCGCGTCCGGCACCGTACTGTTCGCCACAGGCGCGGTGCTGGCTTATGTCGTTGTCGCCCATGCGTTGAGCTTCCTGCTGAGCATCGGCAACAACGCGCAGATCACGGCGCTGAGCGGTTCACAGTATTTCGGGTTCATCATTCAGCTGCTGATCATCTTCGGCATCAGCTTCGAAACACCCTTGCTGATCGTCGGATTGAACCTGGTCGGGGTGCTGACCTACGCCCGACTGAAGGCCTGGCGACGCGGACTCATCTTCGGGCTCTTCGTCTTTGCCGCCATCGTGACTCCGCAGGACCCGTTCTCGATGCTGGCGCTTGCCCTGGCGCTGACCGTCTTGTTCGAGGTGGCCGTGCAGTTCGCTCGGGTCAACGATCGGCGTCGCGCACGCAAGGAAAGTGAAAGTCTTGCGGCGCTGTCGGATGAGGAAGCATCCTCGCTCAGCGGCCCCGAGCCGATCCGGCCCGCCGAGTCGATCGTCGAACCGACAGAGAAATCCGGGCGACCGATGTCGGACTACTCCGATACCCTCTGACGGTGTTATATCACCGGTCGCAGGTAGGCGAGCTGGCAAAGTTTTCTGCCGAGCTGAGTTTCACTCTGGATCCATTTCAGCGCGACGCCTGTGCGGCCCTCGAGGGTGGGCACGGCGTGCTGGTGTGTGCGCCGACCGGTGCGGGCAAAACTGTCGTCGGTGAATTCGCGGTGCACCTGGCGCTCGCTGCGGGTGGAAAGTGCTTCTACACCACGCCGATCAAGGCGCTGTCCAACCAGAAGTTCGCCGATCTCACCGAGCGGTACGGCCGCGATCAGGTGGGTCTGCTCACGGGAGACCAGTCGATCAATCCGGATGCGCCGGTGGTGGTGATGACCACCGAGGTGCTGCGCAACATGCTCTATGCCTCCTCGGATGCCCTGCGCGGGCTGGCCTTCGTGGTGATGGACGAGGTGCACTACCTCGCGGACCGCTTCCGCGGCGCGGTGTGGGAAGAGGTCATCCTGCACCTGCCGCCCGATGTGCGGCTGGTCAGCTTGTCCGCGACGGTCAGCAACGCCGAGGAATTCGGCGCGTGGATGGAGACCGTCCGGGGCGACACCGCCGTGGTGGTCGATGAAACGCGCCCGGTACCGCTGTGGCAGCACGTGATGGTCGGGCGGCGGATGTTCGACCTGTTCGACACCGACTCCAGCGAGCAGAAGATCCTCGTCGACGAAGACCTGGTCCGCTATATCCGGCAGCGTGAGAGCGCGGATCGGATGAACAGCTGGGGTGGGCCGCGCAACGGTCGCGGCGGTGGGCCGCGCCGAGACTTCCGCCCGCTGCCACGGCCGGAAGTGCTCGCCAAGCTCGACGACGAAGGGCTGCTGCCCGCGATCACCTTCATCTTCAGCAGGGCGGGCTGTGACGGCGCGCTGGCGCAGTGCCTGCGCTCCCGGCTGGACCTGAGCAGGGACGACGAAAACGAGGCGATCGACGCCATTATCGAGAGGCACACCGGAGATCTGCCGAAAGACGATCTCGAGGTGCTCGGTTACTGGGAGTGGCGGGAGGCGCTGCACCGCGGGCTTGCCGCGCATCACGCCGGCATGCTGCCCGCCTTCCGGCACACTGTCGAAGAATTATTCGTACGTGGGCTCGTGCGGGCCGTATTCGCTACGGAGACACTGGCATTGGGCATCAATATGCCCGCGCGCACGGTGGTGCTGGAGCGCTTGGTCAAGTACAACGGTGAGTCGCACGCCGAGCTCACCCCGGGCGAATACACCCAGCTCACCGGCCGTGCGGGCCGCCGCGGCATCGACGTCGAGGGCCACGCGGTGGTGCTGTGGCAGCCGGAGGTCGACACCAGTGCGGTGGCCGGTCTCGCCTCGACCCGGACCTATCCGCTGCGCAGTTCGTTCCGGCCCGGCTACAACATGTCGATCAACCTGATCGACCGGATGGGTGCCGCGGAGGCCCGCGCCCTGCTCGAGCGCTCGTTCGCACAGTTCCAGGCCGACCGTTCGGTGGTGGGGCTCGTGCGTGGCATCGAACGCAACGAAGACCAGTTGCGCAAGCTGCGCACCCAGCTCGGCGGCGCGGACGGTGAGTTCCTGGAATACATTTCGCTGCGCGATCGGATCAAACAACGGGAACGGCAGCTCGAACAGCAGAACCGTTCCGACCGCCGCGGCGCTTCGGTGAGCTCGTTGACATCGCTGCGCCGCGGTGATGTGGTGGCGATTCCGTCTGGGCGTCGGGCCGGGCTCGCGGTCATCCTGGAGCCGGATGCCACCCCGGGCGACCCGCGCCCGCTGGTGCTCACCGAGGACAAATGGGCGGGCCGGGTATCGGTCGCCGATTTCCCTGTGCCCGCGAAGGCGCTCGGTCATATGCGTCTGCCCCGCCGGGTCGATCACCGGACCGCGAGCATTCGCCGTGATCTGGCCTCGGCGCTGCGCAGCACCGGCATCTCGGTGCCCGGCCGCCAGCGGCGTGGCCAGCGATCCAAGGCGGCTGAGGATCGGGAACTGGACACACTGCGGCGTAGCCTGCGCTCGCATCCGGCGCACACCCGCGCCGATCGCGAGCAGATGAGTCGGGTCGGTGAGCGCTACAACCGGTTGGCGCGCGAGACCGAGACCATGCGCCAGAAGGTTGCCGCGACGACGAACTCGCTGGCCCGAACCTTCGATCGGATTCTCGCACTGCTCGAAGAGCGTGGTTTCGTGCACGAAGGCGAGGTGACCCCGGACGGGCGCAGACTGGCCAGGATCTACGCCGAAAGCGACCTGCTCGTCGCCGAATGCCTGCGCCAGGGACTGTGGCGTGGGCTCGGGCCCGCCGAGCTGGCCGCCGTCGTGTCCATCCTGGTCTACGAATCACGCCAGGAGGGTGGATATCTCGGCGTAAGCGGGCCGACGGAGCCGATCCGGCGGGCGGTCGGCGGCACGGTCGGCGTGTGGACGCAGTTGCGTTCGGACGAGGCGCGCCACAAGCTGCAGCCGACCCGTGAACCGGATCTCGGATTCGTTACCGGCGTGTACAAATGGGCGCGTGGCGATGGGTTGGCCGAGTCGTTGCTGGCCAGCGGCGATCGGGGCACCCCGCTATCGGCGGGCGATTTCGTACGCTGGTGCAGGCAGGTGATCGACCTGCTCGATCAGATCCACAGCACCGCCGACGACCCGGAGGTTGCCGGGACCGCGGCGAAGGCGGTGCGGGCAATCCGACGGGGTGTCGTTGCGGTGGACGCGGCGTAGCCGATTCGATTGTGATTTGATTTCTTTCGCGTACCGACCGTGGCGGAGGAGTCGGACAGGATCGGTTCGGAAATGGGAATGGTCCTGTTCTGCGACGAGTCTCACGCGGGGGGCTACCGTATGTACAACGATGCGAGTGGAGGCAAGCAGATGAGCGGCCCGTACGGACCGAACGACGCCCCTGGTCCCGGGGAGGGACGCAACGACCCCACCCAGCAGTGGGGCGGACAGCAGACACCCGGTGGCGCGTCGCCGTCGCCGTGGGGTGGCCAGCAGCAGACGCCGCAGACTGCGCCGCCAACCCAGCAGTGGGATCAGTCGCAGCCTCCGCAGCCGCAGTGGGGTCAGCAACCGAGCCAGCCGAATCAGCCGCAATGGGGTCAGCAACCCGGCCAGCCGAATCAGCCGCAATGGGGTCAGCAACCCAGCCAGCCCAATCAGCCGCAGTGGGGCCAGCAGCCCGGCCAGCCGGGTGCGCAGGACTGGGGACAGCAGCAGCAGCCGCCGCAGCAGGACTGGGGCCAGCAAGGTCAGCAGCCGCAGTGGGGCCAGCAGGGTCAGCAGCCGCAGTGGGGCCAGGCTCAGCAGATCCCCACACAGAGCGGTGGCAAGGGCAAAGGCCTGATCATCGGCCTCGGTGTCGGGGCGCTCCTTGTGGTCGGCGCCATCATCGCCCTGGTACTTGTGCTGACCAGCAAGGACGAGCTGGACAACACCGCGGTGCAAGACGGCGTCAAGAAGGTGCTTTCGGACTCCTACGGCATCCAGGACGTCGCCGATGTGTCCTGCCCCTCCGGCCAGAAGGTCGAGGTCGACGCAACCTTCACCTGCTCCCTGAAGGTCAGTGGTGAGCAGAAGAAGGTGACCGTCAAGATTACCAGGGACGACGGCACCTACGAGGTCGGCCGTCCCAACTGACTCGGGTACCGGGACGCTCGCGCTGCGGCGCGAGCGCCCGGTGAGTCATCGAGGCCTGGGCGGAATGCTGCCTGGCCACATCATTTCACCGGCATGCTGAGGTGCGAACTCCGCCCGACTCCGCTGTGCGATGTGTCAGGAGGCGTTGGCCGCCGCCAAAGCGGTGACCAGGCGCGCGACGGGGCTTTCCGCGTTGTATTCGGTGGCCAGTTCGCGCAGACGTTGCGGGTCCGCCGGAGTTGTGGGGAGCGTATCCGGTCGCGAGAGTTCGACTTCGGCATCGCAGACCACGCGGACCACAGAAGCGGCGGCTTTCAGATAGGTATCGGCGGCCCGCAGTTTGGCGCGCACACCCTGCGAAAGATCCGCGGCCGGATCCTCGAGGGCGGCTTGCAGCGCTTCCAGTGAACCGAATCGCGAGATCAAGAGCGCGGCGGACTTGTCACCGATGCCCGCCACCCCGGGCAGCCCGTCCGATGCGTCACCGCGCAGTGTTGCCATGTCCGCGTAGGCCCGTCCCGCATTCGCCAGGGGCACACCGTATTTCGCGGCGACTTCGGCGGGGCCGAACAGTTCGGCCTTGGCCAGTCCGCGACCCGCGTAGAGCACGCGCACCCGCGGTGCAGGCTCGTCGCGCACCAACTGCAGCAGGTCGCGATCACCGCTGACGACCACCACCGGGTCGGTGTGCTCCCGGGTGGCGAGCGTCCCGAGCACGTCGTCGGCCTCCAGCCCCTCCGCGCCGCCCGTCGCGATGCCTGCCGCAGCCAGCACCTCCAGAATCATCTCGACCTGCGGGGTGAGCCGATCCGGCACCTCCTCGGCGCCAGGAGCGGCGGCCATCGAGGTGTCGAGCCGGTGCGCCTTGTACGAGGGCACCAGCTCTACCCGGAACGCAGGCCGCCAATTCAGATCGAGACAGACAACCAACCTGCTCGGCGAATGCTTGGTGATGAGCGACGCGACCATGTCGGTGAAACCACGCACCGCATTCACCGACCGGCCGTCGGGTGCGGTGATCTTCTCGGGGATCGCATGGAATGCACGGAACCATAGGCTCGCTCCGTCGAGCAGTAGGAGAGGTCCACCGGAAGTCGCGGCTGAAGTCACGCTGGTGAGGCTACCTGCCCATCCCGACAAGCCTCGGTGATTGCGCTCCCGACCCGGCTTTCGGCACCGATAGTCCGGGTCGGGAGCGTGAGCACTGCGCTCAGGGCAGGCGGCGGAGACCCGTGTCTACGGGCTGAGTTCGACGTGCTCACGCGGCAGTCGTACCCCGCGCCGCCGATCCATGAACGGTGTTGCGCCGCCACAGGTCGGGCGAGCTCGCGTCCAGGGGTTGCGGTTGCAGAAGCGGGGTAAACGGCCTGTCGGGCAGCGGTGGCGGGTAACGTCGAGGGGTATGAGCTCGCACACGGAGTCACGATTCGCGGCGGATGTCTACGGTAATCGGCTCGAGCGGGCCGTCGAACTGATGCGGGCCGCTCATCTCGATGCCCTCCTGATCACGCCGGGGCCGGATTTGCGGTACCTGATCGGGTCGGCGGCCGAGTCCTTCGAGCGGCTCACCTGCCTGGTGATCCCGGCCGACGGTGCTGCGCCCTCGGTGGTGATCCCGAAGTTGGAGCTGGCGTCGCTGGAGGGTTCGGCGGTGGGCGATCTCGGTTTGCCGGTGTTCGATTGGGTCGACGGCACCGATCCGTATCATCTGGTGAAGTCGGCGCTGCATGTCGGTTCCCGGGTCGCCGTCACCGATGCGATGCCCGCACTGCACCTGCTGCCGTTGGCGGAATCCTTTAGCGGCCTGCCGGTTTCGGCTACGCCCGTGCTCCGTGAAATGCGCATGGTCAAGGACGCCGCGGAGATCGACGCGCTGCGCAGGGCCGGAGCGGCGATCGACCGCGTGCACGCCAGGATGGGTGAGTGGCTGCGCGCCGGGCGTACCGAGGCAGAGGTGCGTGCCGACATCGCGGCCGCGATCGTCGAGGAGGGCCACACCGCTGCCGCGTTCGTCATCGTGGGCAGCGGGCCGCACGGTGCGGACCCACACCACGAGGTGTCGCAGCGGGTAATCGAACAGGGTGATGTGGTCGTGATCGATATCGGCGGTCCGGTAGAGCCCGGCTACTACTCCGACTCGACCCGCACCTACGTGCTCGGCGAACCGAGCCAGGATGTGGCGGTGCAATTCGCCGAGCTGGAACAGGCCCAGGCCGTCGCGGTCGCCGCGGTCCGCCCCGGCGTGACCGCCGAATCGATCGACGCCGCGGCGCGAAACCCGTTGACCGCCGCCGGGTTCGGCCCCGCCTTCGTGCACCGCACCGGTCACGGCATCGGCCTGTCCGTGCACGAGGAGCCGTACATCGTCGCGGGCAACGACCTGATCCTGCAGCCGGGTATGGCATTCAGCATCGAACCCGGCATCTACTTCCGTGGTGAGTGGGGCGCCCGGATCGAAGACATCGTCGTGGTCACCGAGGACGGCTGTGAGTCGATGAACAATCGCCCACACGGGCTGACGGTGTTGTAAGCCCGGGCACTGGCAGCCGCCTGCGGCGGCGTCGCCCTGCAGTTGGCCGAGGTGCGGGTACCTCAGTTCGGGGTCGTGAGTGTGCTGCTCGACAACACTCGCCGCACCTGAATTGCGATCACCACGCGGGTCGGGTTCTCTCGGGGCACGCGGTAGCGTCCGGCGTAGCGATCGACTGCTTCGGCGACGCTGTCGGGGTCGTCGAGGACGGTTGCCGGACCTTCGAGGGTGAGCCAGCGAATGCCGTCCACCTGGCTGACCGCCGCGTACCCGGACCGGCGCACATTGCGCACTTTCACCGATCCGTCATTGGTGATCACCCGCGCGAGCCCGGCCTCGGGATCCCAGGTGAACCCCACCGCGACAACGTGCGGGGTGCCATCTGCTCGCAACGTGGTCAGCGTGGCGAGGTGCCGCTCGGTGACGAACTCGAGTGCGGTCGGGGACAGCTGTGCTGTGCTGGTCGGCATCCCACGACCGTAGTCGTGGTCGATGTGGAAGCCGGTGGCGACCGTCGTGACCGGGCGGCACTGCGGTTACCTGGAATCATCGGTCCGCGAACGTGCTGTCGAGTTGTCGGATGGTCGGCGCAAGGTGCGCAGCGGGGGGAGAGCAAACTGTGTGCATGGGATTGCGAGGTGGCGGGATTGCCGACGGGCCGGTGCTGTTGCTCGGTGGGCGCAGCGAGATCGGGCTCGAGGTGGCCCGGCGGTTGGCGCCGGGGCGGGTGGTGATTCTCGCGGCGCGGCGTAGCGGCGAGTTGGCCGAGGCGGGCGCGGCTGTGCTGGCTGCCGGTGCGACGGCGGTACATTGCGTCGAGTTCGATGCCGATGACACGGCGAGTCACCCCGCGTTGCTCGAGAAGCTTGCGGCCGAGCATGGCGGACTGGGGGTGACCGTGCTCGCGTTCGGGGTGCTGGGAGATCAGGCGCGGGCCGAGCAGGATCCGGCGCATGCGCTCGCGGTGGTGCACACCGATTTCGTCGCACAGATCAGTGTGCTCACCACGCTGGCGAATCTGCTGCGTACGCAGGGCAGCGGCCAGATCGTCGTGTTCAGTTCGGTCGCGGGGGTGCGGGTGCGCCGGGCCAACTACGTGTACGGCTCGGCCAAAGCGGGACTCGACGGTTTCGCCGGAGGGCTTGCGGATGCGTTGCACGGCAGCGGTGTTCACCTGCTGCTGGTCCGCACCGGGTTCGTGATCGGACGGATGACCGAGGGTATGGACCCGGCGCCATTCTCGAGCACGCCGGACCAGGTCGCCGTGGCCGTGGTCAACGGTCTCCGTCGCCGCGCAGGTCGGGTGTGGTGCCCGCGCATACTGCAACCGGTGTTCTTCGTCATGCGCCTGCTGCCACAGGCAGTGTGGCGGCGGATGCCTCGGTGACCGGGCCCACACCCGCTTCTGGATCGACTCCCGGATCTTCTGGGAGCGATCAGCCGGAGGCCGTGTTGGGTACGGCGCGGCCGGGGAGTGCATCGATTCCGGTCGCCGGATCGGCCCGCCGGCCGCCTCGGAGTGTCGAGCGCGAAGCGCGGCCGAACCCGGCGCGGTCGGCGGCCGAACCGATCAATCCAGCCGAAATATGTTCTGTTGCACCGGGTATCGATACCGAGGTTGCCGTGGCGAATGTCGTGTCGTGGACGGGCCCGGTGATATCGGTTGTCGGGATCGGAGCCGACGGGTGGGACGGGCTCGGGCGGGCAGCGCGGGAGGCGATCGCCGGATGCGCGGTGTTGTTCGGAGCGGAGCGCCAGTTGGCTTTGGTGCCAGTCGATCCAGCGATTGAGCGGGTGGCATGGCCGTCGCCGTTGGTGCCCGCGTTGCCCGGGTTGTTCGAGCACCACGCGGGCGCTCGTATCTGTGTGCTGGCCAGTGGCGATCCGATGTTCTACGGAATCGGAGTGACGCTGGTGCGACTGTTCGGCGCTGCGGCCTTGCGGGTGCTGCCGCAGCCCTCGTCGGCTGCGTTGGCATGTGCCCGGTTGGGGTGGGCGCTTGCCGAGGTGCCGGTGGTCAGCGCGGTCGGTCGGCCGGTGGAGGCAGTGCTGCCGGAGCTGGCGGATCGGCGGCGGGTGCTGGTGCTCAGCGCGGATGAGCACACGCCGGAGCGGATCGCGGAGCTGTTGCGCCGCAACGGATTCGGTGAGTCGACGGTGACGATACTCGCACAGCTGGGTGGCCCGGACGAGCGGGTTCGAGCGGCCACCGCGCAGAGCTGGGATCTGCCTGCGGGCGATCCGCTGAACATCGTGGCGATCGAATGCGTCGCGGATTCGAAGGGCCCGCGTGCCACGAGGATCCCGGGCCTCCCGGATGCGCTGTTCGGTGGCGGCGGGCAACTCACCAAAGCGGAAGTGCGGGCGCTGACCATTGCGGCCCTGGCGCCCGCACCGGGAGAGCTGCTGTGGGATGTCGGCGGCGGCTCGGGCAGCATCGCCATCGAATGGTGTCGTACACACCCGGGTTGCCAGGCGGTCGCCTTCGAACGGCTCGAGCACCGGAGGCGCCAGATCGCCGACAATGCCACCGCCCTGGGTGTCCCGCAGGTCGTCGTGCGTGGGGAGGTGCGCACCGAGGTCGGATCGACCGAATCTGCCCCTCCTGACGCGGTTTTCGTCGGTGGTGGGATCACCCAGGATGGCGTACTCGAGACATGCTGGTCGTACTTGCGCCACGGCGGCAGGCTCGTCGCGAACGCGGTGACCGCGGAATCGGAGGCGCTGCTGCTGACCTGGGCAAAAACCCACGGCGGTGAATTGCGCAAGTTTCAGATTTACCGGGCGGAACCATTGGGGACGTTCACGGCATGGCGCCCACAACTGCCGGTGACACAGTGGTCGGTGCGCAAACAGGGCAAGGACTCGCTGTGAAAGCCTCGATCGGAACGGTGATGCAGGCCGAGGTGAACAGGTAGGGTCGGGCCCGAGATCCGAGCGTGATCGGAAATCCGGTTCCTGATTGGGAGATTGATGAAGTACAAAAAGTTTGCCGCCACCTCGCTGTTGGCCATCGCCGCCACGGGTATCGCGGCCGGCACATCCGGTGCCGCGCCGGCGGCCCCGGCGCCCGCGGTGCAGAACCAGACGACCTCACCGACTGTCACAGGCGAGGACCAGACCGTCGGCTATGCGGTGCAAATCGTCGACAAGTCGATCGTGACCACTCTGACCGGTGGTGCGTTCAGCCTCGATGCCGACCAGAAGTACGTCACGGTGAAGAACGAGGCTGGCGTGGTCGTCACCTCGATCCCGCTCGCGGCCAAGGTGGGCGAGGGGGACGTCATCCCGATCGCGGCCACCATCGATCCCTCGACGCAGCGGCTGACGCTGACGCCGGAGGTCAAGCCGACCGCTGCCGCGCCGTCCGCGGCCGAGATCAGTGCGTCGCAGGACTGGTTCTTCGCCGAACTGCAGCGCGCATCGCTCGGTGCCCTCATCGGCGCCGTGATCGGGTTCTTCTTCTTCGGCATCGGCCTGCCGGTGGGTGCGCTCATCGGCCTGCTCATCGCGGGCGGACCGAACCTGATCAACGCGGGCATCGCCTACTTCAGCGGTCAGCCCTGAAAATCCTGATTCTGGGCGGTACCCGGGAAGCCCGGGAACTCGCCGAAATCGCGTCCGGCGAGCGGGGATTCGACATCGTTTCCTCGCTCGCCGGACGCGTCAGCGACCCTCTGCTGCCCGAAGGCGTGGTGCGGATCGGCGGCTTCGGTGGCGCGGACGGCCTATGGGAGTGGCTGGTGGCCAACGCAATCGAGGTGGTGATCGATGCTACGCATCCGTTCGCGGCAACGATCAGCATGAACGCAGCCACTGCGACGGCGCGGGCGGATCTGCCGTTGCTGCATGTGCGTCGGCCCGGCTGGTCCGCGGGGCCGGGGGACAAGTGGATCCGCGTGCCCGATCTCGAGGCCGCCGCGGCAGCCGTTGCGGGACTGGGCGATCGAGTATTCCTGACGATCGGTCGGCAGGGGGTCGGCGCCTTCGCCGGCCTGACCGAGCCTTGGTTTCTGATCCGCGCGATCGACCCGCCGGTGGGCAACCTGCCGCCACATCACGAATTACTGCTTGCACGTGGCCCTTTCGCGGTCGAGACCGAATCGCGGTTGCTGGCATCGCACCGCATCGACGTGCTGGTCACCAAGGACAGCGGGGGAGATCACACCGACGCCAAACTCGTCGCGGCTCGCGGCGCGGGTATTCCCGTCGTCATGATCGACCGCCCCGCGCTCCCGGCCGACGCGATCGTTGCGGCGAACGTGCCGGACGCCGTGCAGTGGTTGCGCGCACAGTCCGCTTCCCGCGCCTGAGTGGTGCTTACCCGGGGCTGTCAGCGGCCGAGCAGGCTCGGCAGGTGGTCGAACCATTCGAGTACCGCACGCTCGTAGCCGATGCCGAACTCCAGCGTGGCGCGCTGGTGTGGCGGTTTCCCGGTGCAGTCCTGGGCGAGATAGCGGGTGAGTCGTTGCTGGTGGATCTCCCGGTTCGCGGCGATCATCTGGTCGAGGTGATCGGGGTCGAGGTGTTCTCCGAAGGACATCGTCAGTAGCAAGGGCACTCGAATTGTCTCGCCGCCCGGATCTCGGGCAATCCACTCCAGGAATGCTTCGCGGCCCGCATCGGTGATCTGATAGGGGGTTCGCTCCCGTGCTCCCGTCTCGCCCTTCTCGACCAGCCCGGACGCATCCATCGAGGACAACTCGCGGTATACCTGGCTCTGGGTGATCGTCCAGAAATCACCGATACGGTCCTGTGCAGCGGACACCAGATCCCACCCCGACATCGGGCTCTCGTGCAGAAACCCGAGGAGTGACGCGGCTGTGGAATTCAGCGGTTTGCGTTGTGTCGCGGTATTCGTCAACGGACAGCTCCTTCGCTCTCAACGTTCCATAGTGGAATGTTATACGACCGGCAACGGGTGAGCGAATGCGCTGTCCGCGATTCATCTAGGATGCAACTTGTGTCTAAGACGTATTCATCGGCCGAGCGCGCATTTCATGAGGTGAAGGAACGCATTCTCACCGGCATGCTGCCGGGCGGCGAGCTGATCAGCGAGGGTGAGATCGCCGCCGACCTCGACATGTCCAGGACACCGGTCCGCGAGGCGTTCCTGCGGCTCGAGGCGGAGGGGTGGATGAAGCTCTACCCCAAGCGCGGTGCGCTGATAGTGCCGATCCCGCCGGCAGAGGCCGAGCACGTGGCCCACGCCAGGTACGTCGTGGAGACCGGGGCCGTGCGTGCACTGGTCGCTGTTGATCGCTCGACGCTCGACGCAGCCCTGCAGGATTCACTCGACCGGCAGCGGGAGCTGGCCGACACCAAGGACTTCGCGCGTTTCGCCGTGGTAGACACCGACTTTCACCGCACTTACGTCGTCGCTGCGGGCAACCCGATGCTCACCGGCTTCTACGATTCACTGCGCGAACGGCAGCGGCGGATGAACAGTGTTGCGCTGCACCGTGGTTCGACCGACATAGACAAGATCATCGAGCAGCACGCGCGGCTGGCCGACCTGATCGGAACAGGCGATGCGACAGGCTTCGCCGCCGCACTCGTCGAGCATCTCGCGGGCGTGCACCAGCTGGAACTGAGCGGGCTGTGATGGCAACGCTCACCACCATCGACGCCCGATCACCCGCGCGCGAGACCATCTCGAGGCAGTGGTGGGGCGTTGCTGCGGCCATGTTCGCGATCGCCTGGGGCGGAAACGAATTCACCCCGCTGCTGGTGATGTACAAGAACAACGGACTGCCCGTCACCACCGTCGACATGTTGTTGTTCGAGTACGTGCTCGGCATTGTGCCCGCGCTGCTGATCGGCGGCCCGCTCTCGGACCGCTATGGCCGTCGCGCGCTGCTGCGTCCCGCGCCGCTGATCGCTGCCATGGGTTCGCTGTTGCTGGCATTCGGCTCAGGGTCCGTGCCGATGCTGTCGGCCGGACGGGTGCTGTGCGGGGTGGCGCTCGGTCTGCCGATGGCGGTGGGCAGCAGCTGGCTGAAAGAGCTCGCCCAGCCACCGTTCGGGCCCGAACGGCCCGCGGGAACCGGCGCGCGACGTTCGGCGATGAGCCTCACGGGTGGCTTTGCTGTCGGTGCGGGGGTGGCAGGCGTGCTTGCCCAGTGGGCGCCGCTGCCGAACACCCTCGCGTATCTGATCAACGCAGTGTTGTGTCTGATTGCCACGGCCTGGGTGGCGCGCGCACCGGAGACACTGGTCCCGCAGGAGAATCCGGGCCGTTTTGTCGAGGCCCTGAAGGTCCCTGCCGCTGCACACCGCCGATTCCGGCACGTGGCACTGCCGGTCGCGCTGTGGCTGTTCACCTCCGCCGCAACGGCGTACGCGGTGATGCCGACATTGATGGCACCGCGCGTGCACGATGCACCGATCGCATTTTCGGCACTGATCACCGTCATCACTCTCGGCTGCGGCTTCGCGATCCAATCGGCGGCCCGGCGCATCGACCGCCCGGGCACTGCCCGCGCCGCAGTGGTGGCGTTGATTCTGGTCGTCGCAGGAATGGTCTCGGCGGCGTTGGCATCGGCAACTCTCACCCTCTGGTCCACTGTCGTCACCGCAATCGTCCTCGGTGCCGGATACGGCATCGGCCTGGTTGCCGGCCTTCAGGAGATCGAACGAATCGCCCGCCCCGACGACCTGGCCGGCCTCACCGCGGTCTTCTACTCGGCAAGCTATCTCGGTTTCGGTGTTCCCGCCCTCCTCGCCTTCCTGCACGAGGCCGCGGGCCTCGGCTACCCGACGATGTTCGCCGTCGCCGCGGTCGCCGCAGCCGGCTGCCTGGCAGTGGTTGCCCGGAACTACCGAAGCTGACCGGTCTGTCCGCCTGACGCTGGGTAGCCGGGCGCGGTCGGTCGATCAGCGTTGGTAGCGCCGCGAGGTGTAAACGCGCGGGCCGTCGTCGGTGTCCCTCGATGCGGTGGTGGATGCGCCGATGATGAGCAGCGTGCGCATGTCGACCTCGGCGGGGTCCAGTTCGGCGAGTGGTACCACCCGGACCGACTCGGTGGGGCCGCCGACGTCGCGGCCGATCACCACCGGGGTGTCGGGCTTGCGGTGTTCGAGCAGCAGATCCCGCATCGCACTGACCTGCCAGGTGCGTTGGGAGGAGGCCGGATTGTAGATCGCGATCGTCATGTCGGCGGCGGCCACGGCCGAGAGACGTTGGGCGACAACCTCCCACGGCTTGAGCCGGTCCGACAGCGAGATCATCGCGTAGTCGTGGCCGAGTGGCGCGCCGACTCGGCTGGCCACGGCGTTGGCGGCGGTCATGCCGGGCAGTACCCGCACCGGCACCCCCTCCCACTGTGGGTCGGCGGATTCTTCCAGCACCGCCGCCGCCATGGCGAACACTCCGGGATCACCCGAGGAGACCACCACGACCTGCGCGCCCTGCTTGGCCAAATCCAGTGCCATAGCGGCACGCTCGGATTCCACGCGATTGTCGCTGGCATGTCTGCGCTGCCCGGGGCGCGCCGGCACGCGGTTGATGTAGGTGGTGTAGCCGACGAGATCGGTGGCCTCGGCGAGGGCTTTGCTCACCTCCGGCGTGGTCCAGTCCGCCGAGCCGGGACCGAGTCCAACCACGACGACTTCTCCCGGCAGACCGTTCGACGGTGCGGCGGTCGGTCCGGTTGCGACCCGGCGCTGCGTCTGCTTGCTACTCGCCAGGCGCAGTGGGGTAGTCGGCTGCGGGCCCGGCACCAGGGTGATCGAGAAGTACGGCACCTCCGCGTCGTCGACGTCGGCTGCGCGGAGGACGCGTTGACGATCGGAGCTGGCGCGCTCGATGTAGTAGGCGCCGTCGAGTCGTCCGGAATCCGAGAGCGCTTGGCGCACACCGGGGTAGGTGCGTCCGAGTTTCATGATGGCGGCCGCTTCGGTGTCGCGGAGGCGGCGGGTGAGCTCGGCGGTCGGCATGGTGCCCGGCAGTACCGTGAGCACCTGTTCGCCTTCCACCAGGGGGGTGCCCAGAGCCGCGGACGCGGCGCTGACCGAGGTGATGCCCGGAATGATCTCGGCATCGAATCGGTCGGCGAGGCGGCGGTGCATGTGCATGTAGGAGCTGTAGAAGAGCGGATCGCCCGCCGCGAGCAGCGCCACCGAGCGGCCCGCTGCCAGATGTGCCGCCAGACGCTCGGCGGCCTGCTCGTAGAACTCGTCGATCGCGCCCTGATATCCGCCGGGATGGTCGGTGGCCTCGGTGGTCACCGGATAGACGAGGTGCTCCTCGAGCTGACCTTCGCGCATGTACGGGGCGGCGATCGCGCGTGAGATGCTGCGGCCGTGCCTGGCGCTGTGGAAGGCGATCACATCGGCCGCTGCGATGATCCTGGCCGCCTTGACCGTCACCAGTTCCGGGTCGCCCGGCCCGAGCCCGACACCCCACAACTTGCCGTGGACCGTGCTGTTGGTCATTCCTGTTCGCTCGCAATCGCATTCAGCGCCGACGCGGTGATGGCGCTGCCGCCCCGCCGGCCGCGCACGGTCAAGAATTCGACCCCACCGAAGTCGATCAGTGCATCTTTGGATTCGGCGGCGCCGATGAAGCCGACGGGAATGCCGAGAACCGCCGCTGGGCGCGGCGCGCCGGCATCGAGCATGTCCAGTAGATGGAACAGTGCGGTCGGTGCGTTTCCGATGGCGACCACCGCGCCGTCGAGCCGATCCCGCCACAGCTCGAGCGCCGCGGCCGACCGCGTATTGCCCAGTGCGGCGGCAAGTTCCGGCACGCGCGGATCTGTCAAAGTGCAGAGCACATCGTTATCGGCGGGCAACCGTTTGCGTGTAACCCCCGACGCCACCATGTTGGCATCACACAGAATCGGTGCACCGGTACGCAGCGCGGTGCGGGCCGCCGCCACTACCCCGGGCGAAAAGGCCACGTCCTGTGCGAGATCCACCTGTCCGCACCCATGAATCATTCGCACCACCACCTGTGCCACATCCGGCGGGAACGCGGTCAGATCCGCTTCGGCGCGGATCGTCGCGAACGAGCGCCGATAGATCTCGGCCCCGTCGGTGAGGTAGCTGGCACGCACGTCGGACATGCCGACCACCCTAGGAGTGCCCGCCGAGGGAGGTCGGCGCGGGTCAGGTCCGCGGCCGTTCGAGGATGCGCGACATGACGATGGCGCTGCGCGTGCGGCCGACCCGAGTGTTCTCGCGGATGCGTTCGACGGTCGACTCGATCTCGGCCATATCGGTGGCCATCACGTGGACCAGCGCATCGGCCTCGCCCGCGATTGTCCACACCCCGACGACCTGGGGAATCGGTTCGAGGCTGCGCCGCAGTTCGGCCGGGGTGATGTTGTCGCGGTAGTAGACCTCGACATATGCCTCGGTTTTCCAGCCGAGCGCGGCGGGATTGACCATGGCGGTGAATCCGGTGATCTGCCTGCTGGCCACCATCTTGTCGACACGCCGCTTGACCGCGGGCGCCGACAGGCCGACTTTCGCGCCGATTTCTTGGAACGACGCGCGTGCCTCCCTGAGCAAGTGGGCCAGAATCCGCCGGTCGATGTCGTCCACGCCACACCCATTCTGTCGCCGCGCAACGATTCGCCAGCATTCCGCATATCTGCGCAACGATTCGTTGTTTCTGGCGCAATAGTAGGCGAATTACCTTCGTGTCAGTCGAATGATCCGCGCCTACCTCCGGGAGACACGTTGACCTCCGTAGCCACGCTCCACAACGAGCCACCCACCCCGCGACAGCCATCACCACGACGGTTCGTGATGTGCCGCCCCGACCACTTCGACGTCTTCTACTCGATCAATCCGTGGATGGATCCGACCGAGCCGGTCGACCGGGCCCGCGCCCTCGACCAGTGGGAAACCCTGCGCTCTACCTTCGAGCAGTACGGCCACCAGGTCGATCTCGTCCCCGGTGAGCCGGGACTGCCCGACATGGTGTTCGCCGCCAACAGCGGACTCATCGTGGGTGACCGAGCGTTGTCGGCGCGCTTCACCCATCCCGAACGCGCCGCCGAGGGCCCCGCGTATCACCGATGGTTCGCTCAGCGCGGACTCACCGAACTCGTCAGCGCGCAGGAGGTGAACGAGGGCGAGGGCGATTTCCTCCTCGTCGGTGATCGGATCCTCGCCGCGACCGGGTTCCGCAGTTCGGTTGCCGCACACCGCGAAGTCGAACGCTTCTTCGACCTGCCCGTGGTGTCCCTCGAATTGGTCGATCCGCGGTTCTATCACCTGGACACAGCGATGATGGCACTCGGTGACGCCAATATCGCCTACTTCCCGCCCGCCTTCAGCACGGCCAGCCGCGAGTTGCTCGCGGAGCTGTATCCGGACGCGATCGTCGCCACCGACGCGGATGCGGTGGTGCTGGGCCTGAACGGCGTCTGCGACGGACTGAACGCCTTCGTCAGTGACAGGGCGGTCGACCTGATCGAGACTTTGCGGGGACACGGGTACAACCCGGTCGGCCTCGACCTGTCGGAACTGCTGAAGGCGGGCGGGGGGGTCAAATGCTGCACCCTCGAGATCCATGATGATCCGAGACGAGAAGAGAACGCGGCTTAGCCGATCGACGTAGTGATCTTCGCCGAGGTCAGGGATGAGCCCGGGTGTGCAGGCAGTCATCCCAGGTCGTCCCGCCCCGTTGGTCATGGCCGACGGGGCGGGCCGACCGGCATCGCAATGGCGCGCACGTCCTCGTGCGGCCTGCGGGTTTCGCCTACCGGCACATCGCGTCGATAAGTTCCGGAAAGTTCGGGAATTCCTCCCGTGCCGCAGCCACGATCTCCGCAGCGGACCGGCCCGGTCTCGGCCCGAACCGCTCGGCGATCTCCCGGAACGCCTCGTTCGGCACCCGCGCACCGAAATGGGTCGGTGCGAATGCCTCGGCCGGCCCGTAACCGTCCGCGAACAGCCAGAGCAGGTCGAGGAGATTGCGTGCTATCAAGCCGCATTCGCCCTCGGAACCGAGATACACGATCGGCTGCTCGGCGATCGGCGCAGCGGGCCGAACCAGCCAGAACCCGGCGTAGTCACCGGCTCCCGTCGCTCCGAAGAACCGGAATTCACTGCCGTCGGCCGCTTCGTTGCCGGTCCACAGGCGAAACCAATACGCGGTCCGCTCTGGCGGCTCGAAATGTGTGTAGGGCTCGAAGTCGCAACCGTGAGAGATGTCGGTCTCCTCGTCCCACTCCCACTCGAAGCCGATCTCGACCACTTCGGCCAGCGCGGCGGGCAGGGCAAGGTCGTCAGCTGCGGTGTCGATCATGGTGGAAGGATAGTTGCTCCGGCGCCGTGGCCTGGAATGCTTTCCGGTGCACCGACTCTCGACCCGCCGCACCCGCGCCGTGGTGCGGTCAGAAGGGCAGTTGCGCACGCCAAGCGCTGACGGCGGGGTCGGCGAGTGGGTGCGCTTCGGTCAGGAACTTGAACAGCAGTAGCGCGCCGCTGATCTGCAGTGCGGCCAACGGCAATTCGCCGATCAGCGCGATACCGACCGAGAGCCAGACGTCGTCGGCGCCTGCGGTCATCACGTCGAACCAGGCGTCGACGAGCAGCAGGAGGCCGGTCCCGAACGCGGGGAGGATGAGCAGTCGTCTGCGTTTCCAGCCCAGGTAGGCGGTGGTCGCCATCATGGCGACCAGAAGGACGTCGAAGCCGACCCAGGTCAGGGTCCAGTTCCTCGCCTGGTAATCGGCCGGTAGCGTGACTGCGAGATAGACGATCCACGGGATGAGGACCAGCGAACCGCCGACCATCAGGGTCAGTCGGACCCCCCGGTGAATCCGGACCAGTTCCGGCCTGGGCAACACCCGCTCGGGTGGCAGCTGCAAGCGGCTGATCAGCGCGCGGCGCTCGTCGTCCGACATGGCCTGGATCTCGTCGTCGCTCAGTCTGTTAATTGCCATGCTGCACGGCCTTTCCCCAGGAGGACGATCAGTCGACGCGATAGCCGTCCGGCGTGGCGACGACATCGGTCACCGCACCGCGCGGCCTGCCGCAGCGGCGCGCACAGCCCGACCAGTGCTGCCGTCCGCCAACTGTCACCTCGCCGGCCTCGAAGACAGGGGCGCTCGGAGCGCCGGAGGAGGTCGGATCAGGTTGCGGCAGAACGAGTTCGGAGTGGGGCGCGTCGGAGTCGAACGTTGCGCTGTCGGGCAGTATCCGGCCCGAGTCCACCGCGGCACCGACATCCGCGCGGACGTCGGTGAGCGACTTCGCGCAGCCGGGCTGACCGGCGCAGGCGCTGACCAGCAGCCACGGGGAGTTGGCATCGAAGATCAGACCCATCGGGGCGAGCACGCGGACGACCTGCTCGGCGGGCCATTCCTCCAGGTCCGCCAGCACGAGGCTGCGCCAGGGGGTGAGGAAGACCGGTCGTTCGACGGCGGCGATGAATTCGGCGGTGCGTGCGGGCAGCGAACCGAGCCGTACGCCGGCGCCGAGGCTGACCAAGCCGTTGTCCTGGGTCAGCCAGCCGATCGGAATGTCTTGGTTGGCAGCGATTTTCAGCAGATCGGCGCGGGCGGCGAGTCCGAGCAGGTCGGTGAGACGTTCGACGCCGTTCTCGATTTCGTGCAGCCGCCACTGGCCGGAGCTCAGGTCGAGGAAGCCGTGCGCGGCGGCGAGCATGACGTCGACGGCATCGGTGGCCGACACCCTGATGCCGGTGTCGAGCCCGGCCAGCAGGACCGCGAACTCGTCGGCGTCGACGGCGTGCACGCCGATATCGCCACCGAGACCGCTGACGTCACCGCGGCCGTCGTCGAGGGTGAACAACACGCGGCCGGGCAGGTCGGCCAGGCGAGGCGCGGCGAGCAGGCCGGCGTCGAGCGCGGGGACGAGTCGGTGCACATCGGCCCGACTGCCGACGCGCCCTGCCAGCGGCGAGGCAACGATATTGCGCACCCGCTCGTGCGTATGACTCGGCAGTAGCCCGGCGGTTTCCAGTCGCGCGGTCAGCTCTGTCGCGTCGCGCACCCGACGCAGCTGCACATTGGCGCGTGAGGTCAGCTCGATGTTTCCGTCGCCGAGCTCACGGGCGGCTTCGGCCAGTGCCTGCAACTGCTGCGCCTCCAGCCGTCCGCCGGGCACGCGGATACGAGCCAGCGGTCCGTCGGCCGCCTGATGCAACCGCAGCACGCCGGGGCAGGAGTCGGGAGATGTACGCGTCATGACCCATCCAGCGTACGACCCGGCCAGGTATTCGGCCCGAGGTCACCCCGGGTGCGGACTACCCACGGTGCTGCGTTTGTCGTGTGGCAGCGGACCGGCAGGCTCGCTAGTCTGCTGGCATGACCGAATCATCATCCCTCGCCGACCGTTTCGCGATCGTCGACGTTCTGACCAGGATGTTCGTCTACACCGATCAGAAGCGCTGGGACGATCTGCTCGATGTAGTGTTCACCCCGAAGGTCGATTTCGACGGCGGTTTCGGCGGCCTGGTCGGTATCCGCGATGCCGCGGACATCGTCGGCGACTGGCGCACCGGCCTCTCCGACCTCGACGCAGTGCACCATCAGGCGGGTAACTACCTCATCGACCTGCAGTCCGGCCACGCCGCGGTGCACGCCGACGCCATCGCCGTCCACCTGAAGAATGACGCCGTCAACGGCAAAACCCGCACCTTCATCGGCAGCTACACCCTCGGGGCCGAACGCACCGATTCCGGCTGGCGCGTCAACCGGTTCCACTACCACCTCAAGCTCATCGAGGGAAACGCCGACCTGACCTAGGTGTACACACCTAGCCCAGCGTCGTGCGGCCGCGATCATCTCGATCTCGACCAGCCGGCTCGGGTCGAAGATCCCGGCCGACCCGACGGTCAGCGTCGGTGTGTGATCGCCGAGGACCTCCTGCCGAACCTTCGTGTCGACCTCATCGAGATATACCGGCAGCCTTTCGACGAACCGCTCGACAGCCTGGACGTTCGCAGCTCGGGCAATTCGACCTCGGGCTCGCGCAGGTGCAGCTTGTGGGCCCGCTCGTTTTCGCCGGACTCACCCGCCTGCGCCACGCCGCCCATGCCGACCGCGCCCGGGTCGTCGACGACTTGCCGCCCGCGCCGCTACCGGATGGCCGCGTTGCTGCGGATGAGCCGTCATCGTTATCCGGTGGCGTTCTCCGACGTTCATGATGGAGGTATGGCGTCCGATCGCGTTCAGGTTCGCGTGATTCTTGTGTTCGGGGATCGTGCGCAGTTAGACACACCGTGGCATTCGGCGCGGGACCCGATGTGGGTGCCCGCGGCACTGATCGCCGAGCAGGCCGGGTTGCCGGTGAATGAACTGCCGGGCAGAGAGTTCAGTGCCGTGGGAGATCGGAAGTCCCTGACGGACTTCCGGCTGGTCTTCGACCCGCGTCTGTAGAACGGGGAACTGCGCGTCCGATCCGCAGGGTTCGTATCGGGCAGAAACGTGCCTCGACGAGTCTGCCCGCTGCGGCAGACAGACAGGTGGCAGGTGTGTGCCGCCCTGGCAGGTAGCATCTGGATGCTCGGCGGGCGACGAGGAAACCGGTGGAACTCCGGTGCGGTCGCGCCACTGTCACAAGCCAGACCCTCTCCGGCGAGCAACGAACCCGATGGGCGCGTAACCCGAGGAAGGCCGTCACCTGTGATTTTGCTGCTGTCCACGTCCGACACCGATCTGTTGAGCGCGCGCGCGAGTGGCGCCGACTATCGATGGGGCAATCCCGCTCGGTTGCTGGTCGAAGACCTGCCCGCGCTGCTCGACGGCGCCGATCTGGTGATCGTGCGGATCCTCGGCGGAAAGCGGGCCTGGGAAGATGGCTTGGAAGCGGTGCGTGTCAGTGGAGTGCCGATGGTGGCGCTCGGTGGCGAGCTCGCGCCCGACGCCGAATTGATGGAGTGCTCGACGGTGCCCGGCGGCGTTGCCGCCGACGCACACAACTACCTCGCGGCCGGTGGTGCGACGAATCTGCTTCAGTTGCACAACTTCTTGTCCGACACCGTGCTGCTCACCGGGCACGGCTTCGAGCCGCCCGTGCAGTTGCCGAGCTGGGGCGAGCTGGCGCGCACCGCGGCGACGGTCGACGGCCCGACCGTCGCGGTCATCTACTACCGTGCACAGCACCTCGCGGGGAATACCGGATACATCGATGCGCTCTGTGCCGCAATCGAGAACGCCGGAGCGCGGCCCCTGCCGCTCTACTGTGCGTCGTTGCGCACCGCCGAACCCGCATTGCTCGACACACTCCGGCAGGCCGATGCACTGGTGGTGACGGTGCTCGCGGCCGGCGGGTCCAAGCCCGCGACCGCGTCCGCCGGTGGCGACGACGAGGCGTGGGACGTCGCGGCGTTGGCCGAGCTCGATGTGCCTATCCTGCAAGGCCTCTGCCTGACCAGCGGCCGCGCGCAGTGGGAGGCCAACGACGACGGGCTCTCGCCCCTCGATGTGGCCACTCAGGTGGCGGTGCCGGAATTCGACGGCCGGATCATCACGGTGCCGTTCTCGTTCAAGGAATTCGACGCCGACGGTCTGTCCACCTACGTGCCGGACCTCGAGCGCGCGGCGCGGGTGGCGGGTATCGCGGTGCGGCATGCGCGGCTGCGTCACATTCCGGCCGCACAGCGTCGGGTCGCCTTGATGATGTCGGCCTATCCGACCAAACACGCCCGCATCGGCAACGCGGTCGGCTTGGACACCCCGGCGAGCGCGATCCGATTGCTCACCGAGATGCGTTCGGCTGGTTACGATCTGGGGCCTGCTGGTGCGGTTCCCGGGCTGCAGGAGCGCGATGGCGACGCGCTTATTCACGCGCTCATCGCTGCGGGTGGTCAAGATCCCGACTGGTTGACGGCCGAACAGCTCGAAGGCAATCCGATCCGGATCAGCGCGACGCAGTACGCGGCGTGGTTCGACACGCTGCCCGAGGACCTGCGCGAGGCCGTGATCGAGGCGTGGGGCCCGCCGCCCGGGGAGCTGTATGTCGATCGCTCCGCCGATCCCAACGGCGAAATCGTCATTGCTGCATTACATTTCGGCAATGTGGTGTTGATGGTGCAGCCGCCGCGTGGTTTCGGTGAGAACCCGGTCGCCATCTACCACGACCCGGATCTGCCGCCGAGCCATCACTATCTCGCGGCCTACCGCTGGATCGCCGCACCGGACGGGTTCGCCGCCGACGCCATGGTGCACCTCGGCAAGCACGGCAACCTGGAGTGGCTGCCGGGCAAGACTCTCGGCATGTCCGCTTCGTGCGGCACCGATGCAGCGCTCGGTGAGCTGCCGCTGATCTATCCGTTCCTCGTCAACGATCCGGGTGAGGGCACGCAGGCCAAACGTCGAGCACACGCCACCCTGATCGATCACCTGATCCCGCCGATGGCGCGTGCCGAAAGCTATGGCGACATTTCACGTCTGGAGCAGCTGCTCGACGAGCATGCCAATATCTCCACCCTCGACCCCGGCAAACTGCCCGCGATCCGGCAGCAGATCTGGACGCTGATGCGCGCGGCGAAGATGGACCACGATCTCGGGTTGGCCGAGCGCCCTGAAGAGGACGTCTTCGACGACATGCTGCTGCACGTCGACGGCTGGCTCTGCGAGATCAAGGACGTGCAGATCCGCGACGGATTGCACATTCTCGGGCAGTCGCCTACCGGGGAGAGCGAACTCGACCTGGTGCTCGCCATGCTGCGGGCGCGGCAATTGTGGGGTGGGGAGCGGAATGTGCCGGGGCTGCGCGAGGCGCTCGGGCTCGACGAATCCGGAACCGAGGCCCGTGAGCGCGTCGACCGGGTGGAAGCCCAAGCGCGCGGGCTGGTCTCGGCGCTGCAGGCGGCCGACTGGTCCGTCGATGTCGTGGACACGCTCACCGACAACCCTGCGGCGCGGCAGGTGCTGCGGTTCGCCGCCACCGAAGTGGTGCCGCGGCTGCGCCAGACCGGCATCGAGATCGACCGGGTCCTGCACGCGCTCAACGGCGGATTCATCCCGGCGGGCCCGAGCGGTTCGCCGTTGCGCGGGTTGATCAACGTGCTGCCGACCGGCCGCAATTTCTACTCCGTCGACCCGAAGGCGGTGCCGTCGCGACTGGCCTGGGAAACCGGGCAGGCCATGGCCGATTCGCTGCTGGATCGATACCGGGCCGACCACGGCGAATACCCGCGTTCGGTGGGACTCTCGGTGTGGGGCACCTCGGCGATGCGCACCTCCGGCGACGATATCGCCGAAGTTCTTGCGCTGCTCGGCGTCCGGCCGGTGTGGGATGAGGCCAGCCGCCGCGTCACCACGCTCGAGGTCATTTCCCTGGCGGAGCTCGCCCGCCCCCGCATCGATGTCACCGTGCGGATCAGCGGATTCTTCCGCGACGCGTTCCCGCACGTGCTTGCACTGCTGGACGACGCGGTGCGGCTGGTGGCCGAGCTGGACGAGCCACTGAAGTCGAATTACGTACGCGCGCACGCACAGGCCGACCTCGCCGAACACGGCGACCAGCGCCGCGCGACCACCCGCATCTTCGGCTCCAAGCCGGGCACCTACGGCGCGGGCATCCTGCAGTTGATCGACTCGAAGAGCTGGCGCACCGACGACGACCTCGCTCAGGTGTACACCGCGTGGGGCGGCTTCGCCTACGGCCGTGACCTCGACGGCGCGCCCGCGGCCGACGACATGCGCACCGCCTACCGGCGGATCACGGTGGCCGCCAAGAACACCGACACCCGCGAACACGACATCGCCGACTCCGACGACTACTTCCAGTACCACGGCGGCATGGTCGCCACCGTGCGCGCGCTGACCGGCAAGAACCCCGAGGCGTACATCGGTGACAGCACCCGCCCTGACGCGGTGCGCACCCGCACCCTCTCGGAGGAGACCTCACGGGTCTTCCGTGCCCGCGTGGTGAACCCGCGCTGGCTGGAGGCGATGCGCCGCCACGGTTACAAGGGCGCATTCGAAATGGCTGCCACTGTCGACTACCTCTTCGGATACGACGCAACCACCAACGTCGTCGCCGACTGGATGTACGAAAAGCTCGCGGAGAGTTACGTTTTCGACGATGTGAACCGGAAGTTCATGGAGCAGTCCAACCCGTGGGCGCTGCACGGAATTGCCGAGCGGCTGCTGGAGGCCGCCGAGCGGGACCTGTGGGAGCAGCCGGAGCAGGCCACGCTCGATCGGTTGCGGCAGGTCTACCTGGAGACCGAGGGCGAGCTCGAGTAGCTCCGCTGGGAGCGGCTGTCGATCTGGTTCGACCGGCCAGGCGGCCTCGGCGCGGGTGCGCTCAACTCGGGGCGGGCGGACCTGGCCACCGTTGCCGACGTCTTTGCCGCGGATCGGCGAGTTCCCTCATGGTCGTTCATCTTCTGTGCGCGGCGATACGTCGATCCCGAGATGGTCTTGCGGCTGGTCGTCCAAACGTCGTCTCGGAGTCGTGTATTCGGCCGAATCCGTTGCGGTGCACTGTGGTTGGTTCGTTTCAACGTCAATTCGGCTGCCTCGATCACCGAGGGTGCGGGCGGGTGCGGAACCGACATGTCGGTTTATTCGGATCCCGCACGTTGTGGTGTGAAATGGAATTGCGAGAATTTCAACCACCCAATTTCTTGGGCAGCCGAATTAATTGATCTTGCAAGACAATTCGATTTCGTGATTCTATCGACAGCGATAGCGGTTGGGGCGCATGATTATCCGTGTCCCATTTGCCGATTCTCGGGGTACGTCAATCGAATCGGCCGGATGATTGGAAAGTCTTATGATGATCAAGAGATTGATAGCGGCAACGATGTTCACTGTCGCCGCGACGGGCATCGCCGCGGCGACTGCGCACGGTCAGCCGGTGGCGCCGGGCGCAGAGTTCGAAGGGATGGACAGCGGCGTCGTCTACACGGCCGCGGTAGCACCCGACCGTTCGAGTGCGACGGTCACGCTGGCGCCGGGGACGTTCGAGGTGACGCCCACCACGGGCGTGATCACGGTGCTGGCGCCCGACGGGTCGGTGGTCGGCTCGCTGCCGACGGCGGTGCAGACCGTCGGCGGTCAGCAGGTGCAGGTCATGCCGCAAATCGACAGCACGGCAACAGCTTTGACGCTGACGCCGCTCGGTGCAGTGGCGCCGGAACCCGGTGCGTTGCAGAACATCGGTGACGCGGGCACCACTATCGCGGGTATTGCGATCGGTTGCGTCGTCGGGGCGCTCATCGGGCTCATCTTCCTCGTCGTCACGGCCATTCCCGGCTGTATCGTCGGCGCGATCGTCGGTGGAATCATCGGCGCCAATCAGTGATTCATCAGCGCAGGACTGAATAAGCCATAGCGGATGTCCTCGACCGGGCTCGGTAGGAAATTGCCGCCCCGGCCGGGGATATTGCTGTTCAAATCTCTCGATACCATGAATTCATAGGGCACCCGCCGCTTTACGGAACCGCTCAGCGGTGGCTCGCAGGTGCGCGGCGAGTTCGGATGCGTCGAGCACCTCGAAGTCGACATCGAGTAGCCCGAGATAGAGCGTCGACATCCGGGCAGTCGCCGACCGACCCCACCGCGACAGTGACTGCCTCGTCATCATCGAGCAATAACGGAGGCGGCGCGGATCCGGCGCCGAGCCGATACCCGCCTGCGGCGCCAGGAGTCGCGTCCGCGGGATAGCCCAGGTGCCGCAACCGCTCGACGTCGGTGCGAATGGTTTGCATCGACACCCTGTGCCGCTCGCCAACGCGGGTCCGGTCCAATCCCTGTGCAGCTGCAGCAGCGACAGCAGCCGCAGCAATCGTGCGGAGGTTTCCAGCCTTCCCCGATGATCTCAGGCATTGCGGATAGAACGCTTCCGCAAGCCTGCGCGCTCCGCGGGAGCGGCGGGCGTGGTAGATCGGTGGCTGCGCCGCGGACGAGCTCACCTTTCTCGCCCGCGGCGATGCGGTGGATGATCGGCTGTGGTGCGCTGGAAGGGTGTCTGTATAGTGTGCGGTCGCAACTAGTTTCAGGTGCTAATGAAGTCTGGCCGGACGGATCGATTACCGGCCGCCACCGTGTTGCGCTGCCTCGTCGTCGACGGCCCGCAGTGCACCGGTCAAGCTCGCCGAGCTACTGCATGCCGAGATCGCAAGGCGCATGGCCTCGTCGAGTGTCGGGTCGACTATTCGTGACCCGTGTGCAACAGGTTTCGAGACACTCCACCGCAGCTAGCCGATCAGAATTAGGGCCCCCACATGACGAATTCCACGATTCAGGCACCGGCGGCGCCGCCGGTCCTGGACGCAGGCGAGGACGCGTCGCTGTCACACCGGCAGATCCTGACCATCCTGTCCGGCCTGCTGCTCGGCATCTTTCTGGCCGCACTCGACCAGAACATCGTGAGCGTGGCGATCGTCAAGATCTCGAACAGTCTGCACGGATTCGACGAGCAGGCCTGGGCGACAACGGCATATCTGATCACCGCGACGATCACCACACCGCTGTACGGCAAGCTGGCCGACATCTATGGGCGAAAGCCCTTCTATCTCACCGCAATCGGCCTGTTCGTCCTCGGCTCCATCGCCTGTACCTTCGCGACCTCGATGTACGAACTCGCGGGTTTCCGGGCATTCCAGGGCCTCGGCGCCGGTGGGCTGATGTCGCTGGCCTTCACCATCATCGGCGACATCGTGCCCGCCCGCGAACGTATGCGCTACCAGGGTTATTTCATGATGGTCTTCGGTTCGGCCACGGTCTTGGGCCCGGTGCTCGGCGGTTTCTTCTCCAACTACGACGACCTCTGGGGGCTCGAAGGCTGGCGCTGGGTATTCCTGGTGAACGTGCCGATCGGCGTGCTGGCGCTAGGTGTGGTCGCCAAAGTGCTCAATGTGCCGCATCAGCGTCAGCAGCACCGGATCGACTGGTTCGGCGCGTTGGCGTTGACGATCTGTGTGGTGCCGCTGCTGATCGTCGCTGAACAGGGCAGGAACTGGGGGTGGAGTTCCGACCGGGCACTGATCTGCTACGGCATCGGCGCGGCCGGGCTGGTGCTGTTCCTGTTCATCGAATTCCTGATGAAGGACGCCGCGCTGATCCCGTTGCGGCTGTTCAAGAGTTCGACGTTCAGCGTCGCCATCATCGGTGGCTTCATCGTCGGTATCGCGATGTTCGGGGCCATCGTCATGGTGCCGCAGTATTTCCAGGTGGTGCGCGGCTACTCGCCGACGAAGTCGGGTCTGCTGATGCTGCCACTGGTGCTCGGCATCATGATCGGCTCGCAGGTGGCCGGGCAGATCACCAAGGCCACCGGTCATTACAAGGCGCTGCCGGTGCTCGGCTCCTTCGTGATGGCGGTCGGCGCCGCGCTGCACGCGCGCGTGCTCTATGACAGCCCGCTGTGGCAGCCGCTGGTGTACGCGGGAATCATCGGGGTCGGCCTCGGTGGCTGCATGCAGACGCTGATCATCGCGGCCCAAAACGCCGGTCCGCGTTCGGATATGGGCGTGTCGACGGCGGCCGCGACATTCTTCCGGCAAATGGGCGGGACGCTGGGGGTCGCGGTCTTCCTGACGATTCTGTTCAACCTGTTGCCACACAAGATCATCGATGCGTTCGGCGGACAGCTGCCGGACGGTTTCGACGCCGCCCAGCTCAGCAGCATGCAGAGCAATACGAGTGGAATCGCGGAGCTGCCGGAGGATCTGCGGGTGCCGATCCTGACCGGATTCACCAGTTCCATGTCGGGAGTGTTCTACGTCGCCGCCGCGGTCGCGCTGCTCGGGGCGATTGTGCTGGTGTTCATGAAGGAGATTCCGCTGCAGGACGATCCGGTCCCGGGGTCCGCCGTGCCCGCGGAGGCCGAGCTCGTCGCGCAGTCGGTAGGCGCGGACTCCACGTGGGAGGAGTCGCAGGTGTGGGAGGGCGCCACGCAGGCCTTGTCCGAACCTGCGCCGGTGCTGGCGGGTGGGCACCTCTCGGTCGATCATCAGGGCAACGGTGTGTACCAGGTCTCGGTGTCGGGAACGACAGCGGCGGATCCGGATTCGATGGAAGTCCGCTCCGAACCCGATCGCCGCTCGATCCGCGGTCGTATCCGGCACGGGGACGGCCGGCCGGTGCCCGGAGCCGCGCTGACTCTGATCGACCAGCGTGGGCACCAGGTTTCCCGGGCGACCGGCGATCCGCACGGCGGGTACGTCATCGGTGTGCCAGAGGGCGGTAACTACGTGCTGATCGCGTCCGCAACCGGACATCAGCCGGAGGCGGTGAGCGTCGCCGTCGGCCACCGGACCCTGCAATTGGATCTGACGCTCATGGGTTCCGGCGAGTTGTCGGGAGTGGTCAGATCGGCCCGGCGCGGCGAACCGCTGGCCGGCGCGACCGTCACGCTCACCGACATGCGCGGCGAGGTCGTCGGCGCGGCCATTACGGCGGGTGACGGCGTTTACGTCTGTCATGGCGTCGTGTCGGGCACCTACACATTGGTCGCCGTCGCCGAGCATATGCGTCCGAACGCCGCCACCCTGACCATGCCCGACAGCGGCCTGCTGCGCCAGGACATCGACCTGGCTCCGATGGCGGTGCTCGCCGGATCGGCATGGTCGGACGGCGACCGATTCGTTCCCGACGTCCAGATCACCGTCTTGGATGCTGACGGCGACCTGACCGCCACCGCTCGCACCGACGAGAACGGCCGCTACGTCGTCAGTGATCTACCCGAGGGGCAGTACACCGTGGTGGCTCGCGGCTATCCGCCGGTGTCCAGTCGCGTGACGGTGATCGGTGGCGAAGTGGTCCATGACGTGAAACTCGGCTACGGACAGGATGATTCGGCGATCCATCGCTGAGCCATCGAGGCGCGCCGGCAGCCGCTGGACTCGTCGATTCGGCATCAGACCACGCCGGTGAGCTTTCGCGTGGTCGGGCTGCAACAGTGCGTGGCTTCGCGGTTATTGCAGCCCGAGACCCGCGTGCTTACTCGGCGATCTTGGCGCGGAGGGGACCGCCGATGCTGTTGAACAGCAGGTCGCCGTTGGGGAAGGCTTCGACGATCGCGTACGCGCCGTTGCCGAGGTTCGATTGACCGAAGATGGTGCGGTGCACGGTTTCTCCGGTCTGCCAATCCATACCGGTGACCTCCCAGCCGTCGGCTTTGCTATAGCCGTTGACGAAGACGATCCCGGCCCTGCTGGATACCGCGGGCACCATCGAGGTGGATACGACATCGCCGCGGGTCCATGCCGGGGTCCACTTGTCGGCGTTCGGATCCCATTCGAATCGTTGCATGCCGTGCGGGGGCTGGAAGACCGGCCCGTTGGCGATCACATCCACCAGGCGATCGGGTGCGCCCTCGGCCCCGATGTTCTGCACCACGAACGCGCCGTAACCGTTCACGACGACCGACTGCTCGCTCTGGATGAACTCCGGCTTTGGATCGGACAGGCCCGCTGTCACCTCGATCTGATCGGCGATGCGATCGGATTTGGTGCTCGGCTTCTGTGTGAACCCGTCGGGGATCTTGTTACGCCAGAACGCGACCAGCTTCATATGGTCGGCGCCATCGGTGATCACCACCAATTCGTCGGTATCTGTGCCGAAGCCCATCAGCGTCGGTGTGGAGCCGGTGCCGATACCGAACTTCACCGCAGGAGGCTGGCGACCGAAGTCATACGGCGATGACCAGGCGCCGTCGGCTTCGGCCGTGGACAGTTTGCTTCCGGTCCACACCACTTTGCGCATGATCTTGTCCGTCGCGGCGTAAATGCCACCCTTCTCGTCGATGGCCATCGAATTGGAGACGGTCTCGTCGTCTCCGAACCGAACCTGCTGAGGCTCACCGGCCAGCGTGCGATCGATGACGAACAACGCGCGAGATCCGAGCACGGTCAGCTGCCCGTCGTATGTCATGTTGACGCCGACGATGTTCTCCGGAATACCCAGCGTTGTCGTCCCGGCGCCCAGCCACGGCTTGAAGTCCAATTGTGCGACGATCTCGATACCGTCCTCGGGCTTGTCCTTATTCTTCAGCCCGAACTTCACGATCTCCGAGTTCTGGGTGACGTAATAGACGTTGTTGTCCTTGTCGACCAGGCTGTAGACGCCGTTGGCGATCCGCTGCCAGGTCGCCCCGCCCCAATCGTCGCGGATGGCGGTTTCGATCTGACCTACGTCGGAGAAGTTCTGATCCAGGACCTGATCCAACGCCCGAGGCGGAATCGGCGCGACACCGGGTGTATCCATCGATGCGACCTGCCGGAACCCGCCGTCGGACACGTCGACGTACCGCACACCGGAGGTCGAGGAGATCCACCGGTACTTCGAGTCCGTCGACGCCAGCGCGATGATGTTGACCGGCCCGGTCGCCACTCGCGGCATCTGCTTCGGGTCGATATGGAAGGTGCCGCGTGGCACCGGGTCCGGGAAACTGTCCGACTGGCCGGAATCCAGGTGGGTGACCGCGTATTTCTGCGCGGCCAGGTTCGGGTTTCGCGGCGGACTGTCGCCCGATTGTTCGCCCACATTCGCGGTGTTCTTCGTATCGGACGAGTCATCGCTACATCCGGGCAGCACGAAAACCGCCGCCACTGCCATGGCGATCACTGCGGTACTCGTCCGGAAATATCGAGGCTTGCTCACAACCGTGCTCCTGTCCTCGCGGTCGGTATTGCGCTCGAACCTGACGGTGACGCACATACACCCGTTCGCCGATGCGGGCATCGACGGCCGACAAACGGAACAACACGAGCTGAAACAACGCATTTGGCATCGCCAACATAACACCGGCTACTGGACCGAGATCGAGAAATCAGCGATGGCCTGCCGCGGAACCAGATGCACTGTCAGCGTGGCGGATGCAGGTCATCGACCCAGGCCACCTGCTGGGGATCCGATTCGATATCGGGCAGGTCGAGGTTGACCACAACCGGTTCTTGGTCGCTGCGGACCACGACGCACGATAGTGGCGCGTCGGAACTGGCGTTGATCTCTTGATGTGGCACGAACGGGGGGACATAGATGAAGTCGCCCGGCCCGGCCTCCGCGGTGTATTCGAGCCGGTCGCCCCACCGCATCCGAGCCCGGCCGGCAACAACGTAGATGACGGTCTCTACATGGCCATGATGGTGCGCGCCGGTTTTGGCATCGGGGTGAATGAGTGCCGTCCCCGCCCATAGCCGCTGCGCGCCCGCCCGCGCTGCATTGATCGCCGCGGCGCGATTCATCCCTGGTGTCTGCGGCGTATTCGGATCCAATTCGTCGGCATGCACGATCCGCACCCCATGCAACCGATAATCGACTCCCACGCTGGCCATCGCAACCTCCGCTCGGACTCGGCACCTATTCTCCTCCGGCACCGCCGAGCGGGACATGATGGTTGGAGTCCGATCGAACGGCCGGCCGTCGACTGATGAGTGGGGCGGTGATGCGTGCCCGGTTCGAGTTCGATCTTCAGTCGGCTCGATGGTGCCGAACGGTAGGACCTCCCACATGATCGCGAAGTCTACCGGCGGCGGGATCACCCGCCGCCGGTAGAATCAGGCCAGATGGTCATGCGTCGGCTAACACCGTTCGGCTCAACGCAACCACGGGAGTGTGGGAGATGAGCGCACGCGACGGCCCCAGCCTGCGGCGGTTACATCGCGGCACGCGGGTACTGTTGATCACCCTCGTGGTGTTCGTCGTGTCGTTGCTGGTCATTCCTCGACTGACCAGCGTCTACGTGAACTGGCTTTGGTTCGGTGAAGTCGGATTCCGCGGTGTCTGGCTCACCGTGCTGCTCACGCGCCTGTCGCTGCTCGTCGCGGTCACACTGTTCGTCGGCGGCATCCTTTTCGCGGCGATGTGGCTCGCTTTCCGGTTCCGGCCCCTGTTCACCCGCTCCGCGGAAGAAGATGTCCTTCGGCCGTATCGCGCCGTGGTGCTCCGGTGGCCGGCGCGGATCGGGCTGGGCATCGCTACCTTGGTGGGTCTCGTCTGCGGGCTTATCGGGCAGTCGAGTTGGGGGACAGTTCAACTGTTCATCCACGGCGGGTCCTTTGGTGTGTCGGATCCCCAGTTCGGACATGATGTCGGGTTCTTTGTTTTCGATCTGCCCTTCTATCGACTCGTTGTGAATTGGCTGTTCGTCGCAACCGTTCTCGCGTTCGTGGTCAGCCTCGCGACGCATTACCTATTCGGGGGTTTGCGGCTGTCCGGAAAGACGAGCGGCCTGATTCGCGCCGCCCGCGTCCAGCTGGCGGTGTTCGCCGGCATGTTCATCGTCTTGAAGTCAGCCGCCTACTGGCTCGACCGATATTCGCTGCTGTCGAGCAGCAGAAAGGAACCGACCTTCGCCGGTGCCGGCTACACCGATATCAACGCAGTCCTGCCCGCCCGCCTGATTCTCTTCGCGATCGCCGTCATCTGCGCCGCGGCGGTCTTCGCCGCCGTCGTGGTTCGGGACCTCCGAATCCCGGCGATGGCGGCCGCGCTACTGCTGCTTTCGTCGATCCTGGTGGGCGGCGTCTGGCCGCTTGTTGTCGAGCAGTTCTCGGTTCGCCCGAACGCCGCCGACATGGAACGCGTGTACATCGAACGCAATATCGCAGCGACCCGACAGGCGTACGGGATCGATGGCGACCGGGTCGAGTACCGGGCCTATCCCGGCATCGGTACCAAGCCGCCGCCCGAGGTTGCGGCGGACGTGACCACGATCGCCAACGCCCGCCTGCTCGATCCGAATGTGCTCTCGCGAACCTTCACTCAGCAGCAACAGCTGAAGAACTTCTACAGTTTCCCGACGAATCTGGACCTGGATCGTTACCGCATCGGCAAGGAACTACGTGATTACGTGGTGGCGGTCCGCGAGCTGACCCCGAATGCGTTGAGCGGCAATCAGACCCACTGGGTCAATCGGCACACCGTCTACACCCATGGAGACGGCTTCGTTGCCGCACCGGCCAACCGTGTCAACGCCGCAGTCCGCAACGCCGACCACGACGCCGCCAGCAGCAACAGCGGATACCCCATCTACGCGGTCAGTGACATCGCGTCCCTGGCGTCCGGGCATCAAGTGATCCCGGTGGATCAGCCGCGCATCTACTACGGCGAGATGATTGCGCAGGCGAGCCCTGACTATGCCATCGTCGGCGGCAGCACCGAACCCCGCGAATACGACACCGACTCCACCAAATACACCTACACCGGCGCCGGAGGCGTCTCGATCGGGAACTGGCTCAACCGGCTGGCCTTCGCCACCAGCTACACCGAACGCAACATCATCTTCTCCAAAGCGATCGGTCCCGGATCGAAGATCATCTTCAACCGGGATCCGCGCCATCGCGTCGAGCTCGTCGCGCCGTGGTTGACGACCGACAACAACCCCTACCCAGCGGTCGTAAAGGGCCGGATCGTCTGGATCGTCGACGCGTACACCACAATCGACGGCTACCCCTACGCCAAACGCAGCTCGCTCGAAGCCCTCGAGCCGGGCGACAACATCGGCATCCGCCATCCCCGAGAGATCTCCTACCTACGAAACTCGATCAAGGCCACCGTCGACGCCTACGACGGCACGGTCACCCTCTACCAAATCGACCAGCACGACCCGGTTCTGGCGGCATGGATGAGCGTCTTCCCCGGCACGGTCGAACCCGAGGAGTCGATCAGCGCCGAGTTGCGAGCCCACTTCCGGTATCCGGAGGACCTGTTCACGATCCAACGCGAGATGCTCGCCAAATACCACGTCGATGAACCACGAGAGTTCTTCACCAACAACGCTTTCTGGTCGGTGCCCAGTGACCCGACCGTTGACACCAACCCGCACCAGCACCCGTTCTACGTCCTGCTGGGCGACCCGGACAACGCCCGGCCGTCGTTCCGTCTGGCCAGCGCGATGGTCGGTTTCAACAGGGAATTCCTCTCCGCCTACGTCTCCGCCCATTCCGACCCCGAGAACTACGGCAAGATCAGCGTCTTGCAGCTACCTACCGACACACTCACCCAGGGACCGCAGCAGATCCAGAACTCGATGATCTCCGACACCAGAGTGGCGTCCGAGCGAACTCTGCTCGAGCGTTCGAACCGGATCCAGTACGGCAACCTGCTCACCTTCCCGATCGCCGACGGTGGGGTGCTCTACGTTGAGCCACTCTTCACCGAGCGGATTTCGACAACACCGAACGGATCGACGTTCCCGCAACTGGCACGGGTCCTCGTCAGCTACCGCGACCCGGGCACCGGTGGCGTCCGCGTCGGCTACGCCCCGACGCTGGCCGAGGCGCTCGACCAGGTGTTCGGCGCCGACACCGGCAGACTTGCCACCGCACCCGGCGACGGCCCCGCGCCCGCACCGCCACCAGGCCGGCAGCCCGCATCACCGCCACCCCCACCAGCGGAATCCCCGCAGGCTGTGGATCAAGCGAAGATCGCCGAACTCAACGCGCAGATCGACGCCATTCGCGCGGCCCTCGAGCGTCTCCAACAGGAGTTGAAAGATCTCGAACGTCCCGGTCGATAAGGTATATCGGCGCATGGGTTTTCGCCGACACGCATGGCGGCAACGCGGGAGCACGATCGCGGATCGAGGCGAAGACCATCCTGATAAGCCTCTGGCAATGACCTTCCCGCGCTGCGCGGAGTGTTCCCCGAGACCGCCGAGCAGCGCGGCTGGGTGTTCTACAAGGAGATTGTCAAGCGTCCGTCACTCCTTCATCAGGATTGAAGGACCGGCTGATCACTGGCGGACGACGCGTCGTCGGGGACGGTGCGTGTGGGCTTCCGGCGACTGCTGAGTGTGACGAGCAGCGAAGCTGCTGTCAGCGCCACACCGAACCAGAAGACACTTCGGACACCTGAATGATCGGCGAACAGCCCACCGAAAAGTGCTCCGAGCGCGATAGAGGTGTTGTATCCCAAGGTATTGAGTGACATCGCGGCTTCGAAGGTGTCGGGCGCGGCAGCGAGCGTCATATTGATCTGACACAGGTTCATGGCGCCGAAGGAAACTCCCCAGAGAGCCACCGAGATAATCAGACCGGCCTGCCCGTGACCGATTGTGAGCAGCAACAGCAAGGACGCCACGAGTCCCGTGCAGGCGACGATGAAGCTGGCCCTCAGATTCTTGGTCGAGGTATATCCGGCGATAAAATTTCCGGCCGCCCCTCCGGCGCCATAAATTATCAGCAATCCTGTGATATAGGCGGGCGTGGCTGATGAATTATTCTCCAAGAAGGGTCGTATGAAAGTGTACGCCCCGAAATGGCCGAGTACATATAGTACGACGGTAAACATCACCAGGCGTAGTCGTACGTTATCGAGTGGAAGCTTGAAGACTTCCCGGACCGAAACCGCATTATCCGATGGTAGTGATGGAATTATGGCAGCGACCGCGAGGAACACCAGCGCGCTGAGGCCGCTCCAGATAAGGAACGTGGTTCGCCAGCTGGTGAGGCTTTCAAGGAATGTTCCTAGCGGCATGCCGACTACTGCGGCGATCGAGATGCCGGACAGTGCGACCGCGGCCGCTCTGCTCGCGTGGCGTCCTGGAACAAGGCGCATCGCCATGCCTACGCCTATGGCCCAGAACACCCCGTTGGCAAATCCCATGATCAGCCGCGCTGTCAAGACCAGCGGATAGTTCGGTGAGATGGCGGTGATCAGGTTTCCAAGGGCCAATATCGCCAGTAGCGCGGACAGCAGCACTCGTCGGTTGACGCGCCTGGTCCATGCCACGATAAACGGTACGCCCAGTCCGGCTGAGATGCCGTACAAAGTAACCATCAGCCCCGCAACGCCCACCGATATGTTCAGGCTTGCGCTTACCGGAGTAAGTAGGCCGACGGGCATCAGTTCGGTGGTGACGAAGACGAATAAGCTGGATGTGATGGCGGAAACTCCCAGCCATGATCTCAGGGCCGAGTATGGGTGTTCATCTTGTGTGGCCAATTTCTACTCTCTGATGTTTCAGATTATGACTATACGGAGAAACGGATCAACTGAGTTTTTTTTGTAGTTCCGGTTATCTGCATCGAGCAATCATTGACTACCCTTTTTTACTGTTCGCGATGGCTTCGGTCCGGGCATTGCTGGGTTGCCGCTTCAGGGGGCCGTTGAGAGGAGCCCTCATGGGTTGACCGGTCGGGGTTGCGCGAGCAGCGCGGCGCCGATAATCACCAGAGTTCCGGCCAGCTGCAAAATCGACAACGTCTGATGCAGAAACAGATATCCGAGGAGGGTTGCGACGATCGGGCTGCCCAAGGCAAGGAACGAGACGGCCAGTGCCGGCAATCTCTCTATCCCACGGAACCAAATCGCATAACTGAGGACAGCGCCTAGGGAGATGAGATAGCCGAATCCGATGGTGTTGGTTCCACTGATGGTGGTCGGCAGCCCTTCGACGAACAGCGTGAAGGGCAACAGCACGAGTCCGCCTGCGGTGAGTTGCCAGCCAGTGAAGGGCAGTAGCCCCACTCCGTCCGGGCGCCCCCACAGTTTGGTCAGCGTGATGCCGGTAGCCATACTGGCCGCGCCGGCCAGTGCCGCCGCCACGCCGAGAAAATCCAGCGCCGCTGTCCCCTTTGAGCACGAGCAACGCGACACCGCCCGCACCGAGCGCGCAGGCCGCCACGTGCGTGTATCGAATTTTGTCCCCGATGAGCATTGCCGCCAAGGCCAGTACAAGCATCGGCTGCGCCGACATGATCATTGCTGCTATTCCACCCGGTAGGCGATAGGCGGCGACGAACAACAGGAAGAGAAACGCGCCGATGTTGAGCGTTCCGAGCACCAGGGCGCGCCACCGCCAGATCCCGATCGGCAGCGTGCGGGTGAAGGTCAGCAGAATCAGGCCCGCGGGAAGCGCCCGCACGGTGGCGGCCAGCAATGGGCGGTCTGGCGGCAACCACTCGGTCGTTACCAGGTAGGTGCTTCCCCAGATCGCAGGTGCCAGCGCCGTCACGCCCACGGTAAGGAGTTGCTGGCCGCTCTTCATGCCAGAGCGGTCGGTGCGGGCCGGTCCGGCGGCAGTAGGTCACCATTCGATGAATAGGTCGTTCCCCATGCGGCAGGCGCGAGCGCGGTGATCCCCGAGTCGAACAGCCTGGCCGATATGCCGGAAGAAGGTCTCGATAGGGAGTTAGTTTCCATGGAAGATAAATTACCTTCCATGGAAGGTATAGTCAACGAATGGCTACGGACCGCAACTCGCCCGAACCCGACGCTGTCGATCGCATCGTCGGTCAGTGGCGCCGCGAACGGCCCGACCTCGACCCGAGCCCGATGCATGTGATCGGCCGAATCTCCCGCCTGCACTTGGCGCTGGACGAGCAGCTCTGTCGAGTCTTCAGCGACCACGACCTGGGTCGGGGCGAGTTCGATGTGCTTGCCACCCTGCGGCGCTCCGGTCGCCCGTTCGAGCTGAGCGCCGGTGAGCTGTGCGAGTCGATGATGGTGACTTCCGGGGCGGTCACCAAGCGCGTCGACCGACTCGAGCGCGCCGGACTGGTCAGTAGGCGCGCGGCCGACGACGACGCTCGCGGTCGACTGATCCAGCTGACCGACCGGGGCCGTGAGGTCATCGACGAAGTGGTCGAGCAACACGTCCACAACGAGGCGCGGTTGATCTCCGGCCTCACCGCTGATGAGCGGCTGGCTCTCACCGACCTGCTGCGCAAGTTGAGTCAGACACTGGCTGAGTCGATTGTGTAGCGAAAGTAGTTGTCCTACTGTTCACTTGGTGGCGCCAACTCGGTGAACAGTACTGTCGAACGGGGGTTGGGTCGCCGTGTTGGTTGGTCGTGAGGTCGAGCGTGATCTGATTACGGAGTTCGTCCTCGGACAGGCCGGCGACGAGCCGGCGTTGGTCGTCCGCGGTGAGCCGGGCGTGGGAAAGACCGCCGTGCTGGATATGGCTGCCGATATCGCGGCGTCCCACGGCATTCGGGTGTTGCGGGCGGCGGCGCTCGAGTACGAAGCCGATCTGAAGTTCGGTGCGCTGAATCAGCTTTTGCACCCGTTGTTGAACGGAATCAGCGAGCTCAGTGCTGCACATCGGCAAGCGTTGAATGTGATCATGGGGTTGGAGCCGGGGGCGATGCCATCGCAGCTGATCGCGGGCGCTGCGACGCTGGCACTGCTGGGAGCGGCAGCGGGACAGGGCGCTGCGCTGTTGATGATCGTCGACGATGTGCAATGGCTGGATCTGTCCAGCACGATGGCGTTGAGTTACGCAGCCCGGCGCTGGACAGGGATCGACATCCGGATGGTCGTCGCAGTGCGCGCGGATTCCGATGATGGCTTCACCCGCAGTGGTTTCCGTGTCCATGACCTGCCGGCGCTGGACGACGGTAACTCCGACGCGCTGCTGCGTGCCGCGTATCCGGCGCTGACCGCGAATGTGCGTCGACGCCTACGTGCCGACGCACAGGGTAATCCGCTGGCGCTGCTCGAGTTGCCGGTTGCGTTCGAGAAGGGGAGTCCCCCGGCCAATTTGCCTGCAGTCTTGCCGCTGACCGACCGGTTGCAAAGATTATTCGCCGATCGCCTCGCGGGGTTGCCGGACCGAACGCGGCGGATGTTGTTGTTCGTCGTTCTCGCCGGTGCCGAAAACAGCATGACTTTCGAGGACTGTGCACCCACACCGGCGGGGCTGGCCGATCTGCCGCCGGCCGAGCGCGCGGGGGTTGTCCGCGCGAACCCTCGCACCGGCAGGGTGGAGTTCCGTCATCCGCTGATTCGGTCGGCGGTCATCGAGCAGTCGACGAGCGAGGAACGCCGTCATGTCCATCGCATCCTCGCCGAGGCTTTCGCCAGGCAACCACAACGGCGGGCCTGGCATCTCGGGCAGGCGGCAGTCGGTCCCGACGAGGAGATCGCCGCGTCGCTGGAAGCGTTGTCGCAGCAGATGATTCGTCATGGCGACAGCAGGCGCGCGACGGCTGCGATGCTGCGGGCCGCTGAGCTGAGCACCTCGGACTCCGATCGCGCCCGGCGCACAGCGCGCGCGGCCTATCTGGGGACACTGATCACCGGCGACCTCGCCGATACATCCCGCCTGCTGGTGGAAGCGAACCGCACCGAGGTCGGCGAAACACCGTCATTGGAAGCGGCAGTCGCCGCGGCCTCCCAACTCCTCAACGACGAAGGTGACGCCACCACCGCAGGCAGGTTGTTACTCGCGACTATTCGAGTTCACGATCGTGATATCGGTTCCGGCGAGGACACCATGATCGAGGCCTTGCACACGTTGCTGTATGTCGGCTTCTTCAGTGGACGACCGGAACTCTGGAACGACATCAGCGAGGTTCTCGAGCGCGCCGAGCCGCAGCCGCCGGACACGCTGTCGTTGCTACACCACATCTTCGTCAACCCGGTCGAAGCCACCCAGGAAGCTCTGCGACAGCTCAGTGACGCACTCGACGGACTGCGCTTCTCCTCCGATCCACTGCGGATCATCCGCGTCGCGACGGCGGCCGCCTATGTCGATCGCATCGGTGTTGCCCGCGAATCCTTGTGGCGAGTGATCGCCGACGGTCGCCGTGGCGGTGCGATCGCCAAGGCTATCGAAGCTTTGTTTTTGATTGCGCAGGTCGATTTCTTCGAAGGCGACTGGGATGAACTGATCGAGGTCGCCGATGAGGGGCTGCAATTGTGTGCCGAGCTCGGCTACACATTGCTCGCGGGACCCGGCCAATTCCTGCGCGCCCTCGTCGATGCGGCCCGTGGCCACACCGACACCGCCGACCTTGCCGCCGAGGAACTGCTGCTGTGGGCCGCGCCACGGCACCTCGTGACTTACGCCGCCTACTCATCCCACATCCGATGTCTTTCCGCGCTCGGGCGCTCAGGTTTCGACGAGGCGTACCGGCATGCGGCGTCGGTCAACGCACCGGGTGGTTTTCCGCGCTACACACCACACGCGGTGTGGCTGGTGCTCGACCTCACCGAGGCAGCGGCCCGCAGCGGCAGGCTTGTCGAGGCGCGAACCCACGCCGAGGCCGCTGTCACGGCCGGTTTGCCCGGGCTTTCCGTCAGGCTCCGGATGCTGACCATCGCCGCGCTCGCCGTCACCGATCCACACGACTGGCGCAAGCTGTTCGAGGACACCCTGGCCACTCCCGATAGCGATCGATGGGTATTCGACCGCGCCCGAATAGAACTGCTCTACGGGGAACGGCTGCGTCGAGAGCGTGAACCAGCGGCAGCCCGAGCCCATCTGACGGCTGCGGCCCAGGCATTCGAACGACTGCAAGCGGTTCCATGGCTGGAACGGACCCGGTCGGAACTGCGAGCGGCAGGCGAGCCCGCGCTACCAGAGATCCGTGGCTCTGTGCTGACGCCACAAGAACAGGCGGTCGCCGAACTGGCGGCGTCGGGACTGACCAACAAGGAGATCGCCGAGCGACTGTTCCTCTCGGCGAGGACGGTTTCCACCCACCTCCACCGCGTGTTCCCGAAGCTCGGCATCACCACCCGCAGCGCACTGCGCGACGCGATGCGCAGACATCCCGGCTGACCTACGTCAATTGACGGATTCAGCAGCCCTGCCACGAACCTAGATTCGGTTGTGCCGAACAGCAATTCAGTGCAGAGGAGACCCGAATGAGTGCGAATAACAAGACCGTCGTCCTGGTTCACGGAGGTTTCGTGGACGGGTCCGGATGGCGGGCGGTCTATGACGAGCTCACTCGAGACGGCATCAGCGTGCGCGTCGTGCAGAACCCGACCAAGTCGCTCGCCGACGACGCCGCAACCACACGACAGATCCTCGACGACATCGATGGCGAGGTCGTCCTCGTCGGACATTCCTACGGCGGAGCGGTCATCACCGAAGCAGGTACCCACGACAAGGTCGCCGCCCTCGTCTACATCACCGCTTTCGCCCCGGATAAGGGCGAGTCGGTGAACACACTCATCGCCGGCTTCCCCCAAGACGGACCTCAGCCCCCGATCCTGGCACCTCAGCAGGGATACCTGTTCCTCGACAGGACGAAGTTCCACGAATCATTTGCCGGGGACCTCTCCTCGCAGGAAGCGGCGTTCCTGGCCGATTCCCAAGTTCCGTGGGGCTTGGACGCGCTCGGCGGGACCGTGAGTGAGGCCGCCTGGCGGCTGAAGCCCAGCTGGTACCTGCGAGTCACCGAGGACAAGATGATCCCGCCCGCGGCGCAAGCCTCGATGGCCGAACGGATCGGTGCGACCGTCATCGAGACCCCGGGAAGCCATGCCGTCTATGTCTCCCGCCCCGACGTGGTCGCGAACATCATCCGAACCGCAGCGGGCGCGGCCCGGCCTCGAACAGAGGCATGATCCCCGATTGGCGGCCACCGGCCGGGTCCCCTGTCCACTCGCGGCCGGCCGGGCGGGCGGCGAATGGACGGGGACGGCTCGCCGTCAGCTGGTGTATCCGCCGTCCACGGCGGGGGTGGTGCCTGTGACATAGCGGCCGCCGGGACCCCGCCAGGTAGGCCACCGCGGCGCGATGTCCTCGGCCGGGAACCGACCCAGGGAGCGTCGCTGGTATCCATAATCAGTCATCGATGACAGCGTCTTCCAGACTGAGTCGTAGTCGTCGAGTTCGGGGTCGTACCCGGTTCTGACGCTAGTCTCGGGTGCCGCCGGAAGCGCGTCCGCTCGGCATCCCGCCGGTGGTACGGCGCACGGCTTGAACTAGTGCCCGTACCTACTCAAACCAGGGCGGCACGGCCTTGTGCGTACGCGATGAGGTTCTCTGCGTACGCCGCCGCGTCCCGCTCCGCGAGGCATGCCCGGAATTGGATGCATGCGTCGTCGAGTTGCAGTCCTGGTCCGCGGTTGGCGAGCAGGACGATGATCGCCTCCCAGGTCTCGATCCGCGGGTTCGGGTCGGCCAACAGTTCGTCGAGGTACCGGTCCGGTTCCAGCAGCCGCAGCGCCCGGCGCGCGTAGGCGTGCACGCGCCGAGGCAGCTCGGCGCGGATAGCGTCGATGTCTGCTTGCAGCGCTTGCCGGCCCGGTTGTGTCGGGTCGACCTGTAGAGACCACAACTCGGTGAGGTCATCCGGTAGGCCGTGGTCGCCGATCAGGCCGGGGCCGGTGGCCTGCTCTAGCGGTGTGAGCGGGAGACCCAGCTGCGCATTGCGCCAGTTACAGAATTCCCACCAGGCGGTCGGGGTAGCGCTCAGGCTCAGTCCGAATCTGAGCACCTGCTGCCCTCCGGTCCAGGTGCGCAGTGTCCGGGTGCGGCCGACCGACGCCACGCCACCCGGCACGACTCGCACCCAGATAGCCTCCGAGCCGTGAAAGCCATACGGCTGCAGCAGCTTCCCTGCTTCGCGCATCAGTCGGCGCAGCGCCGAGTCCGGTCCGACCATGCCAGCAGACTAGCGGCACGCACCGACACAAACGGATCAGCAAGCATCCCACCATGTTTCGCCCAATGCAGATTCCGCTCTGCCGGCCTTTGCCCGGGTATCGCCGATACAGTGGATCGGTTCTTCCGCTGGTGGATCCGATGACTTCGCCGTTGGCGGCTTGTCTTCGTGGTGCGCGACCCCTGAGGCGCACAATTGCGGCAGCCGCAGTTCCAGCGAGTGTGGGGCCGAACTCGGTACCACCACGTGCTCGCTCGACGATCTTGTATTCGGGCGGTAGCAGGACGTTTCGACCAACTCCAGTCCATCGGATGCGACATAGCCTCTTTCGGGCCCGAATGATCTCCTTCTGCTGCATCGAGTGCCTGGCCCCAGGCGGTGAGGTTAGGAGCGGGCTGGGCGACAAGACCGATTGCCACGAGATTGCCCGCGTCCACGGTGGCGACGCCCGGGTTGGGCCCGGGCTGACATCGAGGCGACTAGTCGGCGGCTTCAGCTCGATGTCGCCCATTTCGAAGACGGCAACCGGAGTGAGCCACTGTAAGCGCAGACTGCATCGTGAGACCGCGATCTACCGCGAATCTCGTCGGATACCAGGCAGTGACACCCCGAATTATCGAATTCGTAACCCATCTGTGTCTTGATCAACTAGCGAATCGCGACTTACGGTTTGAACCCAACGGCAAATTTCTAGCGACCAATGGAGCGCGAGGCATCCACGGGACGGCTCGGGCTCGGTAAGCAAGCTCGCCCAACCAGCGGGAGCAGGTCATGACATGTTCGAAGCTCATTGTCGCTACCGCTGGCTTCATTCTGGCCGGGGCTGGGGCACTCGATATTCTCGGCGACCAATCGGTTCCCGTCGAAACCGTCCGTATAGCCACCGTCTCGAATAATGCGTCGAGCCCACCCGTGCTCGGAAATGCGCGGATCGATGTGCCACGCACGGTGAGCTGTCCGATCGAACCCGCCGCTGTCGACGACTTGAAGTAGCGCAACCTCCACCGGGATGCTGCTGTGACATAGGCTGATTCACGTGGCCGGGATTCGGCCCTATGGGCGCGGCCTGCGAGCGTTGAGTTGATCTTTCGTCAGATCGCAACGTCGGGGGAACGGAGCACGCCGCCCGAATCCGGCCATGCGATCCGGTGCGGCTGTGCCCTCGACCGCTGATCGAGCACGATGGACGGCGGGAAGGAACCGTCGCGGTAGAGCCCGAAGAGTCATCTCCGACGCCAGCGACCCAACGGCTCGGTTGCTATCGACGCAGCCGACCTCACGGAGTTCCTTCCCCGGCGTCGGGTGTTTGGACGAGTTTGTGGGAAATCGTGGAGGTGATGAACTCGGGGAGGTCGGGGGCGAAAAGTCTGAGGTAGGTGTCGATCCATTCGTGGCGAGTGTTGAGGAATGGGAAGTCGGTGGGAGCCATATGGCGTACAGCGAGGATAGGCAGGGGGGCGTCGAGTGCCGGGAATGCCGGATTGTGTAGTCCGGGGAAGGTGCAGCCCGGATAGAATTGGCCGATCATCAGCCCTTTCTCGACGAACCGGGTTTTCTGGTCCTGTTGAACAGTTTCGATATCGGCGTATTCGGTGATATCGGGAAATACTGCAAGGACGGCCTTGAATTTGGAATCGGGTTCGTCCCGGGGTGGCAGGGCGGGAAACAGCTCGTATAGGTCGTCGACAATGGCGGTTAGGCGCTCGATGTCGATGTAGCGACCATCGATGAACACGACCCACAGATATCGGCGTTCCATGGCGTGGCCGGTGTAGGGGCAGACGGGGCCGGGTCGGCCGAGGGCCGGGTGGGGTTGGCACAAGTATTCGCGGGTCCACCGGCGGAGTTCGGCAGCGTTGGGGTGCTCGGTCGCACCAGTTGCCGGGTCCAGAGCGAATAGGTTGGACGGTTCGACGCCGGTGCGCGTCCCGATGAGTCGGTAGGTGTTCACGATCGGCTTGTCCTTGCGTGGGTGGGGGCCTCCGGCGAGGAAGTATCGGTGGACCGGAAATGCTCGGCGAGGACCAGTCCGATGGCGCGGAGTGCGTCCGGGTCGGTCATCCGTTCGTGCCGGGCGGGAATGCGGTGTTCGGTGATGCGGCCGGCGATGTGGTCGTGCCATGCGAGAGCCGGAGAGGGATCGTCGTCTCTGGGGTCGGTGGCGGAGCTGAAGTAGATCAGGTCACCGTCGAAGGGTGCCGGCCGGTAGTCGCGGGTGAGGTCGATGAGCCGGGTGTAGTCGCGGTGCAGGATCACGAGATGCTCGGGGGTGAGGGCGGTGAAGAGTCCGCCTTGCCGGTGCAGCAACTCGGCCGCGGCCTCGATGGTGAGGTCGGCAGGGAGCTGGGAAACGGCGAGACCGCCGAACTCGGTAAGCAGGTCCACGATGGTGGGTGTGGGAGTGCTGATGTTACGGGCGGTGATGACGCGGGTATCCATCATTGCCAGGGTCGCGACGGGGTCGCCGTCGCGGCGGAGCTGGACGGCGATCGCGTGGGCGATAGTGCCGCCGAGCGAGTAGCCGAGCAAGTGGTAAGGGCCGTGCGGCTGGACAGATCGGATCTCCCGTACGTAGCGGGCGGCGAGTTGGTCGAGCGTGTCGAATTGTGCGGTGGGGTCGGTGAGTGTGGGGGACTGCAGGCCTTGGACCGGACGGTCGGGGTCGAGGTGCTGCACGAGTCCGCTGAAACCCCAGGCCAATCCGATAGCCGGGTGGACGCAGAACAGTGGCGGGTCGGTACCGGCGGCACGCAGCGGGAGCACGACAGAGAGCGCGTCGCCGAGATCCTGTTCGTCGAGGCCGCGTAGGCGGGTGTCGATGCGCCGCGCCAGCGATTGCGGTGTGGGGTCGGTGAAGACCCACTGCACCGGCACGTCGGCACCGGTCGACTCCGCCAGCCGCGCCACCAGTTGGGTGGCGGCCAGCGAGTTGCCGCCGAGGGTGAAGAAGCCATCGTCGACGCCAACACGTTCGATGTCGAGAGTCTGGGTGAAGGCGTCGCAGACGGTCGCCTCGAGTGGGGTGGACGGCGACCTGAACCGGGCAGGTCGCCGCTCGGGTGCAGGCAGGGCTTTGTAGTCGAGTTTGCCGGTGGGTGTGAGGGGGATTCGGTCGAGGGTGAGGATGGCGGTGGGGATCATATGGGTGGGTAGTCGGGTCACGAGGTAGGTGGTCAGTGCGATGGTGTCGGGTGTGGTGTGGGGGGTAGGGACGACGTAGGCGGTGAGTTGGTCGGCGCCGTCGGGTCGGGTGTGGACTGCCACGGCGGCGTAGGTGATATCGGGGTGGCTGCGTAGCGCGGCTTCGATGTCGCCGCGTTCGATGCGATGGCCGTGAATTTTGATTTGCAGGTCGCTGCGGCCTTTGTATTGCAGTGTTCGGTCGGCGGTCCAGGTGACCAGGTCGCCGGTGCGGTACATCCGTGTCCCGGTCGGCCCGTACGGGTCGGGGACGAATCGGGCTGCCGTGGTTGTGGGCTGCTTGTGGTAGCCGCGGGCGAGGCCTGGCCCGGAAACGTACAGTTCGCCGACTACTCCGGGTGGGACGGGGCGCAGTCTGCGGTCGAGTACGACAACGGTGAATCCCCGGGTCGGGCCGCCGATTGTCATCGGGCTGTCTGCGGTTGTGCTCATAGGAGCGTCGGCGCAGCTAGTGATTGTGGTTTCGGTAGCCCCGTAGGAGTTGATTACCGTGCGGTCCGGTGTCCATTGTTTTGCCAGACCTGGTGGACATATCTCGCCGCCGAGCATCACCGTGTCGAGGGTGTCGAGTTCGTCGGGGGGCAGCGAGGCGAGCACCGTTGGGGTGAACGCGGCATGGGTGACGTGTTCGGCCTTGATCGACTCGGCTAGTTCGGTGCCGCCGACTACTGGTGCAGGGGCGAGGACCAGTGTGGCGCCGGCGGCTGCGGCACTGAGCCATTCGAGGATCGAGACGTCGAAGCTCACGGAGGCGGCGGCCAGCACTCGAGCGGTCGGGGTGAGGCCGAGCCGCTCTCGAGTGTCCGCGGCCAGGTTCGCAATACCGCTGTGGGTGACCACGACCCCTTTAGGGGTCCCGGTGGAGCCCGAGGTGTAGATCAGATAGGCCGGGTGTTGTGGCCGTAGCGTGGCGGTGCGGTCGGGGTCGGTGATCGCATTGGGGGAGACCGACGCTGCCGTCGCGGCGAAGGAGGGGTCATCGAGGGCGAGCCAGCTCGTGGTGTCCGGTAGCTGGTCTCGGTAGATCCCGAGTGTCAGCCCGACGGCGGCACCGGAATCGGTGACCATGCTGGTGGTCCGGGCGGGGGGATGGGTGGGGTCGATCTGGACGAACGCACCGCCGGATTTGGCGACCGCCCACACGGCTGTCACGGCGTCGATGGAGCGCGGTAATGCTATGGCCACGAACGATTCCGGACCTATCCCTGTCTCGATCAGTACCCGCGCCCACCGGTTCGACGTTTCATCGAGTTCGCGGTAGGACAGCCTTACGCCGTTGCATACCACCGCTTCTGTGTCCGGCGTCATCGCGGCCGTCAACACCTGCGGCAACACCGACATCACCGCCTCGGGCCGACCGCGAACAGGTACCAGCGTGGCTCGCTCGACCGGCGATAGCAGCTGAACTTGGGTCAGCGGGAGGTCGATGTGTTCGGCGATGGTGTCGAGCACGCGCACCATTCGATCGGCGATGGCGTCGATCTGGTGTTGTGTGAACAGTTCTGGCAGGTATTTGAAGGTCAGATGCAGTTGGGTGTCGTGGTGGACCACCAGCCCCAGCGGATAGTGCGCGGCGTCGTGTCCGTGCACGTCGAGGACACGCATTCCTGCGATGTCGGTGTCGTCGGACAGCCCGGCCCTATCGACCGGGTAGGACTCGAGGACGGTCACGGTGTCGAACATCGAGCCGGGCCCGGCCACGCGTTGGATCTGCGCGAGCCCGAGGTGGTGATGGTCGAGCAGCAAGGCTTGTTCGGTTTGGATTCGCCGTAGTAGTTGGGCCAGGGTTTCGCGGTGGTCGAGCCGGACCCGCACGGGCACGGTGTTGACGAACAGCCCGATCATCGATTCGACGCCGGGGATTTGCGGGGGGCGCCCGGAGACGGTGGTGCCGAAGACCACGTCCTCGCGGGCGGTGGAAGTGGCGAGCACGATCGCCCAGGCGGCTTCGATGAGGGTGTTGAGCGTGGCCTCTTGTTGCTGGGCCACCGCGACCAGGGCCGCGGTGCGCTGTTCGCTCAGCTGCACCCGGATTTCGCGTGCGGCGATGGTGGGCCGACGGCCGCGGTCCGCGGGCACCAGCAGAGTCGGCTCGGTTATGCCCTCGAGTGTCTGCGCCCACGCGGCTTCCGCCGCATCCTGGTCCTGGGAGTTCAGCCACCTCAGGTAGTCGCGGTAGGGACGCACGAGGGGCAGCACCGTGGCATCGCTGTCGGTGGCGTAGAGGGTCAGCAGTTCCCGGATCAGCAGTGGCGTGGACCAGCCGTCTATCAGGATGTGATGCATGCTCACCAGCAGTTGGTACTGCTGGGGTGCGGTGCTGATCAGTGTCAGTCGCAGCAGTGGCGCCGTGGTCACATCGAAGCAGGTGCGGCGGTCGGTGTCCATGAGCTCTTCGAGCGCAGCCTCGGTGTCATCGCGCTCGGCCAAGTCGATCTGGGTGAAGGGCACGTCGACGTGCTGGTGCACCACCTGGACCGCTTCACCGGCGCCGGCGCGCACAAACGCGGTCCGCAGGTTCGGGTGCCGTCCGATGAGAGTCTGCGCCGCGCGGCGTAGCCGGTCCGCGTCGACGTGCCCGCCGAGTTCCAAACAGAGTTGCACGATGTAGGCGTCGAGGGCCCCGTCGGCGAGCTGGGCGTGGAATAGCAACCCCGTCTGCAGCGGCGTGAGCGGCCATATGTCGTCCAGTGTCGAACGTTTGATTTCGAGCCGGTCGATTGTGTCTTGGTCGAGGTCGACGAGGTCGACGTCGGAAGGGGTCAGCCCGCCGGCGCCGGGCCCGGACGCGTGGGCGGCCAGAGCGGTCACCGCGTCGCGCCACAGTCCCGCGAGGTCGGCGACCTCGGTGTAGGAGAGTAGACCGGTCGGATACTCCCAGGCGGCGGTAAGGGTAGGCCCGTCCGATGTGTCCATGGTGACCGCGTTGATGCCGAGCAGGGCTGCGACGGGTGCGTCGGGATTCTGGACGCCGCCGCCCACAGTGTCGTCGCCGACGGGCATCCACGCGACATCGCGCAACGTCGCGGGAGTGGTGTCGAACCGACCGAGATAGTTGAAGCTCAGCTGGGGGGTGGGCAGTTCACGCAGGATGCGGGCGGTATCGGCGTTGAGGTAGCGCAGTAGCCCATAGCCGATCCCGTGGTTGGGGACCTGTCGGAGTTGTTCCTTGACCGACTTGAGGACAGCCGCGGCGGCAGCCCCTGCGGCGAACGCATCGTCGATGTCGATATCGGACAGGTCGAGTCGCACCGGGTAGGTGGTCGTGAACCATCCGACGGTGCGGGTGAGGTCGGCACCGGGAAGAACCGTGTCGTGGCGGCCGTGGCTTTCCAAGGTGAGCAGCGCCTCGGTGACGGTGTTGCCGTGGCGGCACTGCCATCGAGTCAGCGCCAGCGCGAGCCCGGCGATGAGGGCGTCGTGCACGTTGCTGTGGAAGGCTCGGGGCAGGGTAGTGAGTACGGCGCGGGTCACCTCGGTAGGTAGCGCCACCTCGACAGTGGCGACGGTGGCTTGCACGTCCACGACCGGGTCGATCGGGCGGGTACCGATCGGCGGATCGGCAACGCCGAGCGTGGACCGCCACCAGTCGAGTTCATCGCGACTTTCGGCGGCGGCGTTCAGAGCATGCGCCCAGCGTCGCATCGAGGTGCCGACAGGCGCGAGCCGCGGCTGTTGCCCGACGCTGAGCTGAGCCCATGCCGCAGCGAAATCGGGAACGAGGATCCGCCACGATACGCCGTCGATGACCAGGTGATGTGCGACGACGAGCAGCCGTCCCGGCTGTCCGGCCCAATCGAACCAGACCAGCTGGAGCATGACCCCGGCTGCGGGGTCGAGGCGTTCGGCCGCGGCATTCGCCTCAGCGTCGGCGAGCGTGGCGAAGACGCTGCTGCCGGGTGCCGCATCCACCGGCACGCGCCGGATCAATCCGGCAGTGGGCATCGCTGTCGGTTGTACCCGCAGCGCCCAGCCCGACGTGTGCGCGGGTTCCGGGCGTAGTCGAGATCGCAGCATGTCGTGCTGATCGATTACTGCCTGGACGGTGGCATCGATTCCGGTGGCGTCGATGCCGGTCGGCAGAGTGAGCATCACCCACTGACAGAAACGGTCGAAGCCGCCGCGCTCGAACATCCAACACATGATCGGTGTCACCGGTATCGGCCCTACGCCGCCGCCGGGCAGTTCCGTCGGAAGGGAGGTCGCCGCGGTGCTGTCGTCGAGAACGGCGATCTCGGCCAGCCCGGCCACTGTTTTACGTTCGAACACCTCGCGCGTGGAGAACACCACACCCGCCGCCCTGGCCCGAGTCACCAATTGGATCGACATGATGCTGTCGCCGCCCAGGGCGAAAAACGAATCATCGAGACCGACCGTATCGATACCCAATACCTCGGCGAACAGGCTCGCGAGAGCCGTTTCCACCTCGGTAGCCGGTGCCCGGAATTCGCCGCGGCGCGTGGTGAAGTCCGGCGCGGGCAGAGCGGTGCGGTCGAGCTTGCCGTTCGCCGTCATCGGTAGCGCGTCGAGCACCACGACAGTCGCGGGCACCATGTGCGAGGCCAATCGCTCCCCGACGAACGCGAGGACGGCGGCCGCGTCGAGGTCGGTGCCGGGCTCAAGCACCACATACCCGATCAACCGGTCGCCGATGGCAGGGTCCCGGTGCACAGTCGCTACCGCACTGGCCACAACCGGGCAGGCTCGCAGAGCCGATTCGACCTCGCCGAGCTCGACGCGGAAACCACGCACCTTGACCTGGAAGTCCGACCGGCCCACATAATCGAGCGCCAGACTTCCCTCAGGTAGCCGCAGCCACCGCATCAGGTCGCCGGTCCGATACATGCGCTGCCCCGGGCCTGCGAACGGATCGGCGACGAACCGCGACGCCGTCAGACCTATCCCGTTGCGGTAACCGCGAGCCAGACCCGGGCCCGCCAGATACAACTCCCCGACGACCCCGACCGGCACTGGTCGCAACCACGCGTCGAGCACGACCTGACCGACCCCGTGGATCGGTCCGCCGATCGTCACCGCCTCACCTGCCACCATCGGCGCACCGACATCGGTCATGATCGTGGCCTCCGCCGGACCGTAGGTGTTGAAGAATCTCCGGCCCGGTGCCCACCGTGACACCAACTTGGGTGAGGGCGCCTCGCCACCGATCACGACGGTCCGGAGGTCCTCGAGCCCGTCCGGATCGACCGTCCCCAAAGCGGCGGGCGTCAGCGCGGCATGGGTCACCTTTGTGCGCAACAGGATCTGCGCCAGCTCGCCCCCGCCGTAGATGGTCGGGGGCGCAATCACCAGCCGCCCACCCGTTGCGAACGCCCACAGGTGTTCCAGCATCGCCGCATCGAAACTTGGAGACGCGAAATGCAGCACCCGCGCGGTCGGTCCGATGTCGAACCGCGAACCCTGTTCGGCCACCAGGTTCGCCAGCCCTCGATGCGACACCACCACACCCTTCGGCATACCTGTCGAGCCGGATGTGTAGATCACGTACGCCGCATTGTCGACCCGCACCGGCGATGTTCGCTCCGCATCGGTCACCGGCAACGCCGGCAACCCCGCAACCTCCGCCTCGACCGCCGACTCGTCGAGGACCAACCACGGCACCGCCGCAGGGAGCCGATCACACCACTCCGACAGTGTGATTCCCACCGCCACACCCGAATCGGAGAGCATGTGCTCGACCCGGCTGGTCGGGTACTGCGGGTCCACCGGCACGAACGCTGCCCCCGACTTAGCCACCGCCCACAGCGCTAGCACCGAATCGACCGACCGCGGCAACCCGACCGCAACACTCGCCTCCGGCCCCACACCCCGACCGATCAGCAACCGTGCCAACCGATTCGACTCCGCATCCAGCTCGCCGTACGTCCACCGCCGTTCCCCGCACACCACCGCGACCGCCCTCGGATCGCGCTCCGCCGCGGCCGCCAGCACCTTCGGCAACACCTGCTCCGGCACAGCCGGGTCACCCGACACCGGCGTCAACTCCCGGTGCTCGGCCGGGGAGAGCAGATCCAGCCGGGCCAGCGGCAGATCCGGGTCGGCCGCAACGACGCTGATCACGCGCAGGACACGCTGCAGGGTTGCATCCATCGTGTCCTGGTCGAAGAGTTCGGGCAGGTACTTGATTTTGAGGTGCAGCCGCGTGTCGACACGCGCAACCACTCCCAGCGGATAGTGCGCGGCGTCGGTGCCGGTCACGTCGAGCAGCCGCATGCCGCCGATGTCGGTATCGGCGGTCAGCCCACCACGATCGATCGGAAAGGACTCGAACACCGTGATCGTGTCGAATACCGTCCCTGGCCCGGCCACCCGCTCGATGTCGGTCAGGCCCACGTAGTGGTGATCGAGCAGCGCGGCCTGCTCGGCCTGGATCCGGTCGAGCAGCTGCCCCAAGCTCTCGGCGGGGTCGAGACGGACGCGGACCGGCAGTGTGTTGATGAACAGCCCGATCATCGATTCGATGCCCGAGATCTGCGGGGGCCGTCCGGACACTGTAGCGCCGAATGTCACGTCCTCCCGGGACGTCAATGTGCCCAACACGATCGCCCATGCCATTTGGATCACGGTGTTGAGGGTGATTCCACGGGCCCGCGCTAGGCCGGTCAGCGCCGCGGTCTGTTCCTCGGTCAGTTCGCCGAGCACATCCCGTGATTCGGTGTACGGGCGGCCGGGATCGGCCGGAGCCACCAGGGTCGGCCCGTCGGCGCCGTCGAACGCGCGGGCCCAAGCTTCGAGTGACGCAGCCGGGTCCCGCCCTACGATCCATGCCAGGAAGTCCCGGTAGGGCCGTGTACGCGGCAGTATCGAGGCGTCGCCGTCGGTGGCGTAGAGGATCAGAAACTCTTTCAGGAGCAGCGGCGTCGACCAGCCGTCGAGCAGCAGGTGATGATTGGTCAGCACGAGCCGGTAGTGCTCCGGCCCCGTGGTGACCAGCATCCAGCGGAGCAGCGGCGCACGAGCCGGGTCGAACCGGGTCACCCGGTCCGCGGCGATCAGGCGATCCCACTCGCGATTCCGCGCATGGTCATCAAACCCGGACAGGTCGAGCTCCGACCATGGAGCCTCGACATCTTCATTGACGACTTGCACCGGTCCGGCAGCGGTGTCGGTGACGAATGCGGTGCGCAGATTCGCGTGCCGGTCGAGCAGCAGTTGTCCGGTCCGGCGCAGCCGCTCCGGATCGACCTGCCCACGCAACTCGAGGACCAACTGCACCAAGTAGGCGTCCGTCGACTCCTCGGACACCAGCGCATGGAACAGCAACCCCTCCTGCAACGGAGTCAGTGGCCAGACATCGCTCAACGCCGGGTAGCTGTCTTCGAGTCGCTCGATCTCGGACTGCCCGAGCCTGATCAGACCCAGATCCGACGGCGTCCGTCCGGCCCCGGCGCCGTGGATATGTGTTGCCAACGCGGTCAATACCTGGCACCACGACTCCGCCACCTCACGCACCTCGTCGACAGTGAGCACCCTGTCGGGATACGACCAGATTGCCCGCAACCGCGGCCGGCCCTCATCGTCGAGGGTGAAGGCATTGATGTCGAGCGCCGCCGACACCGGCAGTTCCGGATTCTGCGCACCGGCGAGCTCGGCACTCGCGAGGTTGCCATCGTTGTCCACCGGCATCCATCCGGCCGACTGCATTCCTTCGGGAATCCTCGTGGAGACGTAGTTGAACTCGATCTGCGGCGTCGGCAGCGCCTCGAGTATCGGTCGGGTGTCCGGGTTGAGATACCGCAACAAGCCGTAGCCGATTCCGTGGTCCGGGACAGCGAGGAGTTGCTCCTTGACGGACTTGACCGCTGCCCCCATAGCCGGCCCGCCGGCGCACGCGTCATCGAGATCGATGCCCGACAGATCCAGGCGCATCGGAAACCTCGTGGAGAACCAGCCGACCGTCCGGCTCAGATTCGAACCCGGGACGGCGCCTTCCACGCGGCCGGGCTCTTCGAGACCGATCACGACGTCCACTAGCGGGCGACCGGAGGCTTCCGTCTCATGCTCGCGCCGCCACTTCGTCACCGCCACCGCAAGCGCGGCCAGCAACCCGTCACGCACGCTGCCGTGGAATGCCGCGGGCACGTCGGTCAACAGCGCCTCGGTCAGCTCGGGGGACAAGTCGACCTCGACCGAGCGAACGGTGGCAGCCACGTCGATCGCGGGGTCGAGTGGCCGGGATCCGATCATCGGATCGTCGCCGACGGACATCGCTTGCCACAGTTCGAGTTCGGCGGCCCGCTGCGGCTGTAGGGCTGCCTCGGCCAGCCCGTGCGCCCACCTGCGCATCGACGTCCCGACCGGGGCCAGTTCGGGTAGCTCGCCGGATGCTATCCGCGCCCACGCGACCGCGAGATCCGCGATCAGCACCCGCCAGGAAACACTGTCGATCACCGAACGATGCACCAGCACCAGCGCCTTGCCCGGCTCCGCTGCGTCCACCGGATCGAACCACACCACCTGCATCACGATCCCAGCGCCTGGATCGAGCCGGTCCGCGCCGACATCCAACTCTGCCGCCGCCGACGCACGGAACTCGACACTTCCCAGCTTTCCGTCCGTGGCCACCCGGTGGACGATGTCGTCGGCTCGAACCATCCCGACGGGCAGCACCTCCCACGTCCAGCTCCCTTCGGCGCCCGGGCGCAGCCGCGCGCGCAGCATGTCGTGCCGATCGAGCACCGCCTGCACCGTGCCCGTCATCCTCTGCAGGTCGATCCCCGCCGGCAGACCCAGCACCACTGCCTGCGAGAAGCGGTCGAACCCCGACTCCGCGCGTTCGATCAGCCATTGCATGCTCGGTGTGGCCGGCATCGGCCCCACACCCCCGCCAGGTAGTTCCTTCGGAAGGCAGGCCGCCGCGCTGTTGTCGCGGACGGCGATCTGGGCCAGCCCGGCGACCGTTTTGCGCTCGAACACGTCGCGCGCGGAGAACACCACACCCGCCGCCCTGGCTCGAGTGACCAGCTGGATCGACATGATGCTGTCGCCGCCGAGGGCGAAGAACGAATCGTCGAGACCGACCGTGTCGATACCTAATGCACCGGTGAACGATTCGGCGATCGTGTGTTCGAGGGGTGTTCGGGGTGCTCGGAACGGTGTGGTGTCGGTGAATACGGGATCTGGTAGTGCTTTGCGGTCCAGTTTGCCGACCGGTGTCAGCGGGATGTGGTCGAGCACCATGATGGTGGATGGGACCATGTAGGACGGTAGCCGGCTGGTGAGGTGTTCGGTGAGGGTGGTGATGTCGATCGAGTGCCCTTGTGCGGCAAGGACATACGAGACCAGTGACTCGGTGCCGGATTCGTTGTGGTGGCCGATGGTGGTGGCGAAGCCGACGCTTTCGTGGGTGGTGAGTGTTGTGTCGATCTCGCCTAGTTCGATGCGTAGTCCGCGGATTTTTACCTGGAAATCGGATCGGCCGAGGTGTTGGATCGATCCGTTGGTTGTCCACCGGACTATGTCTCCGGTGCGGTACATGCGTTCGCCGGGTATCCAGGGGCAGGCTGTGAAGCGTTCGGCTGTCAGGGCTGCTCGGTGGTGGTATCCGCGGGCCAGGAGTGTGCCCGCGATGTACAGTTCGCCTGCTACACCGGCTGGTACGGGTTGTAGTCGTTGGTCCAGTATCCATTCCGAGACACCACGAATCGGGCCACCGATCGTGACCGACTCACCCGCCACCAACTGAGCGCTCTGGTTTGTCGTGGTCGTCGCCTCGGTCGGACCATAATCGTTCACCATGTCGCGCCCACCGCTCCAGCGCTCGACCAACTCGGTGCCGTACTGCTCACCACCGACTGCTAGGTGTTCCCACTCTGGCAGTGGCCAACGGGTGTGGTCGATGGTGGACAATGCGGACGGTGTGATGAGGCCGTGGCTGACGTGCTCGCGGTCGAGTAGTTCGGCGAGTTCGTCGCCGCCGTAGATGTCGCTGGGTGCGATGACCATGGTCGCGCCTGCGCGCAACGTCAGCAACAATTCCAGTACCGATACGTCGAAGCTGGGTGAAGCCAAATGCAGAATACGAGAACGCGATTCGATGTTCATGGCATCGTGGTGCTCGGTGGCGCAGTTGCGGAGTCCGCGGTGGGTGACCGCGACGCCTTTGGGTAGTCCGGTTGATCCGGAGGTGTAGATGACGTAGGCGATGTCATCGACTCGCAGCGGGCGTACGCGGTCACAGTCGGAGATCGGCTGGGCACTGATGGCATTGTCGGGGTTGTCGGCTGTCAACCAGTCGACATCGTCGGGTAACCGGGCGCGCACCGATGCCACGGTCAATCCGATGGCCGCTGTCGAATCGGTCAGCATGTGGGTGATGCGCTCGAGGGGATAGGTCGGGTCGATCGGTAGGAACGCTGCTCCCGACTTGGCGATCGCCCATACCGCGAGTACCGACTCCGGCGAGCGTGGAATACCTATCGCGACAATATCTTCCGGGCCGATTCCGCGTTGGATGAGTAGTCGGGCCATCCGGTTGGAACGTTCGTCCAACTCCCGGTAGCTCAGTCGCCGCCCCTCGAACACGATCGCGGTGGCCTCGGGGTCTCGAGCAGCTGCCGCGGTCAACAGGTCGGCCAAAGTGGTGGGCGCCGCCGCGGGCGCACCAGAACGCGCCAGTAGATCAGCTCGTTCGGCGGGCTCGAGTACCTCGATCATCCCGACCGGAGTCATGGGATCGGTGGCGACCGACTCGAGTATCCGGATCCAGCGATGTACCAGAGAATCAATAGTTGGTGCGTCGAACAGATCCGTGGCATAGGTGACCGCTACTGCGATCTCGCCGCTGTCATGGGTGTCGGACAATACGACCTGCAGATCGAAGCGGGACACCTCACTGGACAGGTCGACTATCGATATATCGAGGCCGGGCAGTTCGAGTTTCACTTGTTCCAGATTTTGGAATGCCAGCATCACCTGGAAGAGCGGGTGTCGGGATTGGGACCGTTGCGGGGCGAGTTGGTCGACGAGTTGTTCGAATGGAATGTCGGCGTGGTCGAAGGCATCCAGATCGACCTGTCTGGTGCGGCTGAGGAGGTCGGTGAATGATTCGGCGAGATCGATGTCGGTTCTCAATACCAGTGTGTTGACGAACATGCCGACCACGTCGTCGAGTTCTGCTGCGCCGCGCCCGGCGATCGGTGTGCCGATCGGAATGTCTGTGGTGCCACTCAGTCGGGCGAGCAGGACCGCGAGCGTGCTGTGGACCACCATGAACAGTGACGAATTCTGTTGCCGCGCGAACCTTTCCAGCGACTGCATCAACTTCGCGTCCAGCGTGTAGTCGATGGTGGCCCCCCGATTCGACGCCACCACCGGCCGCGACCTGTCAGTCGGCAGACGAAGCTCCTCGGCCACTCCGCCCAGAGTTTCGGTCCAGTACCGGATCTGCTGGGCGCAAAGCGATTCCGGATCGTCGGGCGAGCCGAGGGCGGCTCGTTGCCACAGTGCGTAGTCCGCGTACTGGACAGGCAGCGGTGTCCACGAAGGGCGTTCTCCGCGGATCCGTGCGGTGTACGCAGTCGTCACGTCGCGGGCCAGCGGTGTCATGGAGAAACCGTCCGCGGCGATGTGGTGCACCACAACGGTCAACACGTATTCGGGCTCCTCGCCACCGGCCGTGCGGAACAATCGGGCACGCACTGGTGCCCGGGTGCTCACATCGAAACCTTCGGTGACGAATTCGGTTACCGCTGCGTCCAGTTGGCTCGGCGGAACCGATACCAGGCCGAGCTCGAAGTCGACCTCGTCGGCGGGTTCGATCAGCTGGATCAGCGTTCCGTCGTGGTCCGGGTATCGTGTCCGCAAAGACTCGTGTCTGCGTAGCACGTCAACCACGGCCGATCGCAGGGCGTCGACGCTCAACTCGCCACGCAGCCGAATGGCGATCGGCACATTGTATGCCCCCGAACTGGTGTCGTACTGGTTGAAGAACCACATCCGTTGTTGGGCCGGTGCCAACGGCACGAGCTCGGGGCGCGGCCAGGCGATCAGTGGTGGGCGTTGTCGCCCCGTGCCGGCATGCCGCTCGATATGGGTTGCGAGCGCCGCTACCGTGGATGCCTCGAACAACAGCCGCACCGGAACCTCGGTTTCCAGCGCGGCCCCGAGTCGCATCGCAACCCGGGTCGCGACCAAACTGTCTCCGCCCATGTCGAAGAACGAGTCGTCGAGACCGATTGTGTCGATACCAAGTACATCGGTGAACACTCGAGCGATCGTGTGTTCTATCAGCGTCTCAGGCGCTCGGAACGCCTTTTTGTCGGTGTGTACCGGCTTCGGTAGTGCCTTGCGGTCGAGTTTGCCCACCGGTGTCAATGGAATGTGGTCCAGCACCATGATCGAGGGCGGGACCATGTAGGACGGTAACCGGTCGGTGAGGTATTTGGTCAGGGTTGCGGTATCGATCGAGTGATCCGGCGTGGCAACGACATACGAAACCAGCGACTCGGCCCCGGAATCGTTGCGGTGGCCGATGGTGGTGGCGAAACCGACGGTCTCGTGGGCGGCGAGTGTCGCATCGATCTCACCGAGTTCGATGCGTAGGCCCCGAATTTTCACCTGGAAGTCGGAACGGCCGAGATGCTGGACCGCTCCGTCGGCCGTCCACCGAACCACATCCCCCGTACGATACATACGCTCACCGGGTCTCCAGGGACAGGCTACGAAACGCTCGGCCGTCACACCTGCCCGACGATGATATCCGCGGGCCAGCGCAGCACCCGCGATATACAACTCACCCGCTACACCGACTGGTACGGGTTGCAGCCGCTGATCCAACACCCACTCCGAGACACCGCGAATCGGACCGCCGATCGTAACCAACGCACCCGCCACCAACGGAGTGCCATGGTTCGTCATGATCGTGGCCTCGGTCGGACCGTAAGCATTGAAGAACTCACGACCGTCGGCCGTCCAGCGCCGCACCAGTTCCGGCGGGCAAGCATCACCGGCAGCAACGACGACTCGCAGGTTGTCGAGCCCGTCCGGATCCACCGAAGTCAACGCCGCCGGCGTGATCACGGCGTGGGTCACCCGCTCGCGGCGCAGTAGCTCAGCCAGCTCTGCGCCACCGTAGATGCCGGGCACGACGATCACCATCGTGGCGCCGGCACCCGCCGCAAGCAGCAACTCCCAGACCGATGCATCAAAGCTCGGCGACGCGAAATGCAGGGTCCGCGAAACCGCAGTCACCGCATAGCGTTCCCGCTGTTCGGAACTGAGCACGGCCAACCCGGCATGCGTCACGATCACGCCCTTCGGCACACCGGTCGAGCCCGAGGTATAGATCAGATACGCTGGATGCTGCGGTCGTAGCGGGGTTGTGCGTTCGGGATCGGAGATCGGCTGGGCACCGAAGTCCTTGTCGAGGTTGTCCGGTATCAGCCAGTCGATGTTGTCGGGGAGTCGTGCGCGTACTGATGTCATGGTCAGACCGATGGCCGCTTTCGAATCGGTCATCATGTAGGTGATGCGTTCGGTGGGGTAGGTCGGGTCGATCGGCAGGAAAGCAGCTCCCGATTTGGTGATCGCCCATACCGCGAGGACCGAATCCATAGAGCGCGGCATACTGATCGCGACGATGTCTTCCGGGCCGATACCCCGTTGGATGAGGACCCGCGCTAATCGGTTCGAACGCTCGTCCAACTCTCGGTAGCTCAGCTGCTGCCCGTCGAACACGATCGCCGTGGCATCGGGATCCTGCACGGCCGCCGTGGTCAGCAGGTCGGCCAGGGTGGTGGGCACCACGGTCGGTGCACCGGAGCGTGTCAACAGATCGGCTCGTTCGGCAGGCTCGAGCACCTCGATCGTCCCGACCGCAACCATGGGATCGGTGGCAACCGACTCCAGTACCCGGATCCACCGATGCACAAGAGAATCGATGGTCGACGCGTCGAACAAATCCGTGGCATAGGTGACCGATGCCGTCATGTCGCCGCTGTCACGGTCGTCCGACAGCACGAAGTGCAGGTCGAAACGAGACACCTCGGTAGGCAGGTCGACCACCGACGCCGCGAGACCAGGCAGCTCGAGCTCAACTCGTTCCAGATTCTGGAATGCCAAAAGCACCTGGAACAGCGGGTACCGGGACTGGGATCGCTGCACAACGAGCTGATCCACCAACTGCTCGAACGGAACATCGGCATGCTCGAAAGCGTCCAGGTCGACCTGCCTGATCCGGCCTAGCAGATCGGTGAACGATTCATCGAGATCGATGTCGGTCCGCAACACCAGAGTGTTGACGAACATGCCGATCACGTCGTCGAGCGCGGCTGCGCCACGCCCGGGGATCGGTGTGCCGATCGGAATGTCGGTGCTACCACTCAACCGGGCAAGCAGAACCGCCAACGCGCCGTGAATCACCATGAACAGTGATGAATTATGTTGCTGCCCAATCACTTTCAACGATCCAACCAGCCCGGCACGCAATGAATAACTCGCAGTGGCAACCCGAGTCGATTTCGCCACCGGCCGCGGCCTGTCGATTGGCAGACAAAGCTCCCCGGGAAGGTTCGCGAGCGTGGCGCGCCAGAACGCCAGGTTCTGGCGGCGGCGCCGGATCCGAGCGCCGTGGCGGGCGCTGCTGGGGTGGACCTGCCCGAGATCAGTGCCAGGCGTGGCGGCTGCGAACGCGTCGAGGAACTCCAAAAATCCGGTGCAATGCGCCGACAATTCGGGGCCGGTATAGAGGTTGGGATTGGCCAAGAAGTGGAGAATCGTTCGCGGCGGGTCTCCGGTCTGATATAGGTCGACCAACAAATCCTCGACGGGCCCCGAGCTCAGGAGATGGAACTCCCCGGTCACCGATCCAAAACGGATCTGCTGGGGGAAATACATGACATTCACCATCGGACCCGCGAAACGCCGCTGCCCGCTGTATCCCGCGGCGGCGCGAATGTCGGTGAGGCCGCACCGCTGGTGCCGCAACGCTCCTATCAGGTCGGACTGCACCCGCCGCACCAGCATCGCGACCGTATCCTCAGTGCCGAGCACGATCGGAAGCGGCACGACGTTGACGAAGACTCCCCCCGACCGCCGCAGCACCGCGGTCGTGCGACCCGACACGGGAATATTGACCAGGACCTCGTCTCGCCCCGTCATACGGGCCAGATAACTTCCGAATGCGGCGATCACCACCGCGGCCGGGGTCGCCTCCAACGCTTTCGCGGAATGATCAATCCGCCCTACCGTCCCCGTGGGGAGTTCGCCTTTCGCGACCACACTGTCGGCGCGCGCGGGTGCGTACCCGGTGGCGAGGCTGGACTCGTCCTCGACATCGGCGAGTCTGTCCACCCAATAGGCTTGGTCGCTGGTGAACCGCTTCGACTCTCGGTAACTGCAGTCGGCCTCGTAGAGGGTGCGCAGGTCCGCCGCTCGGTTCGGCTCTGCTGTCTGGCCCTGCACCGCCGCCGTGTACAGCGCCGCGACCCGGTTCATCACCATCATCGCGGCGTAGCCGTCCAATGCGACGTGGTGAATCCTGCAGTACCACAGGAAATGTCGATCTCCGACCTGCACAACCACCCATGCGACCAACCGGTCGCGGGTCATCTCCAGAGGTGCGGTGTACTCCCGGCGCATCCACTGCAAGGCTGCGGCCATGGGGTCCGGTTCACCACGCATATCGATGACCGGCCCCGTCGATTCAAGCAACGGGTCGAACAACTGATACGGCTCACCGTCGACCTCGACCAGCCGCAGATACCCCGATTGGAATTCGAGGCCGACTCGAATCGACGTCTCACGCAATACCTCCAGATCCAGATCCCCATGGAACTCGAGATACTGCGCCTCACATATCGGCACGTCCGGGCTCAACTGCTGCGCCAGCCACAGCCCCCGCTGCCCCGCAGACAGCGGCACTGGCTGAGTGACCGACACGTTTGGCCCGGTATCCCCGCCCGATCCGGCGTCGGGTGGGAACTGCGGTCGCAGAACGGTCATCACTTGCCTCCAGACCCGACCGCGCCCAGTATAAGCCGACTGATTGGTATGCGCATACCCTCGGACCCATGATCCGCGCGGTGAAATAATGTCTGAATTTGCGGAATTGATAGGGCGCCGCTCTGCGACTTATCCATGAAGATCGTGAGGTCCATCGGGCCTGGATGGCGACCCCGTTCGACTCGTGACCATCCGCCTCGGCCCGACATCTCGAGGCGCTTACTCGGACACCTCAACGCACTTGACTCGACACCCAATTGCGGATTGCCGCTGCCTGATCGCTAGGGCGGCCGGCCCGTCGGGATTGATGACCCAGCCACCGGCAGCGAGGGAAATAGCTACCATGACCTGCGTTTTTGATGCGACGTCAGAGGAAATGTGGGTTGGGTCGAAGTGGACCGCAGTGACCTCGAAAACCTCCTCGGGAACTGGCGACATGTCGCAGGCGGTGGGGCAGTGGCTTTCGGAAGCAAGGCGGGGGACTTCGACTCTCCGTGGCTTTACTGTTCTATTCGGACAAATAAGACAAATAATAAGTAAGGTTCCGGCGCGCTTCTCCTGATCGTGCTTATTATTTGTCCGTATTTCGACGATAATGATGCGGGCACGTTACTCGATGGGGCGTGCACAACGGTATCCTGCGTGCATCTCGGCCTCGACTACTCCCCAGAACGGATTATCTGTTCGATATTGCGCTCAGCCAGCGCGCTGATCGTCAACGACGGGTTCACTGTTCCAGTGCTGCCGGGCACAGCCGCCCCGTCCATCACGTACAGGCCTCGATAACCATGCACCCGACCGTGCCCGTCCGTTGCGCGTCCGATCACTGCGCCGCCCAAAGGATGCGAGGTGAATGAGGCGTCCCCACCGATGACCGGTGGGGCGAGGGACAGGCAGTGGCAGGCCGCCTTGTCGTTGACCTCCTGCGCTCGCGCGAGGTAGCCGGCAGCGCCGTCTTCAGGCCACTGTAGGTCCACCCGCCCGTCGGCCGGGTTGTAGACGAACCGGCCGCGGGTGTCGTCGAGCACTATGCCCAGCGACGCGAGAGTGCCGATGTCGAAAGGCGTTGCGCCGGGGATGAACCAGTTCTCCAGCGACACAGGTGCGCCCGCCTCGTCCAGAATCCGGCTCGCGGACGGCGTGCCCTGCAGACCTACGTCCAACGAGTCGAGCGGCCGTGCCAGGCCGACATCACCGTTGCTGCCCCAGCCTTCGCCGATGTGCTCGTTCAGGTTCGGCAGCGCGCCGGTCTCCCGTGCGCGCACCAGTAGCTCGGAGGTGCCGATGGAGCCCGCACCGAGGAATAGCTTGTCGCAGGTCAGCGTCCGGATACGGAGCACCTCACCGGTAGGTGCGAGTTTGGTCACGGTAACGGTATAACGACCCGACGCTCCCGGTTCCTTGGCGATGGCGTCCACTCGGTGGCCGGGGTAGATCCGGGCAACGCCGGTGTTCTCGGCATAGCGCAGGTAGTTCTGATTCAGATCGAACTTCGCGCCGTTGGAATTGCCGAGGTTCGAACAGCCGACCGTCGCCGACGGCGTCGATCGTCCGGCCAGCTCGTCGCGGATGACGTTCCAATTCCACGTGCCGTCGATGCGCTGCGGCACATAGCCGGCCGCGCGGAACTGATCATCCCAGGCCCGCGCGTGTGCGAACGCGACGGAGTGATAGATGTCGTCCGGGATCGGGCTCGGCCGCAGCATATTTCGGACCCGGGGGTAGTAGACATCATGCATCTCGTGGTAGTCGACCACACCGCCGAACACATGGTCGAAGAACCGCTGCTCCGGCTCGATCATCACCCCGGTGAACACCACCGACCCGCCGCCCACACACGCTCCGCGCCACACGTCGATGCCCGGGTAGCTGGAAACGTCGAGGACACCGCCGAACGGATCGAACGACATGGGGATCCCGGTCACGCCGGTAAAGGAGGTGCGATGCCAGAAGCCGCGACCATCCGGAATCGTGTCGACGGTGAAGATGTCGCGCCACAGATCATTCGGCCAGCGTGACCCACGCTCGAGCACCGCGACCTCGGTCCCGGACTGCGCCAGGCGCAGCGCGGTGATCGACGCCCCGAACCCAGAGCCGACGACGATCGCAGGCACATGGTCGGCCGGATCCGGCAGCGGCGCGAAGATTTCCGGCACCAGTGCGCGGTATACCGCCGCGCTCGGGTTCAGGCCGTGGTCGTCGGCCCGCGCCAGGGACCGGGCCGTCGCCAGCGTGCTTCCACCCGCAAGGCCCAGCATCATAGCGGCCAGGCCGACGCCCTTGACGAAACCGCGCCTGTCCATTGTGCCGCGCACCTGATCTGAAGGTCGCTCCATCACATCCCCAAACCTCCTGGTGATTCGGAAAACTCGGTAACGCGCGAGCGGGTGGCCGGTACCTGGCGATGATCATGGCGATGGGCATCGTCGGGGGTTGCTGATCCCGGCAAAGTCTGTTTCTACCACGCTACCTGCGAACCGGGACCACAAGCCGGAGTCGGTCCGTTCGACCACCGTGTCGGCCATACGCAGCGCCTTCCGGCCCCCTCCGTCGCCATCGCAGACGGCGGCTAGCCAAAGATTAGCCGACAGTGCCGTCGACGGCGCTCTACCATAGGGACAGTCCAGCGTGGGAGGTGACAATGTTAACGCGCGCGTGGATTCGGTGGCTGGTCCTGCATGGCCTGGCAAGGTCCTATCTCGTGTGGTCGGCGCGTCGGGGCGATCCCCTCGCGCAGATCCTGGCCGGTCCGGATCGCGGGCTCGGAGCGCCTCGATCCATCGAGGAGATCCGGCGGCGGGGACGGATGCCCACGATATCGAGGGTTCGCGTGACCGCGGACCACGAACTGTGCCGACTGATCCTGCGGGACCGTCGCTTCGGCGTGGTCACGCCCAACAATCGAGCCCTGCCGAAGCCGATCCGCTGGGTGCTGACCAAGACCGATCTGGAACTTCCCAACCTCGCGGAACCGCCCTCGATGCTGGTGACCGATCCGCCGGAACACGCCCACTACCGACGCCTGGTCGGGCAAGCATTCACGCCGAAGGCGATAGCCAAACTGGGGGAACGGGTTGTCGAAGTAACCGATGACCTGCTCGAACGCCTGAAATCGACGCCGCGACCGGATCTGATCGACGACTTCTCCGCGCAGTTGCCCATCGCGATCATCGCCGAGATTCTCGGGTTGCCCGCCGACATGCATTCGACCATGCTGAAGTGGGGAGATACCGGTGCGCCGCTGCTCGACCGAGGCCTGACCTGGACCACTTTCCGCCGCGCCATCGAAGACCTGGCCGAGGGGCAGCGGTACTTCGAACAGCACATCGCCGGGCTCAGCGCCGAACCGGGCGATGATGTGCTCAGTATGCTGGTGACAGGTGGCGAGCTCACCCGCCGCGAGCAGGTGGCCAACGCGGCCCTGCTGCTGGACGCCGGATTCTTGACGACGGTGAACATGCTCGGCAATGGAATCGCGCTGCTGACAAGCCATCCGGACCAATTGGACATGCTGACGGCGCGGCCAGAGCTGTGGCCGGGTGCGGTCGAGGAGATCCTGCGCTACGACGGTCCCATACGGATAACGGGCCGGATCGCGAGCTGTGATGTCGACATCGCCGATCAGCACGTCAAATCCGGTTCCCTGGTCCTGCTGTTGCTGGCGGGCGCCAATAAGGACCCCACCGTCTTCCCCGATCCCGAACGATTCGATGTGACCAGGGCCAACGCCGCAGAACATCTCTCGTTCAGCAGCGGGGTGCACGGCTGCCTGGGGGCCAGTCTTGCCCGACTGGAAGGCGCCGTCGCACTGCGCGGGCTCTTCGAGAGGTACCCGGATCTGCGTCTGGACGGCCCGCCGATCCCGCGTGGCCTGGTGAATCTGAACAGCTACCGCTCGATGCCCGCCAAACTATCTGCCGACTAGCCGTTGCGGGTCGTGACGTCGGTGACATCACACGGGGTTCGGTCGTGCCCTGTGAAGGCGGTGTCGATTGGGGAATAACGGCAGCTCACGGGCGATGGAAGTACGTCGTGGCGCGTAGTTCGGAATGTGACCGTAGACGGATGTCTCCAGCCCCGCCGGCGGCCTACGGTTTTGTCATGACGTGGAATGAAGTGAGCAATAGCAAGTACGCGCGGCTGACTACTTTCAAGAAAGACGGCACTACGGTCGGAACTCCGGTCTGGGTGGCGCCGGACGGCGACCGCATCGTGGTGTGGACCAACCCTTACACCTGGAAGGTCAAGCGCATCCGGCGCAATCCGGATGTCACGGTCCAGGTGTGCGACAACCGCGGTCGCACCGGAGGCGGGGAGATCCTCGCCGGGACTGCCGAGATTCTGGGCCCCGAGGGCACCGAGCGGGTGCGCGACCTCGTCGCCGACAAGTACGGCCTTGTCGGCAAACTCGCCATTCGCGGGCACAAGCTGATCAGGGGCGCGGATCGGTCTGTCGGCATCGTCATCACACCTCGCGCCGCCGCTGGGGAGTAAGGGCTCGCCGGTGCCGGTATGAGGGAGCCCATGCTCTCGGCAGTTAACGGGGCCACACGACACAACAACGCCGGGTATCTGTTTCTTGCGGGCAGTAGCCGCGCCCGGAGGCGGTTAGAAGCG